>JBJHCR010000415.1:4807-5298 GCA_050486105.1 Vulcanimicrobiota bacterium
CCCTTCGATGCTGTAAATAGCGATTGACGATCAGTTCTTTATGAGGATGCTCGCTCAACCAATCCTTACTGGAAGTGAGAAGCTTCTCAACTTCTTCCGGCCCAACCCAATAATGCTTCTCATCATCGAATACCGGAATCAGAACGTAAAGATGACGCAGTACTCTATACAGAGCAGACTTGATGTCTAGACAAACATCAAAATAACGTGATGCCCCCCATTCTGGGAATCGAGGGTCCAAAGGCAAACGGCTCGCTTGCACTGTGTAACCCAAGGGTTCGAACAGGCTGCGCAGCACCGCCTCTCCGCCTCGACACGGTAGGACCGGCAGCCTCACTCTGAGTTCCCATTGCTGCTCCACCAGATCCGGCCTCCGTTGACAGCGCCCGGCAAGTGCCGTCCGAAATGCCGCATTCAGGGCCACACTCAAAAAAGAACTCGCCACATAGCATCGGTCGTTAACGTACGGCTGCAGAGCAAATCCTCTGGAC
>JBJHCR010000416.1:0-5246 GCA_050486105.1 Vulcanimicrobiota bacterium
CAGGAGAAATCGTTCTCCTCGGTTGTTGGAGCGACGATGCCAGCCGAGAGAGTGAGCGCGGAAGGGCCCTGTCTGAAAGTTTGGCTCGAGCGAAAAGCAAAGTAGATTCCATCTGGGAGAAGACCACGGTTTTGGAACGAGAGGGCTCTCCGCCTCAAGTGATTCTCGAAGTGGCATCTGCCGACTCCTTCATCGCCATGACCAGTCATGGAAGATCTGACTTGAAGAGACTTCTGTTTGGAAGTGTCGCCCAGGAGGTGGTGGCCCGTTCTCGCTGCCCAGTGCTTCTGATAGGACCTGGTGTGGAATCCAAAAGTTGGTCGTTCGAGAAGTTCATGGTTCCCCTGGATGGATCTTCAGAGGCTGAGTCGTCTCTTGCCATCGCTCGAAGTTTAGCGAACCGAGTGGGGACCACCATCGACTTGGTTCAGGCAGTGGTCGTTCCGGTGGGAAGCGACAATATGCCCTATGAGACAGCCGCTTCCAAAGCCGAGCGCAAGACCGCTCTAGAGTATCTCGACTCCAAGGTGGCCGAAATTGGTGACGGGGTATCTCGGCATATTGTCGCTGGAATTCCTTCTGCAGCCCTCATCGACTATGTCACCGCCCACGATGTTGGCTTGGTGGTCATGTCGACCCACGGTCGTTCCGGCTGGTCGTCCTTGGTCTTTGGCAGTGTCGCGTTCGATGTGATTCGTGAGGTGCGTTGCCCGGTCTTGTTGGTGAACTCAGCTACGTCCCAGACCGAAGCCCAATAGGGGAGCAAGCACAGCCAGGGCCGAGAAGACAATGGCCACCGCGATGAATTTTCTTAGGTGGTCGGTCCGACTCTTGTGGGAAAGTGCCGCGCCGAACCAGCCGCCCACAGCCATGCCCAAGGCCAGGACCAGACCTACTTTCCAGTCTACCAACGAGTGGTGAGCAAAGAGAAGCAGAGTGGGAATTGTTTGCACAAGGTTGCTGACAACCTTGATGGCGTTCCCTCGCTTGAGGTCGATCCCGAGGAGACTGGTAGCCGCCAAGGCTATAAAGCCAGTTCCAGCCTGAATAAAACCGGCATAGAAACCCACACCAGTGAACAATCCCGCTCCCAGCATCGGTCTGGGCTTTTGTCCCGTCTCGGATGGGTCAGCCTTAGGCTGTCGAAGAATCGTCCAGGTTCCTAGCAACATGAGCACCGCCAGTACCGCTCGTAGAGTCCTGTCATCGAGCAAAATGACAACATAGGCCCCACCGAGACCACCCACGGCTGCTGGAAGACAGTATTGCAGGAAATCGGATTTTCTAAGCTGGCCGAGTCGGGCAAACTTCCAACTTCCGGTGACCAGCCCAGCTAAGATTCCCACGCGATTAGTTGCATTCGCCACGCCGGGAGGTAGGCCAAGTCCCATGAGAACCGCCAGAGTCAGGTAGCTTCCACCGCCGGCCAAGGTGTTAATCACGCAGGCAAGACAAGCCACCGCGAAAAGGAGGGTGAAGTGAAGTAGGTCGTCAAAGAGCACTGACTTTTCGATTTCTTCCCCAGATTGAAATGCCTGCACTCTCAAACCCTTTCCCAATGGGGTAGAGGGGGTCCGCCTGCCTCCTGGAATATCCTACGAGGCATGAACTCGTCCCTGCTGCTCGATAAGTTGGTGGAGCGCGGCCTGCTCGACCCTGAAGACATCAAGAAGGCGGCGGCTCGCTCTAAGCATCAAGGCAAGCCTGTGGAACGTCTCATTGTTGAGGACGGCCTGATCGATGAGAAGACGGTCCTCGAGACCATGGCCGATGTTTTCGCCCTACCCATCCGGTCTTTGACACCGGAGATGCTGCATTCGAAATACGGCCTTTCGATACCCAAGCCGGTGATGAAGAATTTCTGCATTTATCCGCTGAACCTACCGGTGGGAGAGAAAGAGATCGCGGTAGCCACTGTCGACCCCTTCGACGTCACCGCTGCGGACACCGTTCGCCAAATCACCGGCCTGGAGATGAAGCCCATCCTGGTTCCCAGAGCGGAGATCGAATTGGCCATCAAAGGCCGCCTTCTCAACGCTGAAGGCCTGGGATTGTTGGTGGACCAGTTGCCCGGAGGTCCCGAGTTCGAGGAGACCTCCTTAGATGCCGTGCAGAACCTACTCGAGTCTGATGAGAGTTCTCAATCGGAGACGGATAGACCAATCATCTTGTTGGTGAATTCTCTACTCACCGAAGCCATCCGGCAAAAAGCCTCAGACATTCACATCGAGCCTCAGGAGCGAACTTTCCGAGTTCGCTATCGTTTGGACGGGATACTCAAGACGGTGGTGGAGCTTCCCAAGAGGGTTGAACGGGCGTGCGTGTCCCGCTTGAAAATCATTTCAGGACTCGACATCAGTGAATCGCGGCGACCCCAGGATGGGAGAACCTCAGTTCGTACTTCTCGGGGGAAGGTGGACATGCGAGTCAGCACGGTACCATCGTTCCATGGAGAAAAGGTGGTGCTCAGGCTGCTAGACCAGGGAACAGCTACTGTTGATCTGGAAGCCTTGGGCTTTTTCCCAGAGGACCTCGAGTTGATTCGGGGGTTTTTTCGCTCTAGTCACGGGATGGTCTTGATCACCGGACCTACCGGTTCCGGAAAAACGTCTACCCTGTACGCGGCCCTTCGTATGCTCAATCAGATAGCTACCAACATTGTGACCGTGGAAGACCCGGTGGAGTATCAAGTTGGTGGTATCACTCAGGTCCAAGTCAATGTCA
This sequence comes from Vulcanimicrobiota bacterium, assembly GCA_050486105.1. Taxonomy (GTDB): domain Bacteria; phylum Vulcanimicrobiota; class Xenobia; order Xenobiales; family JADMJV01; genus JAEXNA01. The sequence goes on from JBJHCR010000416.1 coordinate 2,725, forward strand.
AGGCCGGGGTCACTTTCGCCTCAGCCTTGAGATCGTTTCTTCGGCAGGATCCCGACATCATTATGGTCGGTGAGATACGCGATTTGGAGACTGCGGAGATCGCTGTTCAAGCGGCCCAGACAGGCCACCTGGTTTTGTCCACTCTCCACACCAACGAGGCTCCAGCGACACTGAGCCGGCTGGTTATGATGGGGTTAGATCCGCATATGGTCGCGGGATCCTTATTGTGTGTGGTGGCCCAGAGGCTAGTCCGGAAGCTCTGTCCGAAATGTAGAGAATTGAGTCAAATCACTCCAGAGCAAAGTCGCTTGCTTTCGGCTTCGGTAGAGAAGGCTCGGCCGAGCCAAGTGTATCGAGCTGTCGGTTGTGCAGATTGCTTTGAACAAGGGTACCGCGGGCGAACTGGGATTTTCGAGATCCTACCGATTTCGTCACGAATTCGACAACAGGTCTTGATTGATTCTTCAGAAGAGGCGATCTGGTTGGCGGCTCGGGCGGACGGTCTTCGGACACTTCTCGAAGACGGGATAATGAAAGTTGAGCGAGGCATCACTAGTCTCGATGAGGTACTTCGAGTGGTGACCGTAAAGAGAGGTGAAAGTCACGACAGTGGGTCTCAGTCTTCAGAGTACTTCCCCCCACACCGGACGACTGAGCCGGTTTCACCAGGAGTTTCCCTAGCCCCGTCGTCCCCCCGTTACTCCGGACCTTCGACCTTTAGTACCAGTATCGAAGACGGAGAGCGCGTGCTGCCCTCACCCAGGGTGAAAGATGCGATGACGCGTAAGGTTATGACATTGCACCCAGACACGGAATTGAGTGCCATGATCGAGCAGCTTAAGGAAGAAAAGGTCTTGGGAGCACCGGTTGTCGATACTCATGGAAAAGTGTTGGGAGTGGTGTCATTCAGTGACTTGGTTGACTATGCAGGTGAAGACCGGCAAATCCTGGAGGGGCAGGAGCCAACAGCTAGGGACCTTATGAGCAAGAAGATTGTCTCGGTGAGTCCAGATGACACTCTGCAAACCGCCTCTAAGCTGTTTTGGCGTCACAGCATTCACCGGTTGTTGGTCCTCGACCACGGAAGATTGGTGGGAGTGGTCACTCCGATGGACTTGCTTCTCAAAGCAGACTTGTCTTGAGGCTGGACAGGCTAGGGGAGTGTCTAGAAGGGGGGGGCTTGGTGCCAGGGAATAATCCAAACCAGATGGACATCCACACTAACAGACACGGAACCTTGAGGTGAAACCCGGACAACTGCTCAGAGTAGTGGGATTTCTTGTTCTGGCGCTTCTGGTGATTCTGGGATTGTTCGCACTCCAAGGTCGAGACTCTCAGGTCGAAGTGATCGAGCCCTCCCAGAGAAGCTTGGTAGAGGCTCTAGCGGTATCGGGGCGGGTTCGTGGTCGGATGGAGAGCAGGCTGGCCTTCGAGGTTGGCGGCACACTTGAAGGCTTTGAAGTGGAGGAGGGTCAGGTGGTCGAAGCCGGTCAGATCTTGGCTCGTCTCGAGAGCGATCGGCTCCAAGCTCAGGTGGGTCAGGCCAGGGCTCGGGTGGGCGTAGCCGAGGCCCAACGGAGACTTGCTGAGAGAAAGCCTTTGCCGTCTGAGTTCTCTGAAGTAGAAGCCGAAGTTGAGCGGGCTCGGGAAGCGGCAGAAGCAGCCCTTGAAAGCGCCAGGCAGCGATGGAAGGAATCCCTGGTTGGTCCGCGGATGGAGCAGATCGAGCAAGCCAGAGCGGCTCGAGACCAGGCATTGGCTGAACTAGCTCAGCGCGAACGTGATTGGCTCAGACAGCGCGAACTAGAAGCCCAGGGAGCGGTTTCCAGGCAGGCTCAAGAGCAGGCTTTCACAGCTTTCGAGACAGCTCGACAGAACCACGAGAATGCTCAAGCCCGATTGGCTGAACTTGAGAACGGAACAAGGCCTGAGGTTCTCGAGCAAGCCCGTCAGGCCGTGCTGGCTGCTGAAGCGGAGCTCAGGGCCGCCCGCGAGGCCGGCGAGGCACGGTTGCAGCAACTGCGTGATCGACCTCGAGTCGAGGATGTGGAGTTGGCCCAGGAACAGGTGAAAGAAGCCAAGGCAGCGCTAGAGTTGGCTTCGCAGCAAGAAGGCCAGGCTGTCTTGAGAGCGCCCTATGACGGGGTGGTGGGTCTCAAGTTGCTGCGCGATGGGGACCAGGCTGGACCGAACACCCCTGTCTTGACTTTTTCCAGCCGCCCCAATCTTGAAGTTCGGGTGGATATCGATGAGTCTGACCTATCGCGAATCAAGCTGGGGCAGCAGGCAATAGTCAGCGCTCGAGGGTTTCCAGAGCAGTTCGAAGTTTCTGTCGGTGAGTTCGCTGGAGAGATCGATGCAGTGCGCGGGACTTTAGAGGTTCGCCTCTGGTCTGAGGACTTTCCAGATTGGATTCTGCCAGGGCAAACCGTGGATGTGAACCTGCTGCTCACTCCTCAGCAGGAGCGTCTTGTTCTTCCACTCACTTCGGTTCGCTTGAAGGGCATACAGACTTACATCTG
>JBJHCR010000417.1:0-5226 GCA_050486105.1 Vulcanimicrobiota bacterium
TCCACCGAGGATTTCCGGACGGGTTACAGGCGGGTACCCTCAGGGTGCCGGGTGGGCTTTTCACCTCTTACTATAGATTTGGTTGTGGAGCACCTCCATCCATTTACTTGGTAGCCGTGACTTCACGGCACGCGGGCACCCCGCGCTCCACCAAAGCCCGAAACAATCGCCCCAAAGGCTCCAAAAAATCAACACCCGTACTGGTGGCCACCAAATGAGCCGGATCCTCACAAACCCTCTGGTCGTAAGCCTCCTCATAACTCTTCACCGCCAACTCCGCCCACTTCTCGGGCGTCTTGGGCATCGCTTCCGCGGTCATCTTCAGCCAAGTATCATAACGCCAGCCCGAGCCCGGAATAGGAATCGAGGAGGCCACAAACGCCTTGGCAAAGCCCCTCAACTCCGCGAACACCTCCACCGATCCATTCAGGCAAGTATCAAAAAAGAGAATGTCCACCGGCTCGCTTCGTCCCGCCCGCGAAAAAGCCACCGTCAAAGCAGAACTCGCCTCCCGATTCGTCAAAACATTCTCTGAAGTCATGTCCGGCAACATCGAGCGAAACAGCGCCCTGGGCACCCTCGTAGCCCGCTCCACAAGCGCACCCTCGGCCACAATCGGCCCCCCCAACTCCCCAAAGCGAAGCTCTCGTCTAAGAACAATCTCCTCGTGATCCAAATCCCCGAAGGCCCCCGTCCCGTGCCCCCAGAACCCAATGGCAAAACGCGTCTCGGGCGTAAAGCTCACCAGAGCCCGAGCCAAAAAATCCGCAAGCGGCCGAGGATCCCCCTTGCAGATCTCCTCCAAATTGAAAACCGGATCCGCCATCTGAGGCAGCATCTGCGTCACCCGAGCCACCCCATCCCCTGGACGATCCACCAGCGCCAACACCGCCACGTCCTCGCTCACCGCTTGGCACATCTCATAAAAATCCGAATAAAGCTGCGGCCCCAAATCCCCATCACCGGCCATCACCAAAACCACCGCAAACTTCGCCTCGCGAAACCTCACCCCATAAGGCTCCGGCTCCACCCCAAACTTCCAATCGCTCATTGCAAAGGCCCCTCCACGGCTTGGGCTGTTCTTCCGCGAGTGGAGAGGGGGATCCCTCGTTAGACGATGAGCATGCTTGCCTGTTGATTACTGACCTCTCCCGCCTCCAGATTCTATCTTCTCATCGGCGGACGAAACCCTCGAAACCAGATGATATATAAATAGAACTCGGGGTAGGCTACCTGCGACAAGCCAAATTCACCCTTTGCTACGGCGGTTTGGAATTTTTTGGCAATAGATATTTACAAACAAAAAGTGTAGATCCAGCTTTTTCGCTGTATCATTAGGGTGGATGAATTTCGCCTTGAAATGGCGATCATCAACCGTCTCCAGGGTACCACTTACCATTCCATCTAGCTGCAAGACCTTCTTCTTTGCAGCTTTGATGGTACCGTCCATCGATTTGTTTTTCGAGAAAAATATGACCACGGCTTGTTGGTCTTGCCATTTCAGGTAAGAGAACGCTTGATCCACGGTTTCTTTGACACATCCGGGGCCCTTCCAGTTCTTACACTCCCCCACCAGGCACTCTTTATTTTCAAAGGAGATAACAATATCGGTTTTGCCGGCGACGCGAAAACCTTCAGCGACACCTTGAACTTCAAAGGCAGCGTTCAGCAACGCCAAGATAATCGACCGAAGCTCCTCTTCTACTCTATCAAACAACCACGGAATCGCCTCAATGCAGCTGGCGAGTTCCTTCAGCTTAGTCACCAACTCGAGAAAGACAGCTCTCTCAAAGCCGGACGTTGCGCCCCTGACTGACTTCGCCTTGGTCGGTAAAGACTTTTTCTGGAGATTCAGGCTTGGTCCCGATTCTTTGGAAATGAGTCGAAGTCCGATCACTTTAGCCGCGCGTTCGACTGGGCCAAACACCCTGGAGTAAGTCTCAGTCCGCTCTTCAATGTATTTCCGTCCAGCCTCCTCCAGCTGAATGTTTGCCGTTGAGGCACCTCTATTCCATGCCTGAACCAGGTCCCGAGGTACCGATTGGGCCCATTCGGCAATATTAGCGCCTGCCTGTTCCCCCTCTTCCAGCTCGCGCCAGATGCGGATCCCTCCACTGCCAGACACACCGACACCAACACCCTCGGTGCTACACTCACTTAACGAGTTTTCGTTGATTCTATTGAGATCGTCGGCGCCTTTTCTCGGCTCTATACCGAAAACTCCGTGCAAGCTATTGATCCTGCCGAATCGCCTCATATGCGGTTTGATGTGGTGATTACCGGAAAGCTCCACCTCCGTATACCTTAAAGTGCTCAAGGCTAATTCCAATTCTTCGTCCGGAGCCTCAATGATACCAGTAATGTCCCTATCGTCCAGAGCGTTCTCGAGATCGGCAACCCGATTTGGCATTTCTGCGGCGAGATTTTCAGTGATGATCTTGTCAAAGTCTATGTCCACGCGAATTGCTTTCGACAAGACGCCTCTGAATCCACTCCAGCATCATCATCAAAAATGCCGTCTGGACCTCGAAGCACTTGACCGTCGTCGTCGATAAGATCTCGCCGTCTTCCCGCTAGGACGGGTGCGCTTGCAAGTCGTGTCCGAGCAACTCTAGCCCTCGGCCTGCCGTTGGAACTCTTCGTCGAACTCCAAGATTTCGAGCGTGAAGCGTTCCACGCTCCTCCGTACATCTTCGATGTGTGTCGCGTTATTCTGCTGTAGAAGACGACTCAAGGCATTCCAAATGAGGGGTTCGTGGTAATCGCTGAGATGGGTAGAGAGAAGGCGCTTCTTTGTTGCAGATTTGACCAGCTCCACCCTCCCCCAAAGATCTTGAGTCTCACCTCGCGATAGTGACTGTGCCAATTCAACTGTCCACTTGAGCATATCGCTCAGAGGCTCAGCTGCATAATTTTTCGCGTGCTCAGTTACGGCTTTTGCCGCAGCTTCAATTATTGAGCCCAGACTTTTCTGAATGTATACTTCTTGCACCTGAAAGAATTCAGGCAAGTTCACGTCATCGAACTTCACCTCAAGTCTATTGGCTCTCAACCGCCTAAAGCGGTCCCGGGATAATGTTATCCTCGAGATCCCATTATAGCACGGACCATTTTCCACGTTCTGTGATTGCCTCGTTGGATGACCTGTAACTGAGTTCCGAAGGGCACGGACGCTCCTCGCACCGTCGTCTCGATTGGGATTTAGCTGGAGCCCGAAACACGCACCAAGGTGCATTACGGCATCCTGCTGAATCACAAGGCATTGTAAGACCCCGTGAATCCAAAGGTACTTCTGTCCAGTGTCGTCTGGGAAATTTTGGGTCCGGTAAGCTTCTATTGCCAGGTCAGTATCCTCTATGATGTCGAGGCTACAAAATACTTGTTCATGGTTGATGTCGGAGGGAAGCAGCACCTGGCGAAAGATTCCGTTAATGTCTTCGCGAATTTGGTTGGTGAGGTCGTGTGTAGCTTGCAAAGTGTCCTCCGCGTTTTCGGGCGATTCGAGCCTTTGTGGCCTCCGACCTGGCAAAGGACCAGGGTGAAAATTGCCAGTAAGACATTTGAATGGCAGCGACGTCTCTGTCGCTTCAAAGTACAGCAGGCTGGTGCCGCAACCGCGCGAACCGCTCTCAGACCTTAACCCTTGGGAGGCCTCGATGGCATTCACACGCCTAACTCTGATTGCTGCGGCGGAACTCTTCGAGCTGCATAATCAGGCCAGTTTTAACCTCGCGATGATTCGACTTAGCCTTGAAAACGTTGTTCCTCACGTTGAAAGGAGTTATAGTCAAATCTGGTGTATAACGGCGCGGGAATCAAGCAGCAGCTTCCCCACCGGCCTCCTTGTTTTCAAATTTGATTCCGTCGGTGAATTTCACACCACTGATGACGTCGGCCAGATGATGAAAGCCGCGTAGCTTGCGCCATTTCTTCTGAGCGCTCATTCCGAGCTTGTAGACCAGCGACAATATGGTTTTACGCGAGACACGGCCCCGTGTCTTGGCGGTTCTCAGACGGACGGTGGCAAAGGTCGATTCGACCGGATTTGTCGTCCGAATGTGTTGCCAGTGCGCGGCTGGAAAATCGTAGAACGCCAACAGTGTCTCACGATCTTTCCGAAGACACTCAGCAGCCTTGGGGTACTTGTCTGTGTAGGTGTCCAGAAATGCCTCGAAGGCTTCTTGGGCACCCTGCCTGGTCTCGGCCATCCAGATGTCGTGGAGCGCCTCCTTGGCCTTTTTCTGCGAGGATTTCGGTAGCTTGTTTAGTATGTTGGCGGTCTTGTGAACCCAGCAACGTTGCTGCCTGGTGCTACTGTACGTCTTCGAGAGAGCCTTCCAGAAGCCGAGTGAGCCATCGCCTACGGCCAGCTCTGGACCGACTGAGAGGCCACGATTCTTGAGATTATTAAGGACCTCAAGCCAGCTCAGTTCAGATTCTCTGAGACCTTCCTCGATAGCAACGAACTCCTTGTGACCAGTCTTGGTTACACCGATGATCACAAGGATACAGCTATTAGCCTCCTCTCCGCGGACATTAAAATAGACGCCATCGGCCCACCAATAAACGTATCGCTTCTTGGCTAGGCTCCCTTTACTCCAGGCGACGTGCTCATCGAGCCACTGCTGCTTGAGGCGACAAATCGTGGAAGGCGACAGTCCCGCAGCGTTCGGGCCCAGAAGGCTAGAGAGCGCTTCCTGGAAATCCCCGGCTGAAATTCCCTTAAGATACAGCCAGGGCAGCAGATTCTCTACGCTCATCGTCTTCCGGAAATAGGGCGGCAAAAGGCTGGAGTTGAACTTAGCTTTCTCGCTGTTCGGCCGGCGGTCACGGGCCTTCGGAACCTCCACCTCAACAGCTCCGATGCCTGTCTGGATTTCTCGCTTTGGGAGGGAGCCATTCTTGACCACTGCTCGCCTTCCGTCTTCGAGACGCTCGTTGGCGAACTTAGCCAGGAACTCCTCAAACTCGGCTTGCACAGCTTTCTGTATCAGTGTCCTGGCTCCATTTCTCAAAAACTCGGTCAGCGGATCTTCTGCCCCAGCCCCTGGTGTATTGAGCTGGATCACGGTATTCTGATTCATAGCGTTTCCCTTTCGGTGTAAGCGCTGTTTCGCTGCCTAGACCGCCCGAGATCTGATGCCTTAGCATTGTCAGATGATAAGGAGGTAGCGATGAACAGATTGGCAGTCAAAGGTGAGCCTGATTGGATTCGGTTTCATGCTC
>JBJHCR010000418.1:0-5222 GCA_050486105.1 Vulcanimicrobiota bacterium
AGTCCAAACGACGCAATTTTTTCGTCAGAGGAATTGCAAATTTGAAGCTCATAGTGGACCTATTTGCAAGAACCCGCGGTTCCTGTGGCGGAATAACCGCAAGTTTGGCGATGTGGGTTGATTCGGCGCACAGCCTCTCCAGACCAACAAAAAAGCGCACGAGCTTTGGGGCCCACGCGCTTTTTTGTTGCAACTTACCGTTTAGGGAAGGGTGATGAAATTACCGGTGATGGTACCGGAGGTGCTGAATTCCCCTTCAGCATCGTTGGGGTCGACTTCCGAATTCGGTCCCACGTTGGTGAACTGGAACTGAACGGTGATGCTGTTTTCACCAATATTGGTGATGGTAGCTTGGCCGGTGGTACCGTCTACGATACTCCACCCAGCGGTGACGGTGGAACCGGTGGAATCCGAGAGAGAGATGACGGAGCCATTCTTCCCATCGGTGCTCAGGGGGTAAGCTTGACCTTCCACCAGTTCGTCTTCGTCCACGATGGTGATAACCAGAGCACGAATAGTGGCGGTTTGGCCTTCGACAATAACCTCGGTGAGGCCGATGGTGACGGACTCTTGGCCGTCTTCACCGGTACCTACGGCTCCAGCGATGGTTGAGTCGGCATCCACGGGCTGGGTGGGCCCGTTGTAGCCGTTGCCCGGAGTGAACACGAAATTGCTGACGGTTCCACCGGAAATGAGACGGCCATCTTCCTCGGGAGGGGGAGTATTGTTACCGGGAGCGTTAGGAGCGCCTAAGTTTGCAGGCTGGACCACACCTTGGAAGGTTTGGCCATTGATAACCAACTGATAGGTGCCTTGGTTGTTGCCCACGGGAAGGACGCCGGTAATGGTAAAATTGCCGCTACTGGGGATGTTGCCCGTGAGGGTGAAGGTACCGCTGTTCAAGTTGACTTGGCCGGTAACCGGAAAATCGCCAACTTGGACAGCTTGGGTGACGATGGCGGCATTGGTAGAGAGGGTACCGGTAGCGCCACCGTTGTTGTTAACGGTGAAGCTTAGGTCGGCGGTTTGGTTGTTGGGCAGATTGTTGGCGCCCAAGAACTGACCTACGAAATTCGAGCCTCCGATTGGACCACCTTGCTGGCCGGACACTTGAGTAAAGTCGTCGTTGCTGCTCCCGCAGGCGACAGTGAGCACGGCCAAGACCGAAATCACGAGAGACGTCGCGAGCGAGCGCGCGCGAGCTTGTAAAGTTTTCACGGTGTTCTCCTAAATTTTACTGTGAGTCGCATTCTAAAGCGGTCCCTCGGGCTGGGTAAAGTCTATGATTGGGGATTTATTGGGGATAACCAGCGAGTCCCCCCACTGTGGTGGGATGGCCCTTTCCCCAATCGGGAAGAAGCCGTTTCGAATATAGCAAATGTGTATTGTAACGAGACATGGCTATTTCGACGCCCATAAGACCTACGGGAGAACAAGCAAAAGTGGCCCGCGAATGTCTGGAGACTCTCCAAGACAGTCCTCACCCGACCGTGACACTAATACTCCAGGGCGGACCTGAATTTGAGTTTCCGGAGGTTGCCTTTCATTTTTTGCTCTAGCTACTTCAGGAGACGGCCAAAGTCGACCCTGTGACTCTGATCCCCGTCCATTCGGAACTGACGCTTCCAAGTGCTCACCGCAGGCAGGACCACTTCGCGGCAAACGCTAGCCGAAAAGTCACCCACCCCAGGCGGGTACCCACCGAAGGTGGGTGATGAGGACGCGAGACGAGGTTCTCACACGCATCAAGTGGGATTCACAGTGTCCAGAACACTGCGAATGCAATGCTTGAGTTCCCTAACGGTGTAGGGTTTTGGAAGCACCGGTATCTGGGGCATCTCAGGATGTGGCCCCGCCAAATAGCCTGATGAAAACACGATTCTGACTTTCGGATATTTTGCTTGAACTCGTTTGGCGAACTCCACCCCACCCAATCCTTGCATAGACAGGTCGGTGAGCACCAGAGAGATATTCTGGGAAGATTCCGCCAACGTCTGCAATCCTTTTTCGGCCGAGGAACTGGTGAGCACCGTATATCCCATGGAACCGAGCGCCCGTTTCACCAGGTTCAAGATAGCCAATTCATCATCTACTACCAGCACCGTCTCAGGTTGGCCGGCAGAAGTCGCAGAGGGGACACCGGTGAACGAAACTGGGTGCTCATTCCAGCCAGAGTTCTGCTCTTGAAGAGCCTTATGCAGACACTCAAGCAAGTCTCGAGCAGTGTAAGGCTTAGGAAGAAAATGCTTTAACCCGGCGGCAAAAACTCGGGCCACATTTTCCGGGGTGACCTCTCCGGTGGAGCCGATGATGATCATCCCGGGGTCGATTCTTCTCAAGGCACTAATGAGGGTCGCCCCATCCATCACTGGCATGCCAAGATCGGTGATGACGGCGGCTATCCTGCCTGCTTCCTGCACATAACGTGCCAACCCCTCGGCTCCGTCGGCGGCTTGGAGCACTTCATAGTCGTAGCGGTCCAGGATTCGAGTCATCATCTCTCTTATGCCGGCCTCATCGTCCACCACCAGGATCAGTTGCCCTCGTCCCCGAGGCATTTCCGAGTCTCTAAAGTGGCTAGGCTCCTCCGGAGAGACCCCTTCCTCCAAGGCCGGAAGAAGAATGGAGAAGGTGGAGCCGCGCCCCACCTTGCTTCGTACCTCTATGCTCCCTCCGTGGTCCCGGACGATGGTGAAGGAGGTCGGCAGACCCAGGCCTGTCCCGTGCCCCGGTTCCTTGGTAGTAAAAAACGGTTCAAACAGCCGCTCTTGAACCTCCGAGGACATCCCGGAACCGGTGTCGGTCACCTCCAGCAGCACTTCTCCTACGGTCGTGGTTGTGGCCTCCAAATCCCTGACAGAATCCGGCCCTGAACGTTTTCCTAAGGAGAGTGTGATTCGCCCTCCCGTCGGCATGGCATCGCGGGCATTGACGCAGAGGTTCACCAACACCTGATACAGTTGGGTGGCATCTCCTAGGACAAGATGATCTCCGGGACCCTTACGCACCTCTAGAGTGATATTCTTAGGGAAAGTGTCGTGAATCAAACTCTGGACTTCTTCGACCACCTTCACCAGGCTCAAAGGCTTTTTCTTCCCCCCCACACCGCGGGCAAAGGTCAGGATCTGCTGGATCAAGTCAGCACCCCGCTGAGCGCTGCCGGCTACGGTTTTCAGGAGGTCAGCCTCCTCTTGGTCAGCGAGCTTCTCTCTCAAGAGTTCCACCGACATCAAGATCGGGGCCAAGACATTGTTCAAATCGTGGGCGATACCACCGGCCAAGGTCCCCAGGCTTTCCAATCGTTGAGCGCGTAGAAACTGGTCTTGCAAGCGCTTCTTCTCGCTGATATCGGAGTTGATCGAGAGCACTGAGCTGGGCAAACCTCTATTGTCTCGCACCAGCGTCAAGCGAGAGAAAACCGTAACCACCGAGCCCTGTTTTGTTCTGTGCTCCACCTCTCCGGACCAATCTCCGGCTTCCAGAACCGCCTCCAAGGCTTCCAGAGCCTCCCCATCAGTGGGCATGATCAGCTCGGTCACCGGTCGTCCTTGGGCCTCTTCTCGGCTCCACCCATAAACATCCTCGGCTCCCTTACTCCAGAAAGTGATCTCCAAATCCTTGGACCAGACCAAGATGGCGTCGCTTGTTTGGTCTAAGAGGGCGGCCTGCTCAATCAGCCGTTGCTGGGATAAGGTTAGAGTGGTCACATCCAGATGCATGACCACCGCTCGCAAAGGATCACAATCGCAAATAGGGACGGCGACGATACGAAACCATCTTTTTTCGGTGGGGGAGTGGCAAGGGTATTCGAGTTCGAACCGGGCTCGCTCCCCGCTCAGAACCTCCTTCAGGCCCGTCACCACTTCCGGCGTCTCTGAGGCCGCTTCCAGATAGTTCTGTCCCACTCCAAACGTCGGGTCTCGATTGTCATTTTCTCGCGCGAAACGACGCCAGGCTTCATTGACATTTAGGACCAACCCACTCTGATCCAGCACCGCAATATGAGCCGGCAAAGCGTCCAAAACAGTAGTCCGAAGCAGTGCTTCACGACGTTGCAAAGCCTCACTGCTGCGGAGTTGCTGCTGGGCTTCGCTGAGCAGATAGGTCTTTCCCGATGGCGAAACCAGGGCGTCCACCTCGGGACCCAGGAGTTCACTCAAGCGCTGCTGGGTCTCGAAAAGTTGGGCCACTAAGGTCCCAACCTGGTCGTCACTCACGATAGGCCTAACATTCTGAGTACTGGTGCTGAGTCATTGAGATTGCCCAGGATGCGCGCGCTCGGGGTGACGGAAAGGAAGAGCAAGGTGGGAGTGAGATACACACCGTCGGCCAAGGCCCGCTCGGGTTCTTCGAAGACATCCACCACTTCCAAAGTGAAGTGGTCCTGAAGGTATTCAGAGCAAAGACGTTTGAGGTTAGCCAGAGCTTGTTGAGAATTCGGAGCGGCACCGGCCACATACAATCTGAGGAGAACATGGTCCTCAGCCATCGGAAAGGTGAACTCCTTTTTCGAACTTTTCACGCTCAAGTTGGATTTTCCGGGCGGTCGAAATGCGCTCTTCATCAGCCCTAGTCAAAGCCTGCGTTATGCTGGACTTAAGTTCTAGTTTAGCCTGTTTCTGCTGTTCCAAGACTTCGATTTGTGATTGCAAACTCGCCATCTGCGCGTCCAGCAAGCGCTGCCGCTGGGCTGCTTCGGCTTCGCGGAGAAGGGACTCCAGGTGCTCTCGGCGCTCTCGTTCGAGTCTCAGGGTGCCCATCAGAACTTCGCCTCCCGAGGTGTAGACCTCGGTCAAGCTCACCCCTTGAGAAGTCAAGACCACTTCTCGAACCTGATTGGAGTGGGCGGTCCCCCGAGACTTAACGATGGATAAGGCTCGATTTCTCTCACCCGCTTGCACCTGGTAGGTGAGGTGAATCCAAGTGTCGGCGATGGTAGAAACCTGCAGGGGCGTGCTCTCGGAGCTTGGTTCGCTCAAGTCGAGAAGGCTGGTACAGACTAGAGTTATGCCCCGGTTCTTGCACCAGTCGATCAGGCGCTCTGCCACGCTGTGAGATAAAAAACCAACTCCCCCCTTGCACAAGGCGGAAATCGGGTCCACCACCAAGCAACGAGACCCATGCTCCTCGACCACCCTCTTGATATCCAGAAGGTGAAACTCCGCGCTGCAGTCGGTGGCTCGAGCCGCCACCGTAGTCAGCATCCCGCTTTGGCTGTACTG
>JBJHCR010000419.1:0-5124 GCA_050486105.1 Vulcanimicrobiota bacterium
CTTAAGTACTCACGGGTACTAGGCTCAAAAAAACACTTCCTCCAGAGAAAATCTGCTTCGCGCAGCTTGAAACGCTGAATGTCAACAGACCCTAGTACTTATCGACAGGCGATCTGAACTTCACCACGAAGATTTCGAACTATGCTGAACCCACTCTCCTCCACCCAAATGCAAACCGTCGCGATCAGCGCTGTGACCTCTTCGACAACTTCCAAGAGCAAGGAAATAGAGCCGGAGAGTCCTAAGGACCGGGCCGAACTCAACTTCGGCCAAGGCGACAACCCCGACCCTAAAGCTGGAACGTTCACCAAAACACCTACCGACGAGTCACAGCAAAGTAAACCTGAGAATACGTCCACTACAGAGGCTCCCTCCCAGCAAGCCTCCCAGCCGGAGAACGCTCAGACTCCTGATTTGGGTCCAGGACTGATGCAAGAGGTCGAGGTCTCATCGGACCTGGTCGACGGGATTCCCCCGGAAATGGTAGTGCAAACTCGGCGTGGAGAGCTCCTCGACCAGGGTAAGATCCTCAAAGTAGATCAGTACCCCACTCTGCAAAACGAAAAGCTCACGGAACGCATCGAAGGGGCCCCTAACTTTCGTCAAATCAAGGACACCGAGATCTATGGGGTTTCTCAACCCACCATTGAAGGTATCAGGAACGTCCTAGATCGGGCCGGGGCCAAAGACCGAGAAGTACACTGGAACAACATGCGAGAAGAGCCGGTCTTATACATCGATGGCCGCTCCTACAACCTTCGAGAACTCGGGAAGCCGTTCGAGAACTCCGAAGAGTTTGAAGGCCTGAATGCCGAAGAGATCGAGGAGACCGAACGTCGTCTGAAGAGCGAACTCTTGGCCGAGGCGGAGAAATTCGGCGGTCGAATCCTTTTGCACGATGAGGACGAAAACGGGGTGGTCGCCAAATGGGTGCAGCTCACTCCTGAGTCGGTGCAAACTACCCGTGAGGTCTTCGATCAGATCGCCGACGAAGGTTACCAGGTCGATTTTGCTCGAGTTCCGGTCACCGACGAGAAAGCCCCGGAAACTCAAGACTTGGAAGCCTTAGTTGAACGAGTCTCCAAGGCCGACCCCAATACCCCCATGATCTTCAACTGTCATGCTGGTCGTGGTCGGACCACCACCGCCATGGTGGCGGCCCAGTTGGTCCAAGACGCTCAGAAAGGCGAACCCGGGTCCCACTTCTCGAAACGCACCACCGTGCGCCAAGATATTCGAGAACAGGGAGATTACGAGATGGGTGAGTACCGCCTGATCTTGCGGACTATCCAAGCCCTAGAGCACGGAGTGGCTTCCAAAGACAAGACCGATGAGATCTTGGATCGAACGGATGAGATGCAGAACCTGCGCACGGCCATCGCTCGCTATCGGGAGAAAAGTCTCGATCCTAGTAACGACGAGGGCTCCCGCAGCCGAGCCGAGGGCCGAGGCTTAGATTACCTCCATCGCTACCACACCTTGATCACCTTCAACGCCTATCTCAACGATCACGCCAAGGACGGGTTCAAAGTCCCCTATGGAGAGTGGTTGCAAAGCAAGCCCGAACTGCAGTCCATGCTCGACCACATCGAGTTGGCCTACCAACGACCCCCGACCTCTGAAGGCGGAGCGATGGTCGCCTAACTTCCTCATTTATCCAGCAACTCTCAGGCAATCTCAGGCTGATACTATCTATCTATCGCCAGACGGTGAATGAGCATGAGTATAGACCCCGGGTTCGTCCCGGGGATTTTTTTGTTCCCGGCCTAGCTCTTGAGAACAGGTTCACGGCAGCAAGCCTGGGATTTCCGACTCTGTGGGCTGTCTAGCCGGCGCCCTCTTGGGAGCTGAGAAAGGACTCGATAGCCTCCCTTGGGACTGGCTCGAGCCTCTCGAGCACCGAAGTCTCATCACCCAGCTCGGTGAAGACCTCTACGACTACCCCACCTGGCGAAGCTCTCCCCGATATCCTGGATGTTGACATAATCTGTTAACATTTTCCGGCCCCGTCGGAAACTCATCGACCGTTCCCTTCGTAAGCTGAGGTCAGAAATTCCGCCGACGAGGGAGCCAGAAATGATCAGCAGCCAGTCCTATTCACCCAACGCTATCTCACCCATCTCTTTCCCGATGTATCAGCCCATTATTTCCAACACCAGTGAGAGCGACCTGGATGGGACCGGTGACAGTGTTTCCTTGGGCCAACAGCCGCAACGGGAAATCTCGAGCCGCGATCTTCTGGCCCTTTTCCAGACCTCTTCGCAGTCCAACTCCAACAGTCAAGGGCAGGTCAGCCTAAATCGAAACGGACTGAACCTCAACGGAACCTCTCAGCAGAATGGGACCATCGGTCTGTCCTTCTCGGACCCTACCGGAACCTTCGAAAACCGAACCACTGCTGGATACAACAACGAAATCCACGGTGGAGTGAACTTCGACCTCAAGAACCGAGAAGCCCAGATCAAATTCGGTCACCAAGGCGAACTCTTTGTGGAAAACGAGCAGAGACTGAACTTAGGCGACAACGCCGCCCTCACCCGACAGCAGAGAAGTTCTGTGGGAGATGAGGTCCTCTTCAACGTCCACAGCAAATCGAAATTCGATTCAGAAGGGGTGGATTTTCAAAGCAATCTCGAGTTAGGCGCCAAGGTGGAAGTCAAGAACACCACCACCACCGGCTTAGACCTGGGCAACAGTCGCCTGGAGTGGACGAGTGAACAGAGAGCCTACGCCGAAGCCCACGCCAAAACCCGAAACCAGTTGGTGGTGAACAAGGATGAACTCACCATCGGCACCGGCTTTGACGTCGGCGCCGAGGTTGGGCTGGCCGACAAGGAAACCTTGAACCTAAAGACCGGCAACGGCAGCGGCATCTCCCTGTCTGGAGAAGGCAGCATCGGTAAGGGCGGCAGTGCCAAAGGGGGCCTGCTTTTCTCTCGCAAGAACAACGATCCGAACTCGAGCGACGGCGGCTCTACAGAGGTTGGGGTCAACCTGGGAGGCAGTTTTATTGGTGGCTTCGGTGGTGAAGTCAAGGTCAAGATTGCCGATGCGGATATCGACACCGCCCTGGGAGTAGCGGTGCCCTTCGGGCCGGTGGTGAAGGCCTTGGGCGGAGGAGAAGTCCTGAAATCCGGCCTCAAGAGTATCCCTACGGTGGCCGACAAGGTTGCTCAGGCCGGGGTTTCGGTGGCCGAAGCCGCCAGCCCCACTCGCATCCTGGGCAACCGGCCTCAACTCATCACTCCCACCCCCCTCACCTTGAGACCCCAAACCGCTCCCGCCCCCTTGGTCCACCACAGACCGTCTCTCATCGCCCCCACGCCCTTGACCTTGAGACCCAGATCCACTCCCACCCCAGCCATCCGATCGGTGTTGGCGTAACTCAAAGAACCTGGAGGAGTTGCACCGTGGGACCCAAGGTGGCGACCAACATCAGTCCCACCATCACTCCGGTGAACAGCATGAGCATGGGTTCCAACAGGGTGGTCATGCTGGCGATATCGGCCTCGACTTCCAAGTCATAGAGTTCGGCCAGCCAAGAAAGACAAGCTGAGGTCTTACCGGACTCTTCTCCCGCTTGCAGGCAGCCCAGAAAGAGAGGGTCGAATAGTCCGGTGCGGGCGAACGACTCGGCCAGGGACTCCCCTTGTTCGAGATCAGCCAGGGCGATCTGAACGGACTCTTGGAAGCTCGGCAGTTCCGTGGTGCCGGCGGCCAGGCGCACTGCTGCCAACAGGGGTGAGCCGGCTTCGAGCATTCGAGCCAAAGCTCGGGCGAAACGGGCGGCCAAGATCTTATGTAAGAGCGACCCCAGCAGCGGAACCTTAGAGAAAGCCAACCAGGTGGTCCTGCGGGCTTGCTCGGTCTTGCTCCAGCTCAACAGGACCCCTCCACCCACCAGCAAAGCGAGGCTGCCCAAGATCCATGCTGTAGGCATACGCTGGAGGTCGGACAGCAGGATCAACATTCTGGTCAGAATGGGAAGCTCTAGCCCCGAGGTTCTAAGAAGGTCCAACTGCCCTCTGAGGAACAAGGCCGGAGCCGCCAGAAGCATCGATGCGGTCAGCAGCAGGGTGAAAGCCGGGTAGACAGTAGCCTTACGCAAAGCCAGGTTCTGCCGCTCCAACCATTCTTCGTGGCGGCCCAAGCTGAGCAAGACTTGGTGAAGGCACCCGGTGCGCTCCCCGACCTTGAGCACCTGGGTGGAATACTTCGAAAAGAGCCCGGTGCGCTCTAAGGACTCTGCCAAGCCCCGGCCCCGAACAAGCTCCTGAGCGATGCGCCGGTTGCCTTCTTGAAGAGCAACCGACTCACTCTGCTCTGCGGCCACCTGGAAGGCTTGCAAGAGAGGAACCCCCGAACCAAAGAGGGCCGCCAGGGAGAACCAATACCGGCTCAACTGGCCGTGACTCAATCGCTTTTGCATGCCGACTTCAGAGATTCCCCGAAACCCTGCCCAGCCTCCTGTTCACGAAAAGTTTGGGACCCGTTTTCAGTGGTTTTTTGGATCGCGCGCCAACAGCCTTTTTGTGCTAAGCTCAACCGGTGACGATCCGCTCGGGCAAGCGAGGTTTGGGGCTAGGAACCGTGCTGGTGATTGCGGTTCTTTTGGCCACGCTCGGATTTGCCTTGGCCGGAGCCGGGACCTATCATCTGATGTTGGCCAATAGGGAAGCTCAAGGCGAGCAAGCCTTGGATCTGGCCAGAACCGTGGTGGCCCAGGCCATCAACGCCGTGCACGAAGACGAAGACTGGGGCAGCGACCCTTCCCAACACTTCATCGCCCATCATCGCAAGCATGGCTCAGGTTGGGTAACTTTCAGCTCGAGTGAAGCGGATCGCCTTGGTCTTGAACCTTCGGTGAACAACTTGAACTCGACCTCTTCGATCCTGAGCCGAAACAACACCGTAGTGCCGGCCCAGGGTGCCCTGCTGGTTGGCCTCGGGGAAGTGAAAGGGGTGAAGAGAACGGTCACCGTGCTTCTTCACCGTCCCGATTTTCCGTTTGCGGTGGCGGCTGACGGACCCGTTCTCTTGCAAGGTCGAGCCCTGGTGGCCAGCCTCGAGTCGGCCCCCTCGGAGACCATACCCGAGCCGCTCCGGGAAGAGTTGCTCCCCGCC
>JBJHCR010000420.1:0-5092 GCA_050486105.1 Vulcanimicrobiota bacterium
GCTTGAAACGCGGAATGTCAACAGACCCTAGTAAAGAAAGACTCCTCTGTAGGGTGGGACTTCCGACGAAAGTTTCGAACTCGGATGTCCATGCGAACGTGCGGGTGTACCACAAGCCAACTTGGCTCGGTTTGCTGAATGCGCCAGGCCGGTTGGTTTTTTCTCTTACTCAGTTGCTGTATGTTTACGGTGGGCTGCCGGAGCGGCTCGACTATCGCAGCAGAGATTCCGCCGCGTCCACCACTAACAGTCAAGGCTGAACCCTTTGCCCCCTCGGGCTCATTGGTCAGCTTTCTTGAGTTCTCTGGGAGCCTCCGCGCCCGACAACAGACCGAATTAGGCTTCTTGCGCGCTGGGCGGCTAGACCAGCTTTACACCAGTGAGGGGCAAAACGTGGTTTCCGGGCAAGTGCTCGCAGAGCAAGACCGCCGGGCTCTGCTGGCCAAAAGAGCTGAGTTGATGGCTCAACTGACTCAAGCTGAAGCCATCCAGGCGGAGATCGAAGCCGGACCACGACCCTTCGAGCGCAGGGCGGCAGAGGATGAGATTCTCGACTTAGAGGCCCAACTTCAGTTGGTGAGGACCAAGCTTGAGAGGCGCTCTGTTTTGTTCCAGGAGGGAGCCATCGCTCGTGAGGTGGTGGATGACTTTGCCACTGAGGAAAACAGGGTAAAGGCTCGATTGCAAGCAGCTCGGAATCGACTTAGGGATCTCGACGAGGGCAGCCGCCCTGAAACTGTTCGGGCGGCACAAGCCCGGACAGCACAGCTTCGAGCCAACTTGGGTAGTCTAGAAGTGGAACTCGAAGACACCCAACTCCGGGCTCCCTATTCCGGAAGAATCTCCGCCAAATATGCCGAGGTCGGGACCTTTCTTCAAGCTGGCACCCCAGTCTTGACCCTGGTTGGCTTGGCTGGTCTCGAAGCGGAGCTTCATCTTCCTCCAGACCAAGTTTCCGAGTTGAGCCCGGGGCGGACAGTGGAGCTCCTGGCATCGGGAGCTTCCTGGTCGGCAGAGGTGAGACAGGTCCTTCCCGTGGTCGACCTAGAAACCCGCACCCAAAGAGTTCTGTTCCATCTGCCCTCCGGCAATGGGCTGCAGCCAGGGCAATTAGTGCGGTACCGAGTGGAGGGCACCGACCCTGGACTCGGATATTGGCTCCCTTCCATTGCTCTTGTCACGGCCGAGAGAGGCCTCTTCGCTTGCTATACCTTAGATTCTGAGCCAGATGAAGAAGGTCTCTACACGGTATTAAAGCAGTCGGTCGAGGTCTTGCAGACCGATGGTTCTAGGAGTTTTGTGCGTGGCACTTTGTCTGGCGAGCTTCTGGTGATCACCGAAGGGGTGCATCGAGTGGTTCCGGGACAAAAGGTCCGACGCTCTTGAAGAATCTTTCTACTATACTCATCAGAAAGCCGAGACTAGCCATTTTGTTGGTGGCCCTAGTGGTGGTGGATGGGCTGGCGGGGCTTTTCACTCTTCCGAGACTCGAAGATCCGGAACTCTCGCCTCGAGCAGGCCTGATCACCACCAGGTTCCCCGGGGCCTCAGCGAGTCGGGTGGATGCCCTGGTCACTATGGTGCTCGAAGAAGAACTGGCTGAACTCGACGAATTGAAAGTCATCCGAGCCACCAGTCGCGCTGGGCTGTCGACCATCATCATAGAAGTTCGCGACGATCTCAAGGACTTTGTCTCGGCCTGGTCTCGGGTTCGCCAAGCGATTCGAGATGCTGAGTCTCGGCTTCCACCAGGATCGGAGCTGCCGGAATTTGAGCGTCGGGAGGCCCGCGCCTTTGCCTGTTTGGTGGCGGTTGTGTGGAGCGGAGAGGAGCCCCCGAACAGTGCCGTTCTGGGGCGCACTACCCGGGAACTCGAGGATGTGCTTCGACGTCTTCCAGGAACCGAGAAGGTGGAATCCTTCGGCCTGCCTCAAGAAGAGATCGAGGTTCTCTTGGACCCGGCTGATCTTGCGGCCTATCGTTTGACTCCGGGCGCGATCGCTCGAGCTATCAGCGAACATGACGTTAAGGTGAGCTCAGGGCGGCTCCGCACCAGCGAAGTGGACCTGCTTTTGGAGTTGCCCGAACTCAAAAACCTTGAAGATTTGAGCCGAGTTCTGATTTCTGCAGACCAAGATGCTCGGACCATCCCTCTAGGGCAGCTCTCCACCCTTCGGAGAGGCGAGGCCCTGCCTCCCAGAGAAAAAGTCTTGATCGGAGGGGCCCGCAGTTGTGTGGTGGGCGTCAAGGTGGTGTCCTCCCAGCGCTTGGACCTTTGGTCTGGGACGCTGACGGCAGAGCTTGAGGCCTTTAAGCAAGGGCTCCCGCAAGGCGTGGATTTGGTACTGCTCTTCAATCAGAGCGATTTTACTCAAGAGAGGTTAAGCCAGCTTCAGCTCAGTCTCCTCTTGGGGGCTTGCCTGGTGGCCTTGACGGTTCTAGTAACCTTAGGTTGGCGTGCCTCCATCGCTATTTCCGCGGCTCTTCCCCTCACCACCTTATTCGTCTTGGCAGGGATGAAAGCCCTGGGGGTGCCGATTCATCAGATTTCCATCACCGGTTTGATCATCGCCTTAGGACTTTTGATCGACAACGCCATCGTGGTGACCGACGAGGTACAGCATCGGATCAGCCAGGGGACACCTTCGGAAAAGGCGCTGGAAGGAGCGGTGACCTATCTTTTTGGACCACTTACAAGTTCCACTTTGACGACGGTGTTGGCCTTCATGCCCTTGGTTTTGATGCCGGGGCCGGCCGGCGAGTTTGTGGGTTCCATTTCGACCACAGTGATCTTGGCCTTGCTCGGTTCGCTGTTTCTCTCCTTGACCATCATTCCGCTGATCTATAGTTTGCTTGCCAAGAGAGGGCAGGGCGGAGAGAACTCGACCCCCACCCCCACCCCTACCTCGGGTCTTTCCCGGGTCCTCTCCTTAGGAATTCGATGGTCTTGGGGCACGGAATTGCTGGCCAGGTTTCTAAAGAGCTCGCTGCGGCACCCCTTTCTCGGGATTGGTTTTGGCTTGATACTACCGCTGGCCGGTTACCTGGTTTCCTCCCAATTGCCAGAGCAGTTTTTCCCTCCCTCCGATCGCCCGCAATGCGAGTTGACGGTCGAACTTCCACCTGGTGCCTCTCTTGATAAAACGGAGGCCTTGGTGGAGCGGATCAACGCCCTGCTGCTGCAGTCTCCCAAGGTGGAGCGTCTCGACTGGTATCTAGGCCGTTCCACCCCTCCCTTTTACTACAATCTGTTAGGGAACCGAGTGGCCGCACCGAACTACGCCCAGGCCATGGTGGTGCTAGATGCCAACCTCGGCTCGGATCTTTATGCTGTTCAGCGACAGCTTCAGAACACCCTCGATGAAAGTTTCCCGGAAGGACGAATTCTCTTGAGGCAATTGGAGCAAGGACCCCCTTTTGAAGCTCCGGTGGAGATTCGCCTCTATGGTTGGGATCTGGAAGTTCTTCGAGACCTGGGGCAGCAAATTCGACTTCTTCTGAGCCAAGTGCCGGAGATCACTCACACTTTGGCTAGCCTTGATGAAGACGTGGTGACCTTGGGATACCAATCGGATGAAGTTTCCCTGCGCACCACCGGGCTCTCCGGGCGCAGCCTTTCAGAGTTCTTGGCCGGGTCCACCGAGGGGATTATCGCTGGGTCCATTCTGGAAGACACCGAACAGATCTCAGTGAGAGTTCGTCTAGACGACGCCTTTCGAGCCGAGCTTTCAAGCCTGCGTTCCCTGGAGCCGATGCCTTCCGTGACGGTCGCTCAGTTGGGAGAGCTCGAGCTGCGCTCGGAACCGGGAGTGATCACCCGTCGCAATAAGCGAAGACTCAATACGGTTCAAGGCTTCGTTCAGTCAGGAGTCCTTCCAAGCAAGGCCTTAGAGAACTTCCGTGATCTCCTGAAGGATTCCGACTTCGAGCTGCCCCCCGGATACGAGTTGGCCTATGGAGGCGAAGCTGCCGAGCGCGATCAAGCGGTAGGCAATCTGTTGGCTTCGGCTGGGCTTTTGGGGGTCTTGATGGTAGCCACTCTGGTCTTAGGTTTTTCGAGTTTCCGTTTGGCAGCTTTGATCGCCAGTGTCGCGGCTGCTTCGGTTGGGCTGTCCCTGGGGGCGATCTGGCTGTTTGGCTATCCCTTTGGTTTCATGGCCATTGTCGGGGCCATCGGTCTAGTCGGCATCGCCATCAACGACTCCATCGTGGTGATCGCCGCCCTGGAAGATGACCCTAAGGCTCGGGCCGGGGAGTTAGACCGTATGGTGGAGGTAGTGATCGGTTGCACCAGGCACGTTTTCACCACCACACTCACCACCATGGCCGGTTTCACACCGCTGCTCTTGAACGGGGGAAGCTTCTGGCCTCCGCTGGCGGTGGCGGTAGCCGGCGGGGTGGTTGGGGCCACCATATTGGCCCTAGTCTATGTCCCCACGGTCTATCGGTTGTTGAAGAGGTTACCTAGCTTCGGGGGGTGACTCGCGATTGAACCTTGAGGTAATAGCTGCTCATACTGACGATGTCGGGATCCCCGATTTCAATGGTGATGTTGTAGACTCGATTGAGTTTGGTGGTGGTATCGAAGGTGTCCATGACCACCCCATCGTCGTCTTGCACGATCCGCACTTCAAAGCCGGTGACGTTCTCAGCAAGTAAGCGCTCGTCGATAGCCGCTCCGCTGGCGAAGTCGTCGGTGCTGACCATGTTGGCTTCAACCTGTTCGATGTCCGGATCTCCGGTTAGGGTTACTCCGGCCGGGACCACTGCCCAGCCCGGAGCCGGAGCTGCTGGAATCTCTCGCACTTTGCGGCGCACTTCACTAGTCGTGGGATCCCAGTAAAAGCAGACATAGCGCTGCCAGCGGATCCTTCCATCCCAGGGGTTGAATTGGGCGGAGCCATTCTCATCCAAGGGAGAGGCAAAAACTATGCCGGGCATGCCAGGCTCGGGGTCATCCTCGACGAGGCCTTGCGATGGTCCATAGTGCTGCACCAAACGAGGGGTAGCATTAACAAGTTCAAAATTGATGCGACTGGTGAGCTTAGTGATAGAGTTCTGGGCGTCGGCGGCGTTCTGGTTGGTTCTTACC
>JBJHCR010000421.1:0-5092 GCA_050486105.1 Vulcanimicrobiota bacterium
TGATACGAGTCCTCGAGTTGGCGAGTCTGGGCTTCGACCAATCGGTCCAGATTGGCCAGGCGGGCCTCGACTTCCCGCCCCAACCACCACTTTCTGGCTAGGGTTTGGGACAACTGGAGAATCTCGATGGGGTCAAAAGGCTTCTTGAGGATCAGGAGTTTGTCGGACGCACCCAGGCGCCGGGTTATCTCGGGCCAGGACTGATCGGAATAGGCAGTGCAGATGACGATCTGAAGATCGGGATCGACCTGCCACAGCCGCTCGATGGTCTCAAGGCCATCCCAGCCCGGGGGCATTCGCATATCCACGAAGGCCATCGAGTAGGGTCGGCCCACTTGAATAGCCTTGAAAACCAACTCTAGGCCTTGCTCCCCTTGACTGGCACTGTCGATGGAAAATTCGACCTCGGGACCTGCCGTCACATCCTCCGAATCTTCCTCGAACAGGAGTCGAAAATCCCGTTCGAGGTCATCTCTTTTCATCATCGAGGCCAGAATGCGGCGGATGTCCTCGTGAATAGACGGATTGTCGTCGATTATGAGCAATCGGAAGGCACTCTCAGCCCAGCACTCCATAGGATGTCACCTCGTTATCTCTCCCTTAAACGTTATCGGACAGAAGCAAAAATCAGTAAGCTGGTCTGGTGATCTCGCCGGGTTGTCGGTAGATAGGGTCGATGACAGGTCTCCCTTCCCTTTGAAGAGAATTCCCCATTCTAGTCGTGATGAGAGAAGAATACACGTTGGTCAAGCTCCTTGGGGTGGTGGGAACCGAAGTAGATGAGCTCTTTCAGATCCGGTGTCGAGAGCTTGGCTTTAAGCGCGGTTGGATACGCTATCGAGGATTAGATGTCGAGCACGTGTTGGCCCAATGCGGAATTCCGGATACCGTTCACGGTGAGGCACCCATCGTAGGGGTGCCCCTAGGGGAGGGTACGCTGGAAGTGTTTCTCGACGGCGAAGGACCACTGGAGGTCACCGCAAATCGCCTCTGCGCCCAAGCCGCCGTCCTGGTGACCGACGCCTGTCTCAATCAGTGGCGCCAGTCTATGACGAATTTGCGCCGGCGCCTCCACAACGATGTCTGCCAGGCCTTGACGGTGGCCATTCTGGAGCTGGAACTCGATTCGCAGGGCCAGGCCAGAACCGCCGGGCTCGAGCTGGTGCTTGACTCTATGGGTCTGGCGGCGGATGCGATCCGCAGTTTGATGGAAGAGCTGCAAGCTCCATGACGGAAGTCTTCCTGATCGAGGATCATTCCCTTGTGCGGGATGGCTTCGTCCGGCTGCTCGGGACAACGTCCACTCTGGTGGTGGCGGGCACGGCTTCCTCCTTGGAGGAAGCCGTGCCGAGTTTGACGGCCCATCCCCCGGACGTGGTGACGCTCGACCTCGAGCTTCCCGGTGTGTCTGGGAAGGACGCCGTGGTCCAGTTGATGGAGGTCTGTCCTCAGGTCAAGATCGTGGTCGTCTCGGCGCGCCTCGATCCTCCCGAGGTGCGGGAACTCATCGAACTCGGAGTCTTGGCCTACGTCACCAAAGGGTCTCAAACCTCGGAGCTGCTGGCTGCCCTGGAGCACGTCCGGAAGGGGGAGGTCTATCTCTCCCGGGAAGCAGCGTCGGCTCTCGCCACCGCCGTGCGCAGCAACCGAAACCAACAGTCGAAGCTGCTACCCGAACGTTTGCTCGAGGTGCTGCGAATGATCGCTGAGGGGAAAACCACCCGGGAGATCGCCCAAGATCTGCTCCTCAGCCCTCGTACCGTCGAGAAATACCGAGGAGAGATCCTTAAGCGCCTTGACTGTCGCAATCAGATCGAGGCGATCCTGAAAGCCCGGGACTTGGATCTGCTGCGTGACTAAGTGTCATTTGACCCTTTCTCCGGGGTTGAGTCGACCTCCAGGATTCGAGCACTGCCAGCGCCAGGCGGTCCAAGTCATATCCGTAGCTTCCGTCAGTCACCTGCAGCTTAAGTCTGACCAATCGAGAGGTCGGGTCTTCGGCGCCCGGTTCCGTCAGGCTCACGTCTTCATGTCTCCATCGCCTGGCGCAGAACCTTGAGGGCCTGCCGGTGGAGTTGGGAAACCCGGGCTGGGGAAAGATTGACGACTTCGGCGATCTCTCGGATGGTCAAATCTTCTAGGTAGTACAGGGCCACCACCAACCGCTCTCGCTCGGAAAGAGCAGCCAGGGCCTCTTTGAGCTTTCCTCGACCTAGTTCCAGATCCACCAGACGTTCTACGCTCGGCCCATCGTCGGCGATGCGATCGTGCCATCCACCGCGGGCCTCGTCTCCCGGGTCGTCGAGCGAGGAAACGACCCCGGTCGCGAACTCTCGCCGGCGCCGGTCGACCTCGGTCCGGGCGACACCCAGTACACTCGCCAGCTCTTCTGAGGTGGGATGGCGCCCGAGTTCGCCGGTCAGCTCGTCTTCAACCCGGTGGAGTTCCCGCAGTCGCGCGCGAGCTCCTCGACTGGCAAAGTCACGGCGGCGCAAAGCGTCGAGCATCGATCCTCGGACTCGAGTGGAGACAAAGGTGGTGAGCCGTACCCCTTGAGTCGGATCGTATCTCTCCAAGGCCTCGAGAAGCCCGACTAGGCCATGGTGAACTAAGTCTTCGAGTTCGTCGTTTTTTGCGCTTCGACGTCCTACGGTGAAGGCGATGCGGCGAACCAGGCCGGTGTGGCGTATCGCAAGATGTCGTCTGTCTGCTGAGGTGAGACGGTGCTGGGGTGTAATTGTTGTGAGCAAAACGAGACCTCCCAAGGGTGCTTTCTCGTTTAAGTGTAGAACCTTTGAGACTCTGTAACGAGTCCGAGGACTACGGTAGTACAGGGAGTGAAGATACACCTTGGCAGGGTGGGGAACCACACCAGACCTCCTCTGTTCCGAGTTCGCAGCCGAATACCGGAGAAGAGTCCAGCGCTTGGACGGTTGGTTGCAGGAGAATATGGACGATGGCGCTCGAGCCCTGGTTGTCGCCCTGGTGTCCCCGGGAGGGAGTGAGGCCACCCTGGAAGAGAAGCTGGTCCCGGTTTCCGTAGAGCAGAACCTGACCAGATGTGTAGGCTCCAAACAGGGCCGTTTCACGGAGGTCTCGGTCGATCTGCACCACCGCCCCGGGAATCGCTCGCGCGGACCTTAGGATGTCGGACTCTTCCCATCCTAGCTCCGTTGCGCTCGGACGGGCCACCACGATCACCACCGACAGGGCGTCGCCATGGCGGGCGATCAGCCGGTTCAACTCGGAGACAGTGGCCCGGCTACACGGACAGCGCGGATGTAGGAAGACCAGCAGGGTAGGGAGTTCATTCCTAACGATCCGGCTTTCGCCGGGCCAAGTCATCGGAGCAGTTGCCGAGGAACCGGGCCGAAGATCGTAGAGCGCCAAGCTGACCATGCCGGCGGCCAGAAGACAGGTCCATGCCAAAAAAGCAACGATGATACGCATAGTCATGTCTATCGGCAGTTAAGCAATTTTGCAAAACGTCCGACAATAACAAATATGCGGGAACAACGAGCTGAAGAACTCTATCGGCAACGCCGGCGCGAGATCTATTGCGCCACCGATCGGATGTTCGCGAAGCTTCTGGTCTGTGAATTCCTTGCCGGCCTGGTGGTGGCGGTCACCGTCTCGCCGTATACCTGGACCGGGGCCTACAATCGACCCCACGTTCACTTGGCGGCGGCTCTATTCATTGGAGGGGCTCTGCTCGTCTTTCCGCTCTACCTGGTGCGTCATCGTCCTGGAGAGCCCGTCACGCGCTACGCCGTAGCCCTAGCCCAAATGGGCTACTCGAGCCTCTTTATTCACCTAAGTGGTGGTCGAATTGAGACTCACTTCCATATTTTCGGGTCGCTGGCGTTCCTGGCCTTTTATCGGGACTGGAAGGTCCTTGTTCCGGCCACGGCCCTGGTTGCTGTAGACCATCTGATACGGGGGATTTACTTTCCCATCTCGGTTTTCGGAGTGGCCGCCGCCAGCCCCTGGCGATGGCTCGAGCACGCGGCCTGGGTGATCTTTGAGGTGTCCTTTCTGACCCGTGCTTGCCTTTTCTCTAACCGTGAAATGTGGCAACTGGCGAATCAGCAGAGCCTGCTCGAAGCTTCTCACGAGGACCTCGAACATCGGGTGGCCGAACGCACCGCCGACTTGAGAATGGAGATCTCCCAGAGAGAACGGGTCGAACAAGAGATGCGCGAGCTGTCCCATCGGGCAGGCATGGCCGAAGTCGCCACCGGGGTGCTGCACAACGTGGGTAATGCTCTCAACAGTGTGCGGGTCTCGGCCTCGGCGGTGCACAACCGAGTGAGGGGCCTTCGAATCGAGGGTTTGAGCCGGGCTTTGGACATGCTCGAAGAACATTCCAGCGACATCCCAGGTTTCTTGAGCAAAGATGTTAGAGGGCGAAGGCTTCCCGTCTATCTCAAAGGGGTGCTGGCCGAGTTCGCAACCGTGCAGACCGACATACTCGCCGAGTTGTCGAGAGTCGACGAGGGGCTCGAACACGTCAACCAGGTCGTCCGGTCCCAACAGTCCTATGCCGGTGTGTCGGGTACCCCGGAACGAATAGCTCCCAGGCTCCTCTGCCGGGAGGCTCTCAACCTCTGCTCCGGCCAACTCCGTGGGGTCGACGTCGAGATGGACCTGAACCTCGGCCCGGACATCGTAGCCGAACGACACAAAATCCTACAGGTTCTGGTGAACCTGCTCACCAACGCCGCCCAGGCCGTCGGCGAAATCCCCTCGGGAGAACGCCGCATATCGGTGCGGACCGTCTCCGGTGCCGGTGAGGTTCGAATGACGGTGGAGGATAATGGCCGCGGAGTGCCTCCCGAGCACGCGGAACGAATCTTTGAAATGGGTTTCACGACCCGTTCCGACGGCCATGGCTTCGGTCTTCATCATAGTGCGCTTCTGGCGTACGAATCGGGCGGTCGTCTCCTCCTGGAGAAACCGCAACCCGGACGGGGCGCAGTCTTTACCTTGGAACTCCCGTGCGCAGATTAAACTCAATGCCCATGAATTAAGCGATCCTTTGGAGCTGAACAGCGTTTCGTAATATTGGTGGTAGCTCTTTGTCTGAGCTTCG
>JBJHCR010000422.1:0-5090 GCA_050486105.1 Vulcanimicrobiota bacterium
CTACCAGGGGACCCCGCGAGTCCTCGCCAGGGTCTGGCCTTCTCCCGCTTGGTCCCGGCTAGACCAGAGGTTCTCTATCGAGCCTGGACCGAACCTGAACTGCTGCAGAGATGGTTCACTCCCAAACCCTGGCAGACGGTGGAAGCAGAGCTTGATCCTCGTCCGGGAGGCGCTTTCTGCACCGTCTTTCAGGGCCCCAATGGTGAGCGGATGGAGAACAAAGGGGTCTATTTGGAGTTGGTTCGCAATCGCAAGGTGGTCTTCACCGACGCTTTCGCCCCGGGTTGGAAGCCCAAAGAATCTTTTATGGTGGCAACCGTGACCTTTGAACCGGAAGGCCGGCAAACCCGCTACACCGCCAAAGCGGAGCACTGGACTGATGAGGCTGAAGCCAAGCATCAGGCTATGGGTTTCGAAGACGGTTGGAACCGAGCCTTGGACCAACTCCTGGAGCTTGCTGATGAGCTGATGGCGAACAAGGGCTAGCGAACCCCTTTGACGGATTGCGTAGCACATTATGGTCTTGTGGTCGGCCCTTCGGACGTTCGACGTCACGAGTTTTGTCAATCTTGCTGTTGGGGATAACGCAGCATGTCTGCAACAAACTCATTCCAGAAATTGATTCAAGAGTACAACTCTGAGGTGCAGCTGCTTGCGCGTTTGGCCCAAGACTTGGTCTTGTCCGTGCGTCCGGATGCACGTCTTGAGGTGGAGGCGGCCTGGGGAGGCTACCTACTCTTCAAGCAGCCCGGGGAAGGCGCAAACACGGTGTGTTTCTTGAGCGCTCACCAGAAGCATGTGTCTCTGGGCTTTTCTCAGGGAGCGGAGTTGGACGATCCGGCCCGGCTGTTGCAGGGAAAAGGTAAGCTTCAGCGCCATGTGAAGCTCAAGAAACCTCTCGATCTTGAGCGTCCTGAGCTGAGAGAGTTGGTGAAAGCCGCGTGGTCCTCGCAGCCTGATTCAGAGGTGCTCCAAGATGCTCTGGAAAGGCTGCGCGAGATCTGCCAGGTTCTGCCCGAGACCTCTGAAACCATGTCCCACGGGCACCCGACTTTCAAGGTGGGGAAGAAGAGCTTTGCTGTCTATGGGATTTATTCCCCGTCGGTCGCCTTCAAAGCTGATGTAGCATGGCACGCCGAGGTGGAGGGAGACGACCGCTTTTTCCCGACCCCCTATCTGAGCCACAAAGGCTGGCTCTCGGTGCGGATTGATGGAAACACCGATTGGCACCAGCTCAGAGACCTGGTGCGACACAGTTATAAACAGGTTGCCACGCGCAAGCAGTTGGGCCTGATGGGCGAGTAGGTTGTCGAATCCGGAGAAGTCCACGCACAGAAGTAGGGCATGGAGTCTATCTTGCAAAACCCCCCGGAAGTCCCGGTGAACCACCGGAATCAGGCGCCGAGCCAGCGAAGCCTACCCAGGAAAGTCAGCGGTAATAAAAGAGGAATTACCCAGGCGTAAGACCCTTGTTGTTCCTGCTTCTCGGGGCTATGGCTCAGGCGGGCCACTCCGCAAAATCGAGGCTTTGAGCACCAACAACGAGCCCTATTTTCTCCAAGAAGAGGTGCAGTCGTTCTCCATATTCGAGACTGAAGGCCAGATCCTTAGGGCCCAGGCGGAAGATTTTAGTCTTGTGATCGATGAGGCGGGGTCAGACCAGGAGCTAGAGGGCCCGGTTCGGGTGCTTTGAAAGATCCGGCTCTATCCCAACTGCGCGAACAACTCCACCATCTCAATGAGAGAAGCTGCGGCTTCTCCTCCTTTGTTGCCGGCCTTGGTGCCGGAGCGTTCGATGGCTTGCTCGATGGACTCTACGGTGATCACTCCGTAGGTGATGGGGACTTCGGTTTCCAAGGCCAGTTTCCCCAGTCCCTTTGTCACCTCAGATGCGATGTAGTCGAAATGAGGAGTGGAACCACGAATCAAGCATCCCAGAGCCACGATTCCGTCTACCGTCCCACTGTTGGCCAAGCGTCGCACAGCCATGGGGATCTCCCAGGAACCTGGAACTCGGACCACGGTGAGCAGATTTTCGTCGGCCCCATGGCGGATCAAGGTGTCGACCGCTCCGCCCAGCATGCGTTCGGTGAAGAAGTCGTTCCAGCGGCTGACCACGATGCCGTAGCGTCGACCTTGGCCGCAGATCAGGTTTCCAGATATCGTCTTCATAGGGTTGGCGCCTCCTCGAGATGGGTTTCGTTAGGGAAGATGTGACCCATCTTGCCACGTTTGGTCTGCAGGTATTTCATGTTGTGGGGGTTCGGAGAGACGGGAATCGGGACCCATTCTACGATTTCGATTCCATAGCCATCCAGCCCACGGACCTTGGCTGGGTTGTTGGTCATAAAGCGAATCCGCTTCAAGCCCAGATCGGTCATGATTTGAGCCCCGATGCCGTAGTCTCGAAGGTCGGGCTTGAAGCCTAACTCCTGATTGGCCTCCACCGTGTCCAGCCCTTTCTCTTGCAGAGCGTAGGCTTTCATCTTGTTGACCAAACCGATGCCTCTCCCTTCTTGTTCGAGGTAGATCAGCGCTCCTCGGCCGGTCTCGTGCATCTTTTCTAGGGCCGCGTGGAGTTGGGAGCCGCAGTCACAGCGCAAGGAGTCAAAAAGATCGCCGGTGACGCAGGATGAGTGCACCCGCACTAGGGCAGGCTCGTCGCTGGAAAGGTCTCCCCAGGTTAGGGCAATAGCTGGCTCTGTCCATATCTCGCTCTCATAGGCGTGGACGGTGACGATCCCGTAGGAATGAGTAGGAAGTTGGGTGGTTGCAGTTCGACGAATCAGCTTTTCGGTGCGTCTGCGGTAAGCGATCAGATCGGCGATGGTGATGACTTTGTAGTTCATCGCTTTCGCCATACGGAAGAGATCCGGGGTGCGTGCCATGCTGCCGTCTTCGTTCATGACTTCGGCCAACACACCCACAGGTTGCAAGCCTGCAAGGCTGCAGAGATCCACCGCTGCTTCGGTGTGGCCGGCCCGCCTGAGAACTCCACCGCGAGCCGCTCTCAAGGGGACGATGTGTCCCGGCTTGGTGAAGTCTGACGGGCGCGAGTTCTGGTCGGCAAGTTTGCGCACGGTCAGGGATCGATCACTTGCGGATACTCCAGTAGTCGTGCCGATTATGGCATCCACGGTAATGGTCATGGCGGTGCCCAGGCGAGAGGTGTTGGAATCCACCATCATAGGTATCGAGAGTTGCTCCAAGCGAGTCTCAGTGGTGGGGGCGCAGACAAAGCCCGAGCCGTATTTGATCATAACATTCATGGCTTCGGGGGTGCATTTCTCAGCGGCCATAATGAAGTCGCCTTCGTTCTCTCGATCTTCATCGTCGATGACGATCAGGATCTTGCCTTGGCGAATGTCTTCGATAGCCTCTTCGATGGAGGACAATTGGGTGTTCATTGCAGGAAACCCGCTTTCTCTAGGGTGTCGTAGCCTATCCCCCCGCCGGTATGAGTAGACAGTGTTCGCTCTACATATTTGGCCAAGATGTCGGTCTCCAGATTGACTTGTTCTCCGGGTTGGAGGTCGCCCAAGCTCGTTGCCGAGAGGGTGTGAGGTACGATCCAGACGGAAAACTCCTGGTCTTGAGCCTCAACCACGGTGAGAGAGATCCCGTCTACTGAGACGGAACCCTTGCTGGAGATCTGGCGCATCAGAGATTTATCGGTTCGGAATCGAAAGACCACTCCGTTGCCCGAACGCTCCTTCTTCTTAAGGACTCCCGGACCGTCGATGTGCCCGGTGACGTAGTGCCCCCCCAAGCGGTCTCCCACTCGCAGCGCCCTCTCGAGGTTCACGCTCCGCCCTAGAGGCAAAGTCTTGAGAGTGGTTCGTTCTAGAGTTTCCGCCACCGCATCGAAGGCAACCGTGCCAAGGGAGTGGTCCCAGTTCACTACGGTCAGGCAGGTTCCGTTCACCGCAATGGAATCTCCCAGGGCTATCCCGTCGAGGACCCGACTGGCTTGGATAAGCAGACGGGCGCCGCCGCCAGATTCGGGTTGTCTTTCTTTGAGAAGTCCCGTCTCTTCAACCAGGCCTGTAAACATGCTCGCGCTGTTTGTCTCGAGGTCGGTGTTCCCCTGCCAGGCTGGTTTACTCGGCGAGGAAACTGAGCTATATACCATGATCTTGGTCAAAGCATGCACGAAGAAATGGCAGAAAGCGTTTACCACGGGACTGATGGGTCTTTCAGCTCTCTTGTTGGCCTGGGCCTCGTTTGGACAGTTCTCTCTGGGAGTGCTGATTTATCCGGCCCTGTTGGAACGCTTTCTTCGGCCCAAGTCTGGCTTTAATCGGGTGCTCTGGGCTGGTATTTGGGGGACCTGTTACGCCGCGTTTTTCTATCGTTGGGTGTTGTCTTATGGTGCGGCGCCGTGGCTGGCTCTGGCTCTAGTGCGAGGTCTTCCCTGGGCCTTGTTTCCACTCCCCGCTTGGCTCTTGGAACGAGCATCGAGGGACTCCCACCGAATGAGCGAGGGTCGAAGCTTACTCCGATCAGCTCTCGGAGTGGGGCTAGGACTAGGACTCGTTTCTTGGGTATTGTTGCTCGGTTGCACTGGGGTGGATTGGGAGTCTCCGGCCGGTGCTCTCTCGAGCCACCCAACCCTGCTCTCGGCGTTGCCAGCCTTGGGCCTAGTAGGCTATGCCTGTATTCTGGGGATATTGTCAGGGTTGCTATGCTCCGGACGGAGATCGGGGTTGCTCGGGGGAGGTCTCCTCTTGCTCGGGGTTCTGGCGGTCTTGTTTGGCCTGGATCGCTATTTCTGGACTCGGAGTCCCGGCCCGGATTTAAAGATTGCGCTGGTCCAAACTGGCTGGGCCCAAGACGAGAAGTGGGACGAGGATCAAAGAGAGCGAGCTGTGGAACGTTTGTTCGCGTTGACCGAGCAAGCCGCAACCGCCGGAGCAGAAGTGGTGGTCTGGCCTGAAACGGCCTGGCCTTACTTCGATCTGCGCAAGAATCCCAGAAATAGCCGAAGGGTAGGACGCCTTGCGCGACGCCTGGGAGTTCATCTCATGGCTACATCTATCGAAGTTGAATCAGGAGCAGAGGCTCACCGAAGTTGGAGAAACGTTGTCAGC
>JBJHCR010000423.1:0-5020 GCA_050486105.1 Vulcanimicrobiota bacterium
AGTCTGCAAGACAGTCTAGAAGGCAAACCGGAAACCTTGGTTTCCGGGCAAACTTCGACAAAAGGGGTGCTAGAGGCCCGCACCATCACTGGATTCAACCGAGGTCCCCTCGGTTGCCAACTGACTTTCCGGTCGGGCCTCTAGAAGGCTGCAGACCCGCTCAACAGCCAGCTCAAGCTTTCGTTGCCTGCGTTGCGAAGCTCGGCTTGGCTTTGAGCCAGATGATGCGTAGACGAACCTCGTCATGTGAACCCATCACCCAGCTTCGGTGGGTACTCGCCAATTGCTGCGTCGTGATCACCGAATGCCCTTTGGGTGTGGCGCTCATTTGGGATCCACCAGAATCCGCTCCTCAGAGCGCCACCCATCTTCGATGGATACCCGGCCTTGCATAGGAATCACCCGGAAACAGGAAAGCCGCAGGCGTTCCTCAAGCCGTAGGTGTTACGAAGTCCGGACCCCTTCGGCCCGCCTACGCATCATCTGGGCTAAACTCTTGACCCATCGAAGATAGAAGTATCGAAACGTTACCGATGAACGGGTATCCATCAACCTTGAGCAGCCTCCTAGGGCTCCACGTTGTGATCTCTTCCTAATGATTTCTTCTGGGTGAAGTTTTCCCCTTAGGATGAATGTCTGAGTGCTTCGAAGTGAGTGATTATAAGGTCTATGACCTACTTTGTGCGCTAATTCACTATGTGAACTTGCGCACAAAGTGCTTTTCGTCACGTTAGGAATTTGCAAATAGTGGTAAAATAGTTTTAGGTCTGAATGAGGCCATCAGCCTTCACGAAGTGCGTTTCGATGAACATTTTGCTCTTTATGCACCGAGGTGGTCTCACTCTAGCCCAACGGTTCAGATAGGAGATTTGGCAATGTTGAATCGAAATTCAAAACGCCCAAACCATAAAAACATAGGTAGCGCACTCGCAGGGGTGCTGGCTACCATCATCGTGTTCATGACACTCGTCTTAGCGCTACATCACCAACAGTCTACCGCACAAACATCACTGCTCCGCTCCGAAGGAGAACTCAGATTTCGAGAAGCGAGAAACTTTGCCATGAGGCAACGTTTATTCGGCGAGTCCCCGCCGTGGGGGCTGAAAGTCGGAGCAGAGATTCAAGACACTACTCCAGAACAGTCCAATCCTATAACCGAGCGATATGCTCGGTTTCTTTTTGAGCGCACGGGGAATCGTTGGTCGGGCCTCCCTGACCTCAAGGCCGTCGATGCCGCCCACGCCCACAGATATCTTGAAGTTAGAGCCACCGGATTCGGTGGACTTGCAGGCACGGTCAAGAAGGGAGTCTACAAGACGATAGAGACTGAGATTCCCGGCTACGCAGCCTACGCTCCAAACGGCACTATCATCCTCGGCGAAGTCGCGGGATGGCAGAACCCTAGCTACGATACTTCGACCGACGCAACCGAAGCCTACTCGGGTGTCCCCGCGATTCTGGGTGCCCACTCAGACATTGAGGTTTCCAACTTGATTTACGGCGAGGCCCATTCTAGAGATGGTGTGATCACTATCGAAGAGGGATTGGGAGTAGGGTTCGTTGGCAATCTCCCCCTTCCGCCCTATGAAGATGACTTGATGGGGGAACTGCAAAGCGCGACTTCGACTCTGGCTGCTTCAACGAGTTCCGGAGACAAGACCGGGTCGATCAGCAACCACTCTGGCATCGGTGACATACTGGACATTGCATTTGGCGGCTCCTTCAACCCCGAGCAACTGCTTAGCCTACGCCAAGCTTGGAATTTCGAGACACCAATGATACCGGGCGCGAGCATGGTCGTTCCCGGGGTCGTCTGGGAGATCTGGCTGCACGTTCCGTTTCAGCCGGATTTGGGCTTTTCAACTCAGCACAACCCCGACCTCTCACGCCTCGATGAGATTTCCGAAGAACAGCTCGAGGCAGCAACTCTCTTAGATGAGGCTCGACAAGAACTCGAGGTCGCTGCCCAGAATCTTGAGGCTGCCCAGGCTGCCTATGCCAACAATCCGAACCAGGCCAACCAGTTGGCGCTAGCCGCCGCTCAGAGCGATTACGACGACATCATATTCAAGATTGAAGTCATCCAAGGGTTCTTGGAGAACTCCTCCGCTGAAGCTGGTGACATCGCCAGCGGTATGCTTGGCACGGGAATGTCGTCGCTACCCCAAACACGACAAGAAGATCCTTCAGGCAGGAACGGGCAGTGGGGTTGGAACTACTCTCAGACCATCGGAAAAATGTTCGACCTAGTGACCACCATCGCCGGTGGGGGTGATCTCAAAGAGATCGCTTCCAGCATCAGCTCCAATGTTCGGGTCGTGCATTATGGGCCGGAAGATGAGGTTCCCCACTTTGAATGGAACGGTTCCGCCTTCGTCTCGACCTCCACCTGGACCGTACCATCGAGCCGCACTCTTCGCTACGATGGCAATATGGAGATCCGTGGTGACCTGTGGCTCCAACGGGGCAGCGTGATGGTCGTTAACGGAAACCTCCGAATTGAATCGCCGATCGCGACCCCCTCATTGACCGATGCCTTCAGACCGAGCGGTCGAGTCTTCTTCGAAGAAGGTTCAACCTTGATTGTGAGAGGAAACTTCGAGTGCCAAGGCTCCCCTCACTTCGGGTCGATTATCGTCGCAGGACAACCCGAGGAGATCCACCCCATCACCGCAGCCCTTATCGTCGAAGGTGATGTGCAGATACCCAATGGAGTCTATACCGCCCACACCTTGGCAGACCTGATTGCAGCGATTCCTTTTCCTGGCACCGAGGCAGGAGCAAACACTGTGGCCTTGCTGTTAGAGCAACAGGCTCCACTCTTATCGAAGCTGGCCGGCCCCTTCCACCTAAGGGCTCCCTACTTCGCACGCTTCGCAACCACCTTCCAACTTGTTACTATCCCATTTCCTCCGATCGTAGCGGTTACGCCAATCCCGTCACCAAAGGAGAACCTGCACGTCTTCGCCTTTCGAATGGAAAGCTTCGCCTTCACTGTTGGCCTCAACGCCCTCCTCGGCGAGAATCTCTACACCCAATCTGACTGGTGGCCCTTTGGCAACGGGGTCGTTCCTATGGCTCTAAGCCTGGATCTAGGGGCGGCGGTGATCGCTGCCGGCGAAGCTCGGGCTCTCGAAGATTCGGCGGAACTCGACCCAGAAACCCTGGAGAACGAGATTCGAGGATTTGTGGAGACTCTGGAAGAGCGCACTGTGGCGTGGGCTATCGAAGAGGGGCTACAGAAGTTGACCAACGAGATCGCCAGGATTCTGACTCCCGGAGGATTCGGACCAATCGTGGATGCCGTCCAAACTATCATCAACGAAGTCGAAGGTGATGAGGATGCCATGGACCGTTTCTATCAGGAATTCGTTGGCGATTTTCAGGGCCGAATGGGCGATATTGGCCGCAATTTGCTCAGTCGACTTCTGGAGAATACCAACGTCCTCGATGCCGATCAATACCTTCGGGAATACGCCGGCTTGCTGGTCTTCGGACGCAACATTTCGATTGGTTCCAACGCTCGCCAAGTGAGCGGAATGTTCATCGCCGAGCAAGATATCGTGAGCGACGCTCATCTGACCATCGGAACATTGATGTCTCATCACGGGTCCATTCGGGCTGGAAACTTCCTCTATTACCCCTACTTCAATCAGGCTTCTCTCTACGTCCCGAGTGCGGTTCCCGGCGATAGTGTCCTGGAGCGAGCAGCCTTTGAAAGATACGGTGCAGCCCACGACAGTGGAGTTGCGGTCCAAGTTGGGCCTCCTCCCGTCACCAACCATATCACCATGGGAGGATGGGACCGATGAGAAAGAAACGTGGATTCTCCTTAATGGAGATAATTATTGCCCTGGCGGTAACTGTGGTAGCCCTCGTGGCCTTCCTCACCGTCTTCTCGAGCAGCAACACTCACGCGGTTCAGAGTCGAAATCGCAGTGTGGCCATCCTGATGGTTCAGAGTTTGATGGACGACATCGAAACTCACACCTACGGAGACCCTGAACCGATCTGGTGGACCCAGACAACGGAGGATCCGGTAACCGTATGGGTTTCCGGTCGACAACAGAAGATGGAATTCCAGAAAGAGATCACCTACCAGAACGGGAGCCTCATCGGGAATTCCAACAACAGTTCGGACTTGGTGACGATCACTGTCACCTGGCGCGAAGGGATCGGAGATTCTCAGACGGACCAGGCGATAACTGAACACAATAAACAGCTCCAAGTCCAAGTCCCGGTGTGGAGGTAGATGACCATGAAAAGCAATCGAGGAATCTCACTCATGGAACTCATTGTCTACGCCTCACTCGCTCTCTTGGCTGGACTATTACTCTACGGACTCCAAAAAGTGGTCTGGAACAGCCAAGTTTCAACGACGGCGAGCTACTTGGTCAGTGGTCAGACCGAAACGGCCATCGAGTGGCTGCGTCGCGAACTCGGAGAGACGGCTCTTGCCAGCATTTCCGCCTTCCCTTCCATGGAAGAGCCGGAGGAAGCTCCTGGAGTCTCGTTCGTCTCAAACCGTGCCTACGAGCCAGAGCTGAAATCCCAACTCCTAGTCAACAGTTGGGGAGCTCCGCTTTGGGATAAGCACGTTCTCTATACCCTCGACAGCGAACCGGGAGAACGAACTGGAAACCTGGTTCGTTGGGAACGAACCATCGCCCAAAGGAACTACCTTCCGGTGCTCTGTGACGTCCTCCCTTCAGAGGGACCTCAGACAAAGAGTAGAGTCTTGTTGAGAAGTCTCCTGCTCCCCGAGCAAACCGTCGAAGGAGTCGGCCCTGATGGAAGCATAACTACGGACGCCTTCGGAGGTTTTCGAGTGCAGTTCCTTCGTCGCCTTGGAGGTTCTGGTGGGGCTGAGGAGCTCACCACGGTATATCCGTGGAGAGGTAACCCACGAGACAACACCCGTTTGCTGGAGGTCGAACTCAAGATCCTACAGCAAGAGCACAGAACCCCTAACTACTACTCTATCCGATTCCGAGCTGCGGCTCGGCATTAGAACCTACCC
>JBJHCR010000424.1:0-5000 GCA_050486105.1 Vulcanimicrobiota bacterium
AGTAAGAGGCGGTGCACCGAATCGCCCCGAGTCCAAACGAAGCAATTTTTTCGTCAGGGGAATTGCAAATTTGAAGCTCATAGTGGACCTATTTGCAAGAATTTGCGGTTCCCCTGGCGGAAAAAGGGCGAGTTTGGCGATGTGGGTTGATTCGGCGCACAGCCTCGTAGGTGCCTTCATAGGAAGGACTTTCCTCAAGGGTTACGCGCAGCCTTCTTGCGTTCGTCCCTCCGGGCCGGCGCGACACCCGCGCCTCATCCTGGCGAGAAGCGAGGGTCCACGACCGCCCTAAGGCTGTCCGGTACAAGAGGTCTAAAGATCAAGAAAGTTCTGATTTGACTTACTGTTTGTGGTATCATTGTCGCGTGACCAGACCATGTCGTGGCGGCTTTCGAGGTGCTACTATCGTTGAACTTTTGATCGTCATTGCGGTGATCTCTTTGATCATGGTCAGCGTTGCCTTGCTCATCCGGGTTTCTGTCGACTACTACTTCTATTCGAGCGATCAGATCGAGGTTCAGCGGCGCTCACTGTTGAGCCTAAGCCTGCTGACCCAAGAGATCACTGCTACCAATTTCAACTCCATAATGACCGATGAAACTATGCCGAACCCAGGGCTCATTTTTGCTTCCTCCATCGGTCCTTCCGGTGGTGCCTTGCGTGACGCTAGTGGTCGCATCGAGTGGAACAGATTAGTCTGCTATTATGTGGACGTGGTGGATGGACGTTCCGCCCTGTTGAGGAAAGAAGAGGCTATCCCCGGGACCAATGAACCTCCAGATCCGATGTTTATGGGCCGAACCATCGCTCATTTTCGGGCCTTGCCCACCGCTGGCCGTTTCATGGCCCGAGGTGTGACCAACTTGAGGACCGAGCGTCTCACCGACGCCGTGCGAATCACTATCACCGCCGAGGTGCGGGAGGGAAGAAATTGGTTGGAGATGGATGTTGATACCACCATCGTTCCGAGGAACTAGGAGATAAGGTGAGAGCTTCCCCCTACAGAGGCCACAGTTTGTTAGAGGCGATTTTGGCTGCCATGATCTTCAGTTCGGTGGCGATCTTCCTCATGGGGGTTTGGGAGATGCAGTTCAAGGCCATGTCCAAGTCGAAAGAGACGGGAGTGGCCGCCTTCCTGGCCGAGAGAGTCATGGAAGAGTGCATCGCAGCGGGCTTCGTGTATGCTCCCAGCTTATATCCTGAACCAGTGCAGCTTCAAGTGCGCGCCCGCACCAAGGCTGGAGAAAAGGTCACCAACTACGAAGCCAGCGTGACCGTGGTCAACCATCCGACCGACAGCGAGCAAAGGCTGGTTTCCGTCACCGTGACCTATACCGACTCCACCGGGCAAAGCTCTGTGTCCTATCATTCTGCCATCCACCGAAATCAATAAGGACAGCTGTGAGAAGGCGAACTGGTGTCAGGTTGCTGCTGATCCTGCTGCTCGTATTTGCGCCTGCTTGCCGACCCACGGGGGAGGCCACCTTGATATCGGTCTCCGAAGTTGTTTCTGGGGGCCGAATCAGCCAGGATTCGGCAAGTCCCTTCCGACTGGAACAACCGCTGATTCTTTTCGAGGAGCAACCTCAAGAGTTGATTTGGGTGACCGGTTGGGCGGTCGAAGTCGTGGAGGTAGCCACCGGCCAAGTCCTTCCTGACATGTTGAGCTATACCACCTTGGATTTCCGTGAGCCGAAAGCACACCAGGAAAACCTGCAGGCGAGCCAAGGCACCAGACTATTCGGACTTGGTCGCGGCGCTCCGTCCTTGAAGTTTCCCCGTGGATTTGGGATACCCGCGCGCAGCACGGAGGCTCTGTGGTGGAGTTCCGGCTTGGTCAATCCCGAGCTCAAGCTCCCCAACTCAGAATTTGTTCAACGAAGTCTTATCAACCTGACGAGAGAGAGAGGGTTAACCGAGCGCATGCTGCCGCTTCTTGCTCGAAACTCTACCGTTCAGGTGGACGAGCAAGACTTCTGGCTGGTGCCTCCAGGTGGCAGCACCCGAGATTGCGACCTTACCTCAGAGCTGCGGGTCCCAAATCGCACCACGATGCACGCAGTGACCGTCTCGTTGGACAAATGGGCCAGGAAAATTGAGTTGTGGGATACTACGGAACAGTCTCGACTCTTGAGTTTGACAACCGTCCTCAACGAAGCAACCGGGGACATCTTGGAAACCCAGACCTATTCCGACCATAAGGGAATTCTTTTTGACCCAAGGCACGAGTATTCGGTGAAGGTGACCTATGACAACCCCTCAGAAAAGCCCATAAAGGCGGCGGCTCATCTCACCGTATACTTCTATGACCACGACTTTAGCGTAACAGCCCAGTAGTCGCCTCACAAGTCTCGGAACGCCTTAATGTGCATTCCCGTGATCACCCAGCCGGCGGGATTCTTTTTCTGCCAGGTCAGTTCGACCTCGCTCACCCTATCCTTGATTCTGCCTTCCCGCCCCATCAGAATACCTCGGATATGCACCGTTTGGACTAATCTCTTAGGGCCTGTCCAGCGGTGAGTCTTGTGCTCCGTGCTGCGGTAGGTCTTTTCTCCTCGCAACCGGTGTCCTTGGAACTGTTGAGTCAACTGGCTCTTCCAACGATCTCGGGTCCAGGTTTCGGTGGTCCCGTCGGGAAGGGTCAAGATATAGCTCTCATCGTAATATCGAGCCGAACCATCCACGAACATGACCCCAATGGAACGTTGGGTGTAGTCGAGTCGTTCTTTGATTTGGGCGGGAAGAGGCCTGAGCAAGAAGACGAACAGCCCCAAGACAAACGGCAGCAGCAAAAGACCAGCCTTTTGCCATAAAGGACCCTGGCGAAAGATGTCTCTGATGCCGTTTTTCAGACCGACGATTCCGTCGTAGCTGGCTTTCAAATGGGTGTTCATGAAAGGTTCGTTTCTGAAATCAACAATCCGGGGATGTCAACTAGTTAGGCGGCAAGTGCAGGCGGAGGGAGTCAGGTGTAAACCCAAGCATTTCCGAGTATCGACACTCTTTTGAACCGGAGGTTGATTCGCCTGAGTCTCAGTATCCGCCGCTCCCTCCAGAATCAAAGGTATCGTAGGTGCCGGGGGCCGGGGCAGGCGCGGGTTCAGGCTCCGGTGCAGGGGCCGGCTCCGGCTCCGGCTCAGGTGCAGGTGCTGGCTCCGGCTCCGGCTCAGGTGCAGGTGCTGGCTCCGGTTCAGGGGCAGGTGCTGGCTCCGGCTCCGGCTCAGGTTCAGGTGCAGGCTCAGGTTCAGGTGCAGGCTCAGGCTCGGGAGCTGGAGCTGGAGCGGGAGCCGGAGCAGGATCCACTGCCTCCACACCAGCACCGGCAGCGGTAGCCGCGTCAAGAACGGCGGCTGGGGGCTCGGCCGGTTCGGGTGCAGCCTCGGGAGCCGGGCCCTGCGGGGGCTCCGGCGGGGGAGGATTGCCGTCGGCCACGGCCTGGGCTATCACCGGGGGAACGGGCACCTCGGAAAGGATGGTGACCCGTCCTCGACCCTCCAGGAAAACTCCTCGGAGCCTGGTGTCGTAGTGGACCTCGGCGTTGCGCACCTCGATGTTTCTTCCGATGATTCCCCCCCAAAGCTCGGCACCGTTCTCGACCAAAAAGTCCGAATCGGCTCCGGCCACCACAAAGTAGCCTCGGGCGTTGTCGGCCATGGTGAACTGACTTCCCGGGGTAACCATGTACAATTGCAGTTCTCGGGGAGGGTTCGCCAGCCCGGGATCGTCTTGGCGGAACCCGATCTCTCTTGCCTGCCTGATGGTGATGTTCCCCCGGACGTACATGACCACCGGGTGGGTGCCTTCGTCCGCGCCACTGGGAACGTTCATCTCGAGTCTGCTGTTGCCTTCGATGGTCAGGTTGTTGACCACATAAACCGGATTCACGGCGTTCCCCGGAAAAAGCCGGACGGTGGCGTTATTGATGGTGATGTCCCCATACACTCCGGGAAGGAGATTGTAGTAAGGATCAGGCTCACTGTCATCGAGGTCCAAAGACGGGGCTGCCCCTTCGAGGGGGTCGCTGTAGTTTTCGTCTAAGCTCAGCACAGTCTTCATCTCGTCGGCCGCTTTTCTTTCCCCATTGAGCGTCGAGCCGTTGATCAAGAGCGAGGCGGCGGATTCCGGATCTCCGGTCACCCCGATCACCGCGTCGCCGTCCACCAAGCTGGAGTTGACGATGGTGATGGCAGGTGCGCCGATGGCGGGTTCGCCGATGGCACTGATGATGGCATTGCTGCCCACTGGGGCGCTGCGAGGAGCCGGCAGGGTTCCATCGGAACGAAAGGGTCGAATGATGGAATTGTCCACCGTGACCCCGTTGGTGGCAAAGAGCGCATAGTCGAATGTCGGCCGATAGAACCCGGTTAAGGTGACCAGGCCGTCCGCGCCCTCGCTGACTCCGCTCACGACCCCTACGGATCGGATCCAGGCGGTCCCTGCGGGAACCCAGGTTGACCCGTCAGGAGCCCAGGCTCCCGGATTTCCACGAGAGCCGTCCAAATTGTTGAAGATGTGAACGATATAGCTGGCTTCGGGGTCCGTGGGCAATTCGGTGGCCGGGAATCCCGCTTCCCAAGAGGCATTGTTTTCCAGAGCTGAGATCGAAGCCGTCAGTCCGGCTCGAGAAGCATATTTAGCCCTCTTAGACAAGACTTCTTTCCCGACATCATTGAGGGTTCTCTTGGAAAGGATACCGATGGCCCCGACCAGAGAGACGATCAGGAGCGCAGCTAGCATGACCACGAAAAGGGCCATTCCGTCTTTTTTGCCTGTAGTCAGGGGGCTATATCTCACTCGACGAGCATAGCACAAAGTCTGCCTATTCCCGGGGTGATTGAGCGCAATGTACTACCTGGGTGGGTGAGAACAGGCTTTCTGTCTCTAGCTAGTACAACGTCCGCAAAATTCATCCCTAGCCCTGGCGGCCATGCATCCTCTCTCGCGGCGTCGAATCTCACTCAAATACGCCTGGTATTAAACGTTCACTTCTCCTTGCGACT
>JBJHCR010000425.1:0-3098 GCA_050486105.1 Vulcanimicrobiota bacterium
GTTGCCACTCTTATTCACCTATATCGTCCAAGTTCATACCTTCGAGGCAAACTCCCGTCTGGATCAACCAGACCGTACTTGGCGGGGAAAAGTTTCGCAAGAAGGACAAAGACCCCTGGTCAAAACGCCAGATGAGTCACTAGAGATAAGGCTTCAGCCCGGTCTTGACCCAGATAGAATAGCCCGGAGAGGTCAGCAGAATCTTGAGAAGCTTTGGGGGGGGACAGGCCAGGACCTGAGCATGATTGGAATCATTCGTGCTCTTGAGGAGTCCGATAGAGGAGGAGAACCTTCGTTCGGTCGAATACTCTCTATCGGTCCCAAACTGATTTTGGTTCCCTGAAGAGGAGAATTTATGAAAAATGTCATTGGCGTGCTGAGCGCGGTCTTAGCTCTGAGTTTGTTAGGCGGGCAACCAGCCCTAGCCCAAGAGGGCGGCGAGAAACCTTGCTGCAAAAGTGGAAAGACCGAAGTCTCGGTTGAAACAGAAGTCGATGCAGAGGCAACAGAGAAGCCGGATCACCACCGCAGCGAGATTCCCGGGCTCGATGATGTGCCGGGTGAAGATCCCGATGGGGAGCATTCAACGATCCCTGGCCTGAACGAGCAGCCGTCCGAGGGAGATTTCGAGAAGACCGAGATCCCTGGGCTCGATGAGCAACCTTCCGAAGGGGACTTTGAAAAGACGGAGATCCCCGGTCTCGACGAGCAACCCAGTGAAGATGGGTCTGACCAAGAATAGGTCACTGCCCGAGGCAAGGACTTCCAGGTGGGGGCGAGTAGCATCGCCTCCTTTTTCATGTCGGTGCCCACCTGGTCTCGATAGGCAAGAAGGGAAATCAAGCCGAAAGTCCCAGTTCGTGCACTTCGTACTGATACATCTCGTGTTCTACGAAGGCTTCGTCAGCAACCCACTCAAGCTTGAGGCTCACGGCCCGAGGGCAGGTTCTCGATACCACGAAGAGTCGACTTGGGCAATCTTTGCACACAAGCTCTACGATTTCGTCCCATCCCGTTTCTCCTGAATGACAAACTATGACATCTCTTCCCATCAAAGATGGCGATCCTGCCGGGAAAAACTGAGCATTCGGGAGCGATGATGCAATTTGATTGGCAAAAATCCGCTCGGAAGGGGAGGACAGAATTACCGGTTGGAGGAGCCTGCGTGAACGCAAACTCCTCTCCACTGCTCGTAAGAATCTTTCCAAGTTTTTTCTCCT
Source organism: Vulcanimicrobiota bacterium (assembly GCA_050486105.1). GTDB lineage: Bacteria > Vulcanimicrobiota > Xenobia > Xenobiales > JADMJV01 > JAEXNA01. Next base: position 1,221 of record JBJHCR010000425.1, read on the forward strand.
TTGTCTATTATTTGTAGAGAATAGCACTTAAAAAGTTGGACATCCACATCTACCGGGTCTCCCCAGGGGCATCCTCAAGAATCCTATCCGGGATGCCCTGGAGAGAGACGGCTTCGATCAGATTCAGGGTTGGACTTCCTTCTGGCCAGGTGCGCCAGTCCAAAGCCCAATCAGCATTCCCATTATACTGAAGAAGAAGACCCCCGCGACGATGGTGTAGTCTAAAGGTAGGCCCGGAGCAACGAAGGCTTGGCTGCTTCCGACCAGGAGCCAGACCACAATTAGGGCGGCTGAGCCGAGTCCCGCACCGCCGAGAATTCCGAGGGCGGCGCCTTTCGCTCGGGTTTGGGTGGCCTGGGTTTCGTAGGGATCGTGGGCCAAACTGCTTTGAGGCATAACTGACCTGGAGGCCTCGGGGCTATACAGAAATCCTAGTAGACTTCCGTAAATCAAGTGGAGCACCAGCCAACCGGCGATCGGCAGAAGACCGGCTCCCAATCCCCAGGCAAAGAGTCCGGCTCCCATGAGTGGGAAGAAGATCAGTCCAGATGCCATCCAAGGAAGCAGGGAGAACCACAGGCCGGAAGTCCAGTGGTTGCCATTTGGGAGCCGGTCGACGACCACGGCGTACAAGCCGGCTAAAGTGATCCCGATGACGAAATGGAGGAGAAGGGACAGGTACAAGCTACTGGCGGCTAGATCCACCAGACTGTTCTGAACTAGGGCGGCAAACCAAGAACCGTCGCCCAGTCCTCGAGCCAAGATGGTGGCGCCTAGATGGGCAAACAGAAAGGTGAGGGCCGCAGCGGCCGAGGCGCAAAATCCAGCGACAATAGCGCGATACGGTCTAATGGGGGAATCGTTAGGCATGACGGAGAGCCTCCGTCCTTGGCTCCTCAATGACTTCTTCGAGCGTATGCAAGTTTCGCTTGAGGAGACTCTTGTAGGGCATTGAACTTAGTTTTGACATGCGTGTCTCCTTGTTGATCTGATGTTTCTAGGGTCGAATCGAAAGTGACCACCCCTCCCTGCGAGCGCCTTGAATCTTCGAGGTGCTCGCAGGGACAAAGGTGATTAGGGCCTAGTGACATTCAACCTTCTATCGCTACACTCGCGGATTTCCGCGCTCCGGCAGCAAAATTTCTCTTAAGTACGCCCGGTACTAGGCGATAAATTCACCTACCGGAGCACAAAAATCTTCTTCGTGTAGCTCGGAACGCCGAATGTCAACAGACCCTAGTTTTCGAGAGTCAGAGTTTCACTCTCGGGAGCGTAGGGTGCGTTCTCATGGAGTTTCTCCAGGAACTTCTCAGGTACAAAGAAGACTCCATCGACGCTGCCCACGGCAAATTTGTCATCCATTTCCTTGATGATGGGGTAGGGCTCTTCTGCTCTCAAGTGTACGATGACTTTTTCACCCAACTTGGCGTCTTGAGCATAGATTCGACTCACTCCGTTCCAGACGAGAGCCATGTTGGGAACCTTGATATGCATATCTTCGCTGAGCTTGAGTTTTCGGTGAGCATCGGTGATTTCCACAACCTCGCCTTCGAAGAGCACCGGTTCCCGAAAGAGCATGGTCTGGTCTTCCTCGATTTCCCACAAGTAGCGCTCAGGGGTATCAAAGTAGCCCCGGGCATTGTCTCTAGGGTGATTCGTGGACTTATCCTCTTGCTCATCGGCAAAGCTTGGTGAGGTGAAAGCCAAAAGGGCGATGAGGGCTCCGCTGGTGAGCATCTTGAATCCATGGTTTGGTGAAGCGGTGTTGAAAGTCATATTATTCTCCTTAGAAGGTCTTGGCGGCTTGTTGATTGCGGCCGTCTTATATTCCAATTGTAAGGGCGAACTGAGCAGAAGAAAGTATTCTCGGGTCGGTAG
>JBJHCR010000425.1:3108-4967 GCA_050486105.1 Vulcanimicrobiota bacterium
ATTCCACACCTTAGGATGGCTTTGGGGTATACGACAAGTTCGATCCTGGTGGCTTGACCAAGGTGCGGAAAATGGCATCTTTGCCACGTCTTGCCATGTTCGGGCTTTTTGGCTAGACTAGCGGGCAACACCCTACGGGAGTACGGAAAGGACGAGATTTTGTCGGACAAAGAAGAAGGAATAGAGGTCGAAGGAACCGTCGTTCAGGCATTCCCTAATGCCCGGTTTTCAGTCGAACTCGAGAATGGACACACCGTCCTAGCCCACGTATCTGGAAAGATTCGCCGTCATTTCATCCGCATTCTGCCAGGAGACAAAGTGACCGTGGAACTCAGTCCCTACGATCTGACACGAGGCCGGATCACCTATCGTTTCAAGTAGGAGAAAAACTTATCTTGCCCTAACCCCAGAAGTCTGAGACGCGATTCGGAGCTTTTGTCAGGGTTGGGGTTCAAAACCCGGAGAACGCATTGGTCGATCACGATCCGCTGCGTCCCGGGTCTTTTTCATCCCAAATGGGTTCAAATTTTTCTTCAAGGAGTTAACCTATGCATCTCTTGGTCGCCGACAAGCTACACCCCAAGGTTCTGGAGAGCCTCAAGGTTCTCGCTTCGGAGTTCCGCTATGAGCCAGGGACGTCCGCCGAGGATCTCGAGGCAGTCCTAGGAGACGCCGAGGCTCTCATTGTTCGGTCCACCAAGGTCAGTGCCAAGGCCATTGAGGCTGGCAAGCGTTTGGGTCTAGTCATTAGGGCAGGGGCCGGGGTGAACACCATCGACCTCGGTGCAGCCTCTGCTAAGGGAATAGCGGTCTGCAATTGCCCGGGCAAGAACGCCGTGGCTGTCGCCGAACTGGCTGTTGGCTTGATGCTGGCTTGGGACCGTCGGCTCCCCGATGGCGTTTCTGAGTTGCGCAAGGGTCGCTGGGAGAAGGGGAAATATTCTGTGGCCCAAGGAATTCGAGGGCGCAAAGTGGGGATCGTGGGGCTCGGTTCTATTGGGCAGGCCGTGATTGATCGCTTGCGGGGTTTCGACGTTGAGTTGCACGCTTGGTCGCGTTCGCTCACTCCGGAAATTGCCAAGGCACTCGGCCTCGAATATGCCGCTTCCCCAGTGGAGATCGCCGAACGCTGCTCTATCGTTTCTATCCATTTGGCGCTCACCTCGGAAACGCGAGGGCTTTTAGGCGAAGCCTTCTTCTCCAAGTTGAATCCTGGCGAGATAGTGATCAACACTTGTCGGGCGGAAGTCGTCGATGCCATAGCTCTCAAGGCCGCCTTAGATCGCGGAGTCCTGGTTGGCACCGATGTTTTCCACGACGAGCCGGGTGGGAAGTCGGCCGACTTCCAGAACGACATAGCCTGTCATCCCAATCTTTATGGAACTCACCATATTGGAGCCTCAACCGAAGAGTCGGAATTGGCTACCGGGGGAGAAGCCCTACGTATTATTCAGGCCTTTGCTGCTGGAGCAGCCCTACCGAATTGTGTGAATGTCCGAGAAACCCCAGCCGGGAGCGCCACCCTTTTTGTCCGCCATGAAGACAAGGTTGGCGTGCTGGCAGCGGTCTTTAAGGCCCTCAAGGAGGCAGGCATCTCAGTCCAGGAGATGGAGAATACCGTCTTCACCGGAGCCGAAGGAGCGTCGGCACGGATCGTCTGCGATCGCTGCCCCACTCCCGGAGACCTCAAGGCTGTAGAGGCTTGCGAAGGAGTCTACGCGGCCCGGCTTTCTAAGTAGGGGTGGCTTTGCAAGTGAAGGTGGCTCGAAGCCCTCGGGCTAGTACAACGTCCGCAAAATTCATCCCTAGTCCTGGCGGCCATGCATCCTCTCTCGCGGCGTCGAAGCTCACTCAAATAC
>JBJHCR010000426.1:0-4942 GCA_050486105.1 Vulcanimicrobiota bacterium
GAAAAGTTGAGATCTTGGCTCATGGCACCCGGTTGATCACGGGCATGAAAAGTCCTTCCTACGAATCTAGAAAAAATCTATAGGGCGAAACAGCGCTTACCTTTCGGTTGTTGGTTTGATCGTTAACAACCAGTAGGGGGCGCTACTTTATTTCACCTGCCGTACACCAGATTTGACTATAACTCCGTTGAAAGCATCAGCGTCTCGAAGAAATGCGGTGTAATGAGCCGATACGTCCTACAAAACTCCGGGGCTCCGCTAGAAACTCCAGAAGGCCGAATGACTTTAGGAGACGCTGTTGTTCGCGAAGCCGTCCAACTGGTCAACCAGAACTCAGACGATGATCGTTTTCTCCGATTTGCCCGCAGTCTTGCACGGGATGGCTACGTCCTGACCTGGGAGCAAGAATTTCCCATTCGTGCCGCCCTGCCGGAGGAAGTGCAGCTTCCGCAAGCTGACGACGAAGTACACAACCTACTTCGTCAACTCAATCTTTCTACAGCACTCGGGCATCTTAACCAGGCTATCGATACGCACGCTCGAGGAGAATGGGCCGCGTGTAATAGCCAACTCAGAACCTTTCTCGAAGGCCTTCTTGACGAGATCGCAGTGAGAATTAACCCTGAAGCCGCGAATCTTAAGACCTCGGAAAACCGACGTAACGACCTAGCGCTGAGGGGCTTCTTGAGCGAGAATCGCGTAGAGTGGGGCAATCAAGGCAAGAACTATGTTAACGGGCTCTTCCAGATGCTCCACACCCACGGCTCCCACCCCGGTCTGTCAGATGAGGAGCATAGCACCTTCCGACTGCACGTAGTCCTTATTACAGCCCGGACTTTCCTTCGACGCTTTGTCTCCGCCAGGCAATTATAGATTGTCTGACCCAAAAATTTGAGCGCAAACCCGGCAGGTGCCCGTCAGGGTTTTCACCCAAAGGCAACCGACGCCCCCTGGAGTCGCCTGGCCCTGACCCTCTATAAAACCACCCTCTATAAAACCTCCTAAAAGCATGATTTTCACTTCCGCTCACGAAGACTCCCAAATAGCAACATTTTGTTCGAGAGGAAGACTGCTCGAATGAAGAAGAGCCCGTTCAGGGGGAAGGAGGTCAAGGAAGCGTTACGTTAAGTTAATCAGGAGGTAGTCTAACACCAAGCAAGCAAGGCGCTCTTCCTTTGCTTCGCATAGACACTCCGGCGATTGATTTGAGGCGACTGGCGCTTCTGAAAGAAGCTGGATGGTAGTATCTAATTTTGTTGGAGTACGAGATGGCCGGGAAGTCACGTACAGCACACCTCAAGAAAATAACGAAGCTCCAAGAGAGCTAACCTCCGTAGAGTTATTTGCGGGAGCCGGCGGCCTCGCGCTCGGTATCGCCCAGGCTGGTTTCAAGCATCTAGCGATTATCGAGAGAAATCCCAATGCCTGCGAAACCATCCGTCAAAACAAGGAGCGGAGACATAACCTGGTACGCCACTGGCCCCTGCACGAAGCTGACGTCACGTCCTTCGACTTCTCCCAATTCGAGGGGAAAGTGGACCTCCTGGCGGGAGGCCCCCCATGCCAACCTTTCTCATTAGGCGGCAAGCATCGCGGGAAGGAAGACCACCGAGATCTCTTCCCCGAGATGATAAGGGCCGTCAAGGAAATCCGCCCGAAATTCTTGCTCGTAGAAAACGTGAAGGGCCTGCTACGCGCTTCCTTCGCTCCTTACTTCGATTACATCTTGAAGCGCCTTGAGCAACCGGGCTGCGTCAATAGGCCCCAGGAAACCTGGAGAGAGCACCATGCCCGTCTCCAGGCATCCCTCTCTGATTCGAGCTTGAGATATAGAATCGCCTACAGGTGCATCAACACCGCCGACTATGGTGTGGCTCAAAAGCGATGGCGCGTGATAATCCTGGGCATTCGCGAGGATCTAGGATTAACTCCGAGCTTCCCGGAGCCAACTCATTCCGAGGAGGCTCTCCTCTGGGACAAATGGGTAACCGGAGATTACTGGGCCAAACATGGAATCGCGCCAACCAAAGAACACTTTGGTCAAGCCCTGACCTCAAAAGTTGCCCGACTCAAAGAGCGCCTGTTCCCGCCGATGATGGAGCCTTGGGTGACTATCCGAGATGCTTTCACGGGACTTCCCGATCCCGAGCTAGAGCCTTTAATGGCGCAGGATTTCCTCAATCACACCCATAACTCCGGGGCGAAGTCCTATCCGGGTCATACGGGCAGTCCTTTAGACTTACCGGCGAAAGCTCTCAAGGCTGGAGACCACGGAGTTCCAGGGGGAGAGAACATGCTGGTTCGGTTAGACGGTAGCATTCGATACTTCACGGTTCGTGAAAGCAGTCGACTACAGTGTTTTCCCGACGACTATTTCTTCCCAGGGAGCTGGACTAACGTCATGAAGCAACTTGGAAACGCGGTGCCCTGTTCCATTGGTGAGATTTTCGCCTCTAGATTTGCGCACCTACTCTCCAAGCGTTAGGGGACAAACTGAGCGACGAATACAAACCATTTAATCCGCTCGACAAGAAGAACCTTGGGATAAGCGTCGGGGACGCCTTGTTAGACAGTGAGGCTTCACGGCTTCCTCCGAAACAGAAGTTTATTGGAGCCGGAATTTACTGTCTGTATTATCGTGGCCCTTTTGAGCCCTATCTCCGAATGTCCACAGCCAACTCCGATTCTTGGCGTATACCGATCTATGTAGGCAAAGCCGTGCCCGCTGGAGCGCGAAAAGGTCGAGTGGGCCTGGATGAAAATCCCGGGTTCGTTCTTCACAATCGCCTGAGAGAACATGCCCAGTCCATCAAGCAGACTAAGAATCTTGACTTAGGGGACTTTGCGTGTCGCTACCTCGTTGTCGAGGACATTTGGATCCCCCTGGGTGAATCGTTATTGGTCGACAGATTCCGACCCTTGTGGAACATCAGAATCGACGGTTTCGGAAACCATGATCCTGGTAGGGGCCGATACCAGCAGAAAAAGTCTCCGTGGGATGTGCTCCACCCAGGGAGATCCTGGGCTGAGAAGTGCGCCGAGAGCGCGTTGCTAACCGATGACGTGGTGGCCTCCGTTCTTAAGTATTTTGACGACCATCCTAGCCTAGATTAGGCTCATGAAATCCCGATTGAGAAGGCTTGATGAGACACATTAGTAGATTACCAGACTTCATCGAGGCGGAGGATCTTGATTCCGCGATAACTTGCCTGGATATGTTCACGGAAAACTTAGCGCGCCTTCGGAATTCGCAAATCGAAGACCTTAAGATAGTCCGAGATTGGATAGATACCCAGCAAACAATCGTGGGGCCGTCAAATTCTTCAAAAGAGAAGGCCAAGGCTGCCGCTGAGCGTCTCGCTCGATGAATCAATCCAAATCTTCACCCAGGTTTGTGTCTTCTTTTTTCTTTGTTTCCCAGCAAACTTTCTGCTGTCCATCCAGCGGTTAACGGCAGACCAGAGGGTAAGGGCAACCTTGCCGCAGAATTCTTGTACAACTTAAATTTCCAACCGATCCTGTCCGTCCGTAAATTCGGCTCGTAAGCAAGCACGCCAGATAGGTGACGCCATCGTTTGAACCGTCTAGGTAGTTCATAATCAAGCTCTTTGAATGCACCAGGTAGGGCTTCAACGTCGATACCCAACAAAAGTGGATTTTGTCTCGAGCCTTGAAAGTGACCAACCTTCTTCCTTAAAGGATTTAGATATCCCCTGATAGGGACGGCGCACACTATCGTGGTGGCAGGTGTATCTTTCTCGAATGTAACTGAACTCCTGATTTTCAAGCTGTCTTCTGTCTTGAACTTCGATGGCCACCAAGGTGGTAGATCATGGAAATCTCTAAGTTTGATGTAATCATCCGATCTAGGGCCATAGGGTTCTGCCACCAACCTCCATAGCCCCTCCACTTCGCTGGACTGCCTAACTTTAAGATATTCTACAGCCTCTTGAAGACGAACTTCTTCTCCGTCGGACAGGATGTCGGCAAGCATAATTACAATGTCGTGCTCTCGAACTTTATTTACAGTTAAGGACAAGAGTCTATCGCCATACTCAGCCAACTTGGTGTGAACTTCCTTTGGGTCTGCTTTAGTGATTTCAAGCTCAAAGACCCCGGTCTTGGAGGAAACCAAGAAATCTGGTGTTTTTTCGTGAGTTCGAGGAATCTTCTCCACGTTCCAGCCAAATGTATGGACCAAGGCTGCTCCGCTCATCTCACTGATTGTGCTTAAGTCTGGTCTATTGTCGCGTAGAAGGTGCTTACAGAAACTCTCCACGAGTTCGTCCATCGAATTGAGTCGCCCGACTTTTTCCAAAATTAGAGCCCAAAACAGGAGGCGTTGCCACTCATGCCGCTTCGGGGTCCATTTCTCCAGTCCAGGAAAGCTTTCAAACAACTCTAGAAGCTCACGAACTCGAGGAGTTTTGAGTGAACCTTCCCAGATGGTGTCAAGAACGGCTCCCATCAACTAGAACTGCGGATTCCTAAACAAATCTTGATTATCGCTCATAACCGTCCTCCTCGAATTGCGAACCTTAACGTTTTCAAGGCATTTCCTCGTCGGCCTTCGCCAGATACACAATTGCGCTTGCTGTCAGGTTCATACACACTCCGGCAATGCTCTCCGGAACAGCTGCCCCCTGTACTCGCGCGGCCCCCTTTCCATGACCACCTTCTTTGTTTCTAATGGTTCCTATCAGCTGAAGCGGCTGCTCCATATAAGACCTAATGAGTCCATTCGTTTTCAAGATGCTAAGAAGCGTACTTACCGTTGCCTTACTTTTGTCGTATGCGAACTTCCGACCATCACAAGGGCGCATTCCACTTAAGGTGCAGCCCGCAGGCATGAGATAGCAAGAAAAAGGGAAAGCCTCCCTTGGACCATCACGGCTAGGCCGAAACGAGGAGGCTTTCTATGAAATTAAGTTCTGCAAGGTTT
>JBJHCR010000427.1:0-4871 GCA_050486105.1 Vulcanimicrobiota bacterium
CCTCGGCCGGTGTCGAGAACCACCAGCTTCGGCTTGATGGCAAAGATCGAGACAAAACCGATGCCAAACTTACCGATTTTGGTCAAGTCGTCTTCCTTGGTGCTCGAAAACAGCCGGGTCAACTTGGTGTCGATCACGTCCCGGTCCATCCCATCGCCGGTGTCGCTGACTTGAACGAAACAGCAAGCAGCACTCTGGTCGTAGTCCACGGTTACCTCGACCAACTCCGTGGCCGCATCTAGGCTGTTCTGGATCAACTCGCGCAGAAAGGCCAAAGGCTGGGAGAACTGTTCAATGAGCCTCTCAAGGGCATCTTCACAAGCGATCATAACGAACCACTATCTGCAGCACTCAGTTGAAGCCTTGGAGGCAAGGGAACTCCTCGCCGGAGGAGTGCTTGAGTTCTGGCTCGTCAAGTCCGACTCAGAGCCGGATTCGAAAATCAGCTTCCCATCGAGAAAAGTCATGAGCACTCGGGCTTGCCCGATCTCTTGGGCGGGTATCTCAAAAAGATTGCGGTCCAGCACCACCAGATCGGCCGCCTTCCCCACCTCAATGCTGCCGGTCTTGGTCTCGAGGTAGCCGAGATAAGCGGCGTTCGAGGTATAGGCTGCCAACATGTCGGCCAGGGTCATGCGCTCCTCTGGAATCCAGGGTAAACCGTCGACCTTCTCGGGATCTGTTCTGGTAACGGCCACCTGAATGGCGTCCAAGGGATTCATACTCGACACACTCCAGTCACTGCCACCGACGATCACCGTTCCGGCCTCGGCCAAGCTTCGATTGGGGTACAACCATCGGGAGCGCTCAGGTCCTAGGAATGGTTCGGTCAGCTCGGTGATAAACAGATCGTCGTGGGCCCAGTAGCCTTGGATGTTGGCCATCACCCCCAGTTGTCGGAAGCGAGGTATGTCCTGAGGGTCGATCAGCTGAACGTGGGAAATATGATGTCGGCGATCTTTCGGGTCGTTAGCCTGCAAAGCTGCTTCAAAAGCGTCTAGAGCCACTCTGATTCCCCGGTCCCCAATGGCGTGGCAATGAATCTGAAAACCCTTGGCATCCAAGGCAACCACCAGAGCGGAAAGATCCTCGGGAGAAAAGTTCAAGAAACCTCGGTCCTGATCTCGGCCTAGATAGGGCTCCAGTACTGCTGCCGTATGGCCCTCCAACACCCCATCTACAAAAATTTTCACCGCAGTTGGAGACAACCTCTTCCCTTGATTGTCCGCACGAATCCGCTCTAAGTCGGCGACCTGCTCAATCCCACCCCCTACTTCGGTGGCCAGGGCGGCCACCACCCGGGCGGTCAAACGTCCCTCCTGGTCCATAAACCGGTAAGCTTCAAGCACATCAGGAGTTGCGTGAGCCTCGTGTAAGGTGGTGATGCCGAAGCTTCTAGCCAAGTCCAGTCCCCGATGCAAGCCATCCAAGGTGGCCTCGAGGCTGACCTTAGGAAGATGGTCCTGAAAAAGATCCATAGCCGTCTCTCGAACCAGTCCGGTGGGGGTGCCATCGGGTTCTCGCTCAAAACGGCCGTGAGGCGGGTCTTCGGTGGAGGCATCGATCCCCGCGAGAGCCAAAGCCCTGCTGTTCACCCAGGCATTGTGACCATCGCTTGAAACCAGATACGCGGGCCTATCGGGAACCAAGCGATCCAGCAACTCCCGAGTGGGCTGCCCCTCGGGAAAGGTCGGCAAAGTCCACCCTCGACCCACCACCCAAGGCACTTCTGGATTGTCTTTGAGATACTCCTCAATCGTCTCGGCTATGGCCTCCGGAGTCTTCGCCTCGTCCAGGATACAGTTCCCGAGCTTCAGACCACCGGTGACCGGATGCACGTGGCAGTCGTGAAAACCCGGGAGTAGAAACTTGCCCTCCAAGTCCACCACCTGGGTGTCCGGGCCTATCCAGCCGCGAGCCTGCTGGCCAACGTAAACGATCCGACCTTTCTCCACAGCCACCACCGAGGCCCACGAGCGGGCGGCATCACTGCGGTAAACAGGACCGTTGTGAAAAACTAGGTCCGCGGCCCTCGGCTCAACCTCGCTGGCCTCAGCGAACACGACCACGGACAGAAGAAATAAATGAAGAAGTACGACACGCCAAAACATAAGGCGCGCTTCGCTCCCCGTGAAGGATCTCTTCCCAGAAATTCGGAGAGTTCTGCTGAAGATCGATGAGGGATCCTCTGGTCGAACATACCTCGAACGTCAAGACCGGGTCTAAACCGGACTCTGAGCCCTAAAGAAGTCGATCCGTAAGGTCACCGGGCCCCGCAACTGCAGATGGTGCACGACTTCCGGGAGAACGCTCCAGGTGTCGCCCCCGGTGAGGAGGTGGGCGGTTTGGCCTTCGCAGAAGTTGACTGAGCCTTCCAGGACCACCAAATTCCCCCACACACCAGCCTTGAGGTTATGATCGGCCAACAAACCCGAAGGAACCGATTCTTCGGTGAATACGGGCGTGCTTCGGTAAACTTCAAAATCTTCGGGCAGCAGCCGCTGTTGGCACCGCCCGCATTCGATCTCTCCTCCGAGAGCCGAGTTCCGGCTCTCCTCATCGGCAAGATCTGGCCGACATTCTCGAGGAGGATCATGCCGCAGGTGGCGGCGGTGTCCGCAATCCAACAAGACTCGCCACTCATCTTCCTCATCTTGCTCGAAAGCCACGATCTTTCGCTTCAAAGTCTTCTCCGTAAGTTGACGCCTAAGTCCGTCAGCGCGATTCTTGAAAAAAAGCGGTTGTTAGGCAGCCCGAGAAAAGAGTCGACGTAGACTCCACTGGGAACGCTTTTTCCGGAGATTGTCGACAACCTCCTTGGCTTCTTCCAGGGAGAGGGATGACCAGTTTTTGAGGAACTCCGGTGTTCTATGGCTGAGGGGCAGACTCTGAAAGAGAGCGATTTTCTTGTTCCGGTCCTCGGGACTCAAGCTCTTGCTCTGCAAAACCAGATCCTGATAGCGGTCGAGAATCTGCTCCTTGGACCCTTCCAAGTTTAGGCGAACGAAATTACCGTGTTTTTCACCATCGATGTTGTTCAGGCAAACCGAGCGTACGGTTGTCTCAACACCTGCTTCATCAAGGAGAGTACTGATGCTCCTAACCGAATCAATGACGTCGCGGCTGACACTGTAGGGCTGTAGACAGAGGATGTTGACTGCCTTGGGCTTATCTCTTTGTCTTAGTATGTGGGTACCTAAGTTGTGAGCCGAGACCTCTTTGGACTCTTGACTGCCATCGCTGTGAAAAACGACGGAGTAACTCGATTCTCCGGCCTCGACGAAAACCTTGATCGCTCCGCAACCGCCGGTATCAACGACGTATCGAGTCCCGGCCTCGGCAACCACCCACTCCTTCTCCCTCACGTTGACCATGTCACCCCCTAGGGCCTCCAAAGAATCCAAAGACGCCGGCCCAGAAGGCGGGTTGGCAAAGTGGGCCTGCTGAGCATTCTCCCCGAAGCTGGCCCTGTATGGTGAGGGAATCAGGACCTGCTCTTGGGACAGCGGGGTCGAGCATGTGAAGGAATCCGTTGGACAGAAATCCGGCGCGAACAACCCACGCTCTGAGCTCTTATCCCCCGACAGGGGCTGAAAGGAACGGGTCTGAGTTATCGGTCCCTGGAGATTCGCGGAGTCCATGCCCCCAAGCTTAGCCGGTGAGCATGAAATTTTTCAGAAATTCAGGACGCTCTCTCGTCGATCCCGATGAATTCGAGGCTCGCTTCCTTGTCCCTAAAGAGAATCTGGGCTGACTCCTATCGACGAACCCTCACAAGGATTCTCGCCAAGAGACACGGGGAACGCCTGCCACGTCAGGGACGAAGACCGCCTCCTGATTCAAGTCCCCCTCGACCAACTCGATACCCAAGATGGGTGCCAACTTTCGCGCATCGACTCGGGCGTCCATCGATCCCTTGAAAAGAGAAAACAGCAAGGGAATTCTCTCGTTAGCCTTGGTGAGCAAGAGCACCTCATGCTGCTCACCTTGCACCTCTTGGGTCTTTGAATGACGGGTGACGGTTTTTTCAATCACCAAGGCCGCGAGATCCTCAAAAGAATATCGGTTGCTGTCGCTGGAGTACAGTCCGAAGTCCCTTCGGAGCGAGAACACTTTTCCGGAGGTATCCGCCACGTAATACTCGTCGAAGAAAAAGCGAAAAACCACGAGAAGCACACCCACGGCAAACCCTATGGTGAACACTGGCGTCCAGAATTCAAGAGTACTCACCCCGACACCTGTGATGAGCCAGACTCCTATGAGGAGGTCCAGCGCTTTCTCGAATTTCGTGTGCGCGGGGATCCTAAGGAATTCGTCATCCTCACAGGCCGAAACGATCCTCCACTTACCCATGACCCAACTTTCCCATAAGGAACGTCTTGGGGCAAGACTATTCACGAAATGAAACAACTCTGTTTCACGTTTCCAAGCTTACAGCTTTGTGAAACTCCTGTGGAAGATCAAGAAGTCCGGGAGCCAGGCCATTCCCTTCCTCTGCCCAGCGAGAGCCTCTAGGCTCACATTCCGCACTTCTCAAAATGGTTGCCAAAACCAGGATTATATGAAGCAAACAGTGCCCAGGATTTTTCCTGAACTGTGGAAATGTGCTTGACAAGGAATGAAAACAAGCCAGGCTAAGCATTTTGCCCGAGAAGTGCGGAATGTGAGTCTAGGGCGGGGTCAATTCGGCGATGTTCCTGTTGTGACGCGCTCCAACATCCCACGAACAGAACTTTCCACAACTCCGTCCCACCTAGTGCAACGTCTGTGAAGTTCGTCCCTACTGAATGGTGGTCAGGCGCCGGGAACCCGCGCTTGCGAGGGTGGCCACGTCCGCGTGGGTGATGCAAGGAGAAGCGAACGCTTAATAC
>JBJHCR010000428.1:0-4847 GCA_050486105.1 Vulcanimicrobiota bacterium
ATTGAGACCCCTGCAGTCACCAACGAGGCTGGTGAGGAGCTGCTCTGGTCTGGCCGGCCTTTGATGTCCCTGACCCGGCGCTACGAACTCACCAGCCAGAGGTTGCGGATCATTGAGGGCTTCATCTCCAAAAGGATCGAAGAGATCGACCTAGTCAGAATTCGAGACACCAACGTGAAACAGAACGTAGGTGAGCGACTGACCAACGTTGGGGACATCACCATCCTCTCCACCGACCGCAGCAAACCCGAAGTGGTCCTCGACAATGTCAGCAATCCCATAGAAACTCGGGAGATCATCCGCAAGGCCTATCTGGCCGAGCAAGAGCGACGGGGACTCCGGTTTCGGGAGGACTAAAAGTCGGCCCTCCACTATTTTGGCGAAGGGCCTACCTAAGTCTTTGACAACACCAGAGGGATCAGCGAGCAGCCAATTCTCCGGTGAGAACCTTTTTGAACTGTTTGACCAGGTCCATGGCCGAGACCACTCCCACGAGGTCGTCCCCATCGAGGACAAACACTCTATGAATATCGGCCTCTTCCATAGTGGTGATCAGGTCCACCACCGAAGCGTCGGGTTCTACCGTCACCACATGTTCGGTCATAAGGTCCGCCACCTTGGCCGACTCCAAACCGGCCAGTTCGTGGTCTTCTTCCCCGAAGCCTGAGTCCATCTCACTGGGCACCGGGGGGTCGCTGACCCCGGACCCAATATCGGTTCGAGAGACCACCCCAACGAAACGCCCATCGGCATCCACCACCGGAACCCCGGACACTCCCAATTCATCTAGGAGCTGAGAAAGGTCTCGAACTCCCGCCGTATAGTGGATGGTTTTAACCTTTGCTGTCATCACATCGCGAACGCGCATTATGTTCTACCTCCGTAACTCTATTCTTACCCAGAATTCTCGTCTTCATCCTGATCGAGATCAGGTCCAGGACAAATCGCCCTATAGAATTCCTCGTTGACGCAGTGTTCTCACTTCCAACCGGAGCCGAGAAACTAAAAGTCAAAGAACAACTTGTGACCACGACCCGAAAGGGGGTTGAAATCTAGACAGTCTAGACAGAATGGATGGGTGTTATGGAATGGCCCCTAAGAGAGGCAAAGAATCGTCTCAGTGAAGTGATCAATCGTGCCTGTGATCCCAAAGAAGGCCCCCAAACGATGAACCGTCATGGAAATAAGACTGTGGTCATCTTGGCCTACGACGAGCACATCTTGGCCTACGACGAGCACAAAAAATTGGCCTGAAACCGCGTCGATTTCCGCTGGTCATCCTCTATCCACCGCCTAAAACTCGTTTCGGGCGCAGATCCATCCACAGAGCCTGCCACCCACCCAGCGGGCGGGTACCCGCCTCGGACTTCGCTTTAGACGGTGGATCGAGGTTATATGACAAGTAATGACTGGTCACCGCCGATGACACGATCCTACGTTCTGGCTAGGTTGAGGCAGTCTCTAAGCTTGCATCAGGAGACGAGGAGCGCTCGGTACTCCTTGCCACACCCACGTTTAAGCGGGAAATGCTTGCTCACTTGGGCCAAGGCCTCTACGCGGAAACCATCTCTAAAGTCCAAGAGGGAAAGGGATCCTCCCATGAAGACCAGATTTCGGGGCCCAAAGAGAGTTCCTGGTCGGTGAGCAGACAGCTCTCCAGCCATTCGACAATCTGCTCTTGTTCCAAGTCCATACCAATAAATACCACCTCTTGGCGACGATCTCCGAAAGGCTCTTGCCAAATCTTCTGCAAATATCCCCTCTCGTCGAGGTCATCCGGCCACTCTTGGGCGCCGCGACGGTCGGCCCACCATAGTCCCCCGGGCTCAAGGCTCAAGGACTCAACGGCCTGAGACCAAACCCCCAAGACCTCGGGCCTACTGGCGAGCCAGAAAAATCCTTTGGCTCTCAGAACCCCAGGCCACGGTTGATTGAGAACAGTCCAAAGCCTTTGAGGGTGGAACGGCCGTCTAGCCCGGTAAACAAAACTTGAGATTCCATACTCTTCAGTCTCTGGCGTCCCTCCATCGTTGAGCTCAGCGATCCATCCGGCGCTTTCCTGAGCCTTTTCTAGAGAAAACTTTCCTGTATTGAGGACTTTGGACAAAGGAACCTGACTTCGATGAGTGTCGATCACTTCAGCGCTGGGGTTGAGTTTTCTGATCACCCTCTCCACCTCCCCCAAGTCATCTTGCGAGACCAAATCGATTTTATTCAGGAGGATCACGTCGGCAAATTCAATCTGCTCAAGAAGAAGGTCGGCCAAAGTCCTTTCATCCTCGTCGTCGCGAGAAGCTTGCCTGTCCAGCAAGCTCTGGCCCGAAAGAAGATCCCCAAGAAAGGTGGAGGTGTCTACCACAGTCACCATGGTGTCGAGCACCGCCTTTTCGCTTAATGAGATGCCTGCTTCGTCTTCAAAAGTGAAAGTCATAGCGACTGGTAGAGGTTCGGAAATCCCTGTCGATTCGATAAGCAGATAGTCAAACCTTTGCTCATCAGCTAGCAAAGAGACTTCCTTCAGGAGGTCTTCGCGCAAGGTGCAGCAGATGCACCCGTTGCTCATTTCGACCAAAGTCTCCTCGGTTCGAGACAGCCTGCTCTCGTTCTGGGGAAGCAATCGGGCGTCAATATTGATCTCACTCATGTCGTTGACGATCACCGCCACCCGCAAGCCTTCCCGATTGTTGAGAAGTTGGTTCAGCAGGGTCGTTTTTCCGGCTCCCAGGAATCCCGAGAGGACAGTAACAGGAAGTTTTTTGGACATCGTAAGGTTTCTCGTTTCTCAAGCTTGGCCTTGATTTTTCTGTATTGATAATTAATAATCAATTATCATGTCAAAAATTCCTGCCAATCTCCTTCGAGGCCTCAAAAAATCTGAGGCTCCCTTGAAGTCGGCCATCATCGGCGGTGGCCTTCATGGTTGTCATTTTGCCGTCTGCTTACTTCGATTGGGCGCTCAAGTTTCGGACATCAAAATCCTCGACCGAAATCCTGAACCGGCCGCACAGTGGAGGTCTTGGACCGGCAGCTCGAAACATCTCTAGAGCCCGCATGACCAGCAAACAAATTCTTGGCTGGAAACGAGAGAAAGTGGGTTGTGCTTCAGTGGTCCTGAGACATGTAAGGCACGCCAAATTGTCGAGCTAGAGCACCTATACCTTGAGTCGCCTGCGGATTTCTTCGGCTCGTTCCTCAGGGGTGATCTCTTGGGCTCCTCTCTCTGGCGAAGGAGCTTGATCGGGCAAGGCACTAAACCAGTTCCGCCTGATTCGTTCCTCTACTTCTTTACGATAGACTTTCTTGGTGTGGTTGGCCACAACCTCAGCAACCAGATAGTTGCTTTCCTCCTCCAAAGTCCGCTGAACCTGGCTCAATTGGTGCTTGGTCCAAGCCATCGCTCGCTCCCATTCGCTATTGTGAACGAAATTTTGTCCCCAGAGATCTGATTGCAACTCCGGCCAATAAACCACCCCCAAGAGGCCCTTGGGGCCTTCAGGAAAATCGACCGAGGCCAATGAATGCCCATCGTTGAAGAAATCGACGCTGCTTGGTCGCTCATCGAGAGCGACATTAAAGATGGCCTTGGCCCAAAATTCGTCTTCCTCTGGCCTGCCGGTAGGACCGCTCCATGAGCGCCCGGCAACCCACAGACCGCCGCTTCGCAACACTCTGTAGATGAAACCAGGCCGCTTGATGCGTTCAGTCTGCAGGTCCTCCGAAGGGTAAAGAGGCTTTGTGAGTGAGCGGTAACGAGAATTCAAAGTGCACTTGAGGCCAAATTCTTCCGGCGGAGCGAGCACCAAGCGTTCGTGCAAGCACAAATGGCGGCTCCGATAGTCGAACCAATTGCCCTTTAAGGTCGAGGGAAGGGCTTCGGAGCGTAAACTGTCATAGTCGCTCAAGCGCAGGGCACGTCTCCGGCCTGCTCGCAGGCGTTCTTCGTGGCCGTAGAGCTTAAAGCTCTCAAGGCCTAGATTGAAAGGACCTACAGCCATGTAGAACCCTTTTTGAAAAAGGGGAATTCCCGACCCGTTGCTCAGTCCTAGTTTGGGGTCCAGGCTGAGACTCCAATTGCTCCCGAGACCGGCATCCTTGACGGCAATATTGATTATTTGATTGGCCGCCAAGAGCCGGAGCCAGGCCCTATCCCAGGCCAAATCTGCTGGCTCTTTGGAGGTGAAGGGATGCTGATAACGCTCTTCGATCCAAGCCGGGCCTCGCTCGATAAGGCCGGCAGGGGCTGACAAGTCCATGTGTACCCATGCGTTGGCCGGAGCCTCTTGGTAGAAACCGACCATTTTAGACGGATTGTGACCCAGATGAGTCAGAGCGTCAGCCAAGAATAACAGTCCCTTAAGAAGTGTCTGCTCATTAGGGGGAACCGAGGTCAAAAAGTGTTGTCGAGCCCGCTCTCCCGAGAGGGTGAAGACTTGGTCTGTTGCAGCGATCTCTCCCGCACTTTGGGTCTCGTTGAGAAAGCGATCCATGCTTCGAGTTTCAAGCTGTGGGAAAGAAAGTCTTTTCCCAGATCCGAGTCGATTTTCTGCTGCCGCTTGCTCTAGACTGCTGAAAGCCCTGGGAGCCAGTCCGATTTCTGGTCGACACGTTATCTCGTCTGGCTTCGTCGGAGCTCACTTGAATATACGGAACACCCAAAGGGCGCTCTGGTTGCTTGAGAGCGTGTTGTTGGTGACTTGAAGCTTCTGTCCGCTCTGCTTCATAGTCCACGATTCCTAGGAGGCTGGCCGGAAACCCTCTCAAACTGAAATCGCCCCTACTCACAGTCATGCACAGCGCTCCTCATTCGAAATACAACTAGGTAACACCCAGCACTGGGTCCCCGGCTG
>JBJHCR010000429.1:0-4791 GCA_050486105.1 Vulcanimicrobiota bacterium
GGCCACCATGGTGTTCAAACCGCAGAATAAAAGGGCCCAGAGAGACAGGCTGCGAGCCTCCCAGACCGAGGAGAAGTCGGCTAGGGGCGCGGTCATAATGGAGCACAGAATCAGCACCACCGTAACCACCAGGGTGGCCGAGGTGGTCTGGCCAAGCTTTTTCTGACCCAAGGCGTAGAGAGCCCAGGCCAGCCCGGCCAACAGCAGCATGAAGCAGCCGTAGCTGTAATGGGCCAGTACCTGTCCCAGGTTCTTCACTTGATCACTGTAGAACAAACTCAAGCCGGTCAAGAGGAGGACCACCCCGACCCCTTGATAGCGGATGAAGGATTCTTTGAACAGGATCACCGAGAGCAGTCCGAAGAGCATGGGTGAGAGTTGGATGAAGAGCTGGCTGTTGGCAGGAGTCGAGTGGTGCAGTCCAATGACAAAGAAGACGTAGTTCAAGGTCAGGGCCACCGCAGCCCCCAGATAGAACCAGCGTTGTCGTTTCCAGTCGAGCTGAACTTTTCGACCCATAAACAGGCTGAGCAACAGTGCGGCGATGGAAAAGCGGAAGAAGGTGATGGTGTAGGGGTCAAAATCCGCCAGAGCTAGCTTCAGTCCAATAGGTAGCACTCCCCAGCACAGGGAGGCCACCAGAGCCAGGGCAAAGCCCCCCTTAGGATCGTAGTTTTTCACGCCGGAGGAGTTCCCATCTCCGGTGGCTTTACCTGCGGGGGCGCTTGACGATTGCTTGGTAGGACCTTAATCTTAAAGGTATTGGATCTCTCCGGGTGTATAGAAGTCGTGCAGAAAAGGCCTGAAGTGTGGGCTCTCTACCTCTTTGGGTCCGAATCCCGAGGCACTTCCCAGGAGAATAGTGACCTGGACCTTGCGATCATGGTGAGACCGGGGACGGATTCCTGGACCACCCGTCTGGAGTTGGGGGCAGACCTCCAAGACCGAGTCGCAAGATCTGTGGACCTGATCGTGCTGGGTGATGATCTGGAGTTAACTTTTCGAGTGCTCAAGGAGGGTCGTAGGCTGTACGAACGTCAGCGCGACAGGGTGAGGTCGAGAGAGGCCGTTCTCGCTTCTATGTATTACGATTACCAACCATTCTTGAACTCCTACTTTCAAGGAGTGGCTGAGAGGTTTCGAGAGGTTGGTTGACTCGGCAATTTTATTGCGAAGATTGGCTTCGGTTCGACATTGCTTGGAGCGACTGGACTCTAAGAGAACGCTCGTTCAAGAGGAGTTTCTGAGAGATCTCGATGCCCAGGATGTGGTCTTGAGAAATTTGCAGGTCGGAATTCAGGCCGCCTTGGATATTGCTTTGCATATTATCCGTGATTCCGGTTGGGAGCTACCCGGTGCGTCCGTAGGCTCTTTTGAAATCCTGGCCCGTCAGGGAGTACTTTCGCCGGAACTCGCTGCTCGTTTGCGCCTGGCTGGACAGATGAGGAATCTTCTCGTTCATGTTTATGATGCCATCGATATCACCAAGGTTTTTCAAGCTTATCAGGTGAGCGTGGACGATCTTGAGGCCTTTTCTCGGGCCATCGTGGCGTACTACGAATTATGAACAGAGTTTTCTGGGAACTCTACACCGTCATAAATTTCGCTCAGGGGCAGTTCGATCCCCTTGACCTCGAAGACACATGTCTGCTAACCTGGTTCAGGTAGACAAAAGTCTGCACGATTTCAGGCCTCCTTTAGAGGCTTTCAGGAACGAGGTTTGTTATGCTCCGAGAAAGGATTTATCAGTATATGGTGACCCGTTTGCGAGACGGGGATCCTCCCACTCTTCGTGAGGTGCAGCAGGCCATGGGCTTAAAGGCGGTGGAGTCGGCTCGAGCCCATTTGGAGGCCTTGGTGGATGAGGGACGCCTGATCAAGCGCGAGACCCATTCGCGCGCTTACGCTCTTCCCCCCGAGGAACGCAGAGCCATAGGATTGCGGCGGGTTCCGGTCCTGGGTCGAGTTCAGGCCGGAGGGTTAACCTTGGCCGAGCAAGAGGTAGAGGGGTTTCTGGAGATCGAGCGGGATCGCTATGGAGAAGAGTTGTTCGCCTTAAAGGTTCAGGGGGAAAGCATGAAAGAGGCCGGGATTCTCCCCGGGGACATGGTTATCACCCGCAAGCAAGAAGGGTCCGAACACGGAGATATCGTGGTGGCTTTGGTGGAGGATGAGGCCACCGTCAAGACTCTCCATCTCCATGGCGGCTCTGCTCGAGATCGGGTTGTTTTGCAGCCCGCCAACCCAGAGTTTGAACCCCTGGAGATCCCTGCGGACGAGCTGAGGCTTCTGGGCAAGGTGGTGGAGGTACGCCGTTATTACGAGTTGGTACCCATCATCTCCGAGAGCGACTGAGATAGCTTGAGGAGGGCTGGTGAACACTTTCCTGGGCCCAGTTCACGAGGAAGGCCATGGTGAGATCGAGACTCAGATCGGGTTCGCTGCTCTCGAGACTTTAGGGGAGCCCTCAAAAGGGGCGCTCCCTTGCCCCAGAGGCAGCGATGTTCTGGCTCTACAGGTGTTGCAGCAACTTTTGCCGGGGCAATTGGTGGAGATCTCCGGTCGGGGTGGGGGAGGGGTTCTCACTTTGTCCGCAGCCCTGCTGCGAAGGGCTCAGCAGCAAGGGGAGAGCGCGCTTTGGTTGAGTTCCCCCAGTAAACCGTTTTACGCCCCCGATATGGCCGCGGCTGGAGTGGACCTGTCGGCTCTCCCGGTGCTTTTGCTTGAAAGTGTGGAGCAAGCTTGTAAGGCCTCTTTACGCCTGTTGAGCAGTGGAGGCTTGGGGCTTTTGATTTGGGACCTGGTGTCTTGGAAAGGGCGCAATTTGCGCCTTCCCACCGGTCTTCTGAGTCGCTTGAGTGCTACCGCTCGGCACCATCGCTGTGGTGTTCTGCTTTTGACCGAGAAGCGTCAGGAGGAGCCTTCGGCCGGGTGTCTGGTGGGCTTGCGTTTGCAGGTCGAGGCCCTAGCCGGGACTTGGGATCTGCTGGAGGTGCGCGTTGTCAAAGACAAACGAGGAGTGGTCGGCGAAGGACAAGGCTGGCGTTGGCGCTGTGGACTACCGGAAGGCCTGCCTGCGTCTGCCCCGCTTCCCGCTGCAGTTGCTGCTGCGCCAGCGTCCCGATTGGCGGGATAAGAAGGCCGTCTGGCTGGAGCGCCTTCATCCCGATGCTCCCGTTCGCTACGCCAGTGCTCAGGCCAGACAACTAGGCTTGAACGAGGGAGTGCGCTACGCCACCGCTCTGGGTTTGATCCCGGATTTGCTGGCCGGCAGCCATACTCCCGAAGAACTGCGTCGGGAAGAGCGGTCGCTGTTGGCTTTACTGCGGCGCTTCACCCCAGCTCTCTTTCGCCCGAACTTGGCCTCGGGACCGGGCACCTACCTTTTGGATGCCACCGGTCTCGGACGGGCTTTCGGGGGCATGGAGCAGTGGGCCAGACAGTTGCTGAAGGCCCTGGCCGAGCAAGGGTGGCAGCCTTTATTGGCCCTGGGATTCAGCCCTTTTGCCACCGAGATGGCCACCTACACCCTGAGCTTTGAGCACCCCCTGAGGATGTTCGAGGACCGCCTCCAGGAGGAGCGGGCCGTCTGCGATCTCCCGTTGCAGCTCTTCGGGCTCTCCCCTGGAGTTTTAGAGCGCCTCCATCGGTTCGGCATCCGCTCTTTGGAAGACCTATTAGCCCTGGACTTCGATGAACTGAGCCAACGATTCGAGGATTCGGTGCTTCAGCTTTACCAGAGGGCCTCAGAGGCCATCCTTTCTCAACTCGAACCCATCCTCGAGCAGCATCCGGTGGCCGCCCAGACCGGCTTCCCCCACCCGGTGGAGGACCTGCAGGTGCTGCTGGCGGTGATCGAGGGTCTGCTGCTCCGGCTGTTGCCTCGGGTGGCCGCCCGAGAAGAGGGAGTCAGCCAGATGGTGGTGGCCCTTCACACCGAAGAACCGGCCCAACATGAAAGAAGGGGCGGTGAGAGTTCTGGAGCGATCCCTGGAAAGAGACGCGTAGAATGCATCCGTCCCTCTTTTCCAACTTTGGATTCCCGTTGGCTCATGCAGCTGATCAAGGCTCGATTGGAGTCTCATCTGGGCCGCCAACCTCTGGCTTGGGGGCGTCGGGTGGAGCGGGTGATTCTGGCTTTGGGGACCGAGGGCGACACCGAGGAGCAACTCGAGCTCTTTTCCGGCTGGGCTCTGGAACGCGCCCTGAGTGCGGATCCGGGTCAGGGTTCGGCAACCTTGTGGCGCCCCCGGGATAAGCAGGCTCTGCTGCGATCCTTGGCCTGGGTTCGGGCCGAGTTTGGTGACTCGGTTTTGGTCCGAGCGCAACTCAAAGACAGCCATCTTCCGGGTCGAGATGTTGGCTGGCAAGCTTTCTCTGAGAAGGTTCTGGGTCAGCCCCCTCGCCCTTCGGAGCAGGACTGTGCCGTTCGAGTGCGCCGCCGACTGTCTCGGCCGGTGCGCTGGCCTCGGGTTTCCGAAGAGGTGCAGGAATGGGGGCCTTATCGTCTGGACGGAGGTTGGTGGGACCGATCCTACTGCCGAGAATACAGCTATCGGCCCTATGGCCGGCAATTGGCCTGGCTCTATCGGGAACCCGGGGCTCCCCAGGCCTACATCGAAGGCTGGCTGCAGTGAGTTCGGCCTCTTACGTGCCGCTTTGGTGCAAGAGCAACTACTCTTTTCTCGAGGGAGCCTCCCATCCGGAGGAACTGGTGGAACAGGCTCATCTTTTTGGTCTGCCGGCGCTGGCTCTCACCGACCGCAACGGGGTCTACGGGGTGGTTAGGGC
>JBJHCR010000430.1:0-4784 GCA_050486105.1 Vulcanimicrobiota bacterium
AGGGCACCGGCAACATCGACCGTGATTGGGAATTTCGTAATAGTCGAACGCTCCAGGATCTGATGTTCAGGGAGTTCTCGCGGGCCTTTGTCGAAGAAGGCATAGCTGTGCTGAGGGTCGACTATCGGGGGGTATACGGCAACTCCTTTCATATCCCGAAGGGCCTCGACCCCGAGGAGGCAAAGCAGTTTTTCCTCGAGCGACTGTTTTCCATCGAGGTTCGCGCCACGGTTACTCCCGAGAATATTCGTTCCGACTACTTGCAAGCCTACGAATGGGCCATGGGCCAAGGCATCATAGACCCGGCTAGGGTCCTACTGGTGGCCCATTCCGAAGGAACCTTGCACGCAGCCGCACTGGTTGGTGACAGACAAATTCCTGCCATAGGATGCCTTATGTTAGCGGGTCTTTCAGCCAGCCCCAAGGCGGTCGTTCACTATCAGTCGACCTCTCGTTATGCCGATCTGCTTATGGAGCTTGACGCGGACGGTGATGGGAACCTTTTGGCGGAAGAATTCACCGAGGAGTTTCCCGGCAGCCGTTTTCAGGTTTTGTACCCAGGTCAGACTGCAGAGAGTCTCAAGATTCCGAAAACTGGACTGACCCGAGATCTCATCGAGACAGGAACGCTCTCAGAACTCCAGGCTGCTTACGATGCAGAGGTACGGAACTTCACTAGTGCTGATGATGAAGCTGAAAACTATGTGAGAGGGGGATCGCGAGCATGGTGGCGCATGTGGTATGCGGATAGTGAATCCGTGGCCTCTCGGTTGCTGGAGTTTCCAGGCAAAGTCTTCTACTACTGGGGGAGTCGGGATACTCAGTTTGACGTGCCTCAGCAAGAACTTGAGCTGAGAGAGTACTCCGATCGATCCATTCAGCCTGTGGAGATTCGAATCTTCCCGGATCTTGGGCACGGCCTCGGCCTTCACTCGCTGTTGGGACCAATGGATCCGAAGGCTCAGGCCCAGATAGTGATCGACGCCGTTTCGATTCTGCGCTGAGTGGGCCCTGAGAGCCGCACCACCGTTCTCCTTTGGGGATGGGTTAAAGATGATCCAGACACGCTTTCCTAACCAGAGGCCGCCCAAAATCTAATCTGTTGAGTGTCCACGATATAGACACTAATGAGGCATTATCCAAGGGAAGTGATCTCTGGGCGAGTTTCAAGAGAGCCTGGGTAGCAGTTTGGTGGAGTTCATTAGCGGAAGCTGAGAAGAGCTTTCTTTCGATGGCTGGGATGAAGAGTTCGGGGATGCGGACGGTAGTGGCAGCTGCTGGCAAACAGCCGATCCTCACTCTGCGGTGAAATGATGAGAAACCCGAAATCGTGTCCTTGGCCTCTGCTTCGGTTTGAATTCGGACTCGTTCCAGAGCCTTGCGATGAGCCTTAGGTAAGCGCAAGGCCCTAGACCCCCCGCCAGGCAAAATTTGCTTTCGGCACGAAGGGTTTGTAGTGAGAAAGACTCAGATGGTGCGTATCCTGGTTTTGATTTGGGCTGTCTTGGCTCTCGGCTGCCCGATGGTTTCGGGTGAACCTGAGCCTGAGCTGGAGCGGAGGCAGGGAGCCGCAGAAGGGGTCCTCCATTCCCTTAGCGATCTCGATCCCTTGATTCAGAGGGCGGCCGAGACGCGCTTTGTGCTTTTGGGGGAGGCAAGCCATGGGACTTCGGAGTTCTATACTTGGCGAGCGGTGATCACCGAAGCCCTGGTTGAGCATCACGGCTTCACCCACGTTGGGGTGGAGGGTGACTGGGAGCCGGCCCGTGAAGTCGATGCTTACCTGGGGGCTTCCTCGGGTTCTCAGGAGCAGGCGAGAGAAGTGCTGGGGAGTTTTCAGCGCTGGCCGCAATGGATGTGGGCCAACGAGGAAACGGCAACTTTCGTCGAGCATCTTCGCCTCATTTCTGGGCGGAAGGACCCGACTTCCAGAGTCGGCTTCTATGGCATGGATCTCTATGGAGCTGAAGAATCCGTGCAGGCGGTGCTGAGCCATCTTGAGGATTGCCAGCCGGACAAAGCGGCCAAGGCACGTCGGGCTTACGATCCGATTTTGGCGCTCCAAGCGGGATTCTCTGATTATCCGATTTACCTAGTTGAGGGGGGAGAGCCTCTGGAGAGCAGGATGAGGCAGGTTGTGAGTTGGCTCAAGGCCTGTCGAGAGGAGGACTGCGCCGGCGGTGAACCTTTCGCAACGGAGCAAGCTGCTCTCGTTGCCCTGAACGCCGAGGCCCACTTTCGCAAGGCTCTGGGTCGCGACGCTCGCTCTTGGAATCGGCGAGTCCGCCATTTCCAAGAGACCCTCGACCGACTGTATGAGGAGGCTCAGAAGGAGGAGCGCGACCCTCGTTTGATAGTCTGGGCTCACAACACTCACATCGGTGATGCTCGCGCCACTGAGATGATCGCCCGAGGGCAGCAAAACATCGGCCAGCTTCTGCGGGAGCGATACGGGGATGAAGAGGTGTTCGCCGTGGGATTCGGGACCTATCAGGGCACGGTGATGGCGGGCTCGGAATGGGGAGGGGAGCGCCAAGTGATGACCATACCCGAACCTTCAGCCGGCAGTATAGAGCACCGTCTGGCGGAGTATTCCGACTCCGATTTTTGGTTTTTCACAAAAGAGGCCGTTCAAGCTCTGGGTTTCTTGGCTGACCCCCTGGGGCATCGGGCTATTGGGGTGGTCTATGAACCTAAGAGAGAACACCTCGGCAACTACGTCGCCACTGTTATGGCAGACCGATATGACGCCTTCATATTTCTTCGCCAGACCAGCGCCCTAGAACCCCTGAGCCTTCGTTAAGCCTTTATCTGACTCGGATGGGGACGCTCAGTAGAGACGAGACCAGCTCCGATTTGGAGTCGAGTTCAACCTCTGCTCTTTTTCGCAGCAGGCCGGGCCCGACTCGGCTGTTTTTCCGGCACTAGGCTCGCATGACTTGAGTGATTAGAAAGGCTATACAGGGTTATATTAAGCGCTGCAAAGACTTTTTCAGGATTTTTTAAGGGTGGCAATCCTTGGGCAACCCTCTGGATCTAAGCTGTGGACAGCTCAAACCAGAAGGAATCCTCCAATGAAAGTCTCACTCGCTCAAACCGCCGTCAAGATCGCTCGCTCGACCCTTTCAGCTGCAAAATCCGAGACCCCGGCTGTGACTCAAGCGCCGGCACCTTCGGCTGAGAAGTTCTCAGAAGGCTACAGCGTGACCTTGAGTCCTGCGGCTCAGGCTGAACTCAACCAGTCTCCAGAGCCAAATCAAGCTCAGAGTGTTGAGTCGTTCGACCGAGCCCACCTCCACAGAACCAACCTTTCTTCTTCAGTTAGTAGTGGGACAAGCACCGCAACTTCTTCCTCGGAAACCTCATCTCAAGGGGCGGACCTCGACTACGACGTTGCCGAGTGGAGGGACAAACTTCTCAATGACCCTCAGTTCGAGGAATATCAAACGCTACGCGAGGACAATTCCTATGAGGCCATGGTGCATCTCTTCGAGAACGAAAACCTTCCCGGAGAGACCGCCCAAGAACGGCTGGATTTCATCCTCGATGTCACCTCGAGTTCTTCGAAGAATCCCGTCCACTTCAACGGTGTTATTCCTCAGGATGACTCGGGCTTTCGCTCGGAGGTTCAAGATGGCCATATCTGGCCGGGAAGTAGTAGGCAGGTGGGACATTTTCTCACAGCGGTTCGGATGGGCTATGAAGAGGATCGGCCCTTCTATTATGAGGCTGCTGCGGTAGGGCATGAGTTGTCGGCAGATGGAACGATTCTCAACGATGCCCTACAAACCGCTCAGGGATTTCGACACGTTGGAACGTTTCGTGAAGGAATCCAGGCGGTCCACGACGGCGACTGGGAGGCCATGGATCAGGCGGTGTTCTCCATCATGGGAGAAGATAACGTGCAACCGGGACAGTGGTTTCGAGGCGGCAACAGCCACGAAGACCTGCGTTTGACCATGCTCGGCTGGGCCATGGGTGAAATGATTCAAAATGGAGATCTGGCAACTCGGGAAGATGTCATTGCTTGGATGGACGAGTTCATCGGAGAGCAGGAGTGAGTCAGTCGCCTTAGAGCTCCCTTCTCCAGACTCGGGAGCTCGCTCCGAGAGGCTTGAGTCCTTCGGGGCAGCAACCAGGATAGTGAGCGACTTCCCCGTAGAATGGCACCATGAAGACCACTGTGAGCCTGGTATTGCTGCTTTGCCTGTTGGTTGCCCCTTCCTGGGCCGATCCTCAGGAGGACCTCAAGGAGAAATCGCAAGAGATGCTAAGGGCTTTGGTCGAACTTGGCGGTTCCCAGATAGGGCTTGCCGAATCCGGACTTTCTGAGGTGCTCCAAGGCAAACGGAGCGCGGAGTCGATGACCCCTATCGCAGCTCAAGCTTGGCAACTTTACGGAGAGAGGTGTTCGAATTTTGAAGCGGCCTCAACAGACGAGCGATTCAACGCTGAGAATAGGCAGTTGGCGGATCAACTTTGGAAGCTCTGCACAGCCGGGGAAGCCCACGCCGAAGCCTTCTTCCACCTGCTGGACGGACATGCGGAGGGGCAACCTTTCGACCGCGAGAACCAGGCTCGTTTCGACGCCGCAACCGAGGGACTCAAGCGAGAGCTTGCCAAGCACGGCTACCAATCTCCCTAACCTGGTCTGAAACTAAGGATCTGGTCCGAAATAACTTCCCGGTTTGGGCCGCCGATGCATCCCCCCTGGCAGCGTTGGTTCTCGCTTAAGTATTCTCGATACTAGTCGCTCGAACCGCCTTGCCAGGGGGGCGCCTCGA
>JBJHCR010000431.1:0-1439 GCA_050486105.1 Vulcanimicrobiota bacterium
GTTTAAGCCTCTCTGGGGGTGGCTTAGGATCCGGAAAAAAAGTGGCTTAGCTGGGCTGGGGGTTTAAGCCGCTCTGGGGGTGGCTTAGGATCCGGAAAAAAGTGGCTTAACTGGGCTGGGGGTTTAAGCCTCTCTGGGGGTGGCTTAGGATCCGGAAAAAAAGTGGCTTAGCTGGGCTGCGGTGGGGAACAACTCGGTTTGGCACCACAATACCGACGAATTCATCTATCTCTTTTCCGGGGTGATGGCTGATGAGGAGGATGCCGAACCGACCTTGACCCTCGAAGTGGAAGGCGGGGACGAGGTCTACGAAGTCTCCTACGATGAGACCCGCAACATCCTCTACGCCTACGTTTATGACTCTAGTGATGGCGACTATATCGCCATCTTCGACGACGCCACCAAATCAGAAGACGGGGATGGCCCCACCCGGGTGCTCTCCGGCTTCGAAGGAGAACTCTACTCCTTGGTGGTGGACCCCCGAACCGACCGCCTGTTCGTATTCCACGAAGCCGACACCGATGAATGGGAGTACCACGTCTTCAACAATGTCTCGACCCTCGAGGGAGGAGACCAGGCGGACATCGACCACCTGGTGATCGAGTTCGAGTTCGATGACGAATTCTACGGAGCCAGCTACGACTTCAAGAACGATAGGATCTGGACCACCAGCGATGGCGGGGCCACGATCTATATCATCGACAACGCCTCAAACCCTACCACGCCCCTCGTGGTTCGCAGTCTGAGGGAAACCGTGCTGAATCGCAACACCTACTCCCCGAATTACTGGCAGACCATCTACCACACCGTCCGAGATCGCCTGTTCGTCACCGACTACAACGGCGTTCGTGTTCTGATTTACGAAAACGCCAGCCAAATCGGCGGGCTGGATACCGTCCAGAATCCCGACATCTCGGTGGAGGGCGACAACACCGAAATGGAAAAGCCTGATGGCATCGTCCTCTTCCGCTAACCTATCCTGACCCCGCACTGCGGAGGCTACGGCCTGCCGCAGTCTCCCCACCCCCGAGGGCGCGCCCTTGAGGGTGGTTCTTTTTTCACTTTCCCGCTTCGGTAGGGGGGTAACAGTTCCTTAACAAGTTTCAAGTTTGGATCCCCCATACTCAATGTATGAGAGATCCGAGATCAGCGAAACTTTCCGCCGCCCTCTATCGAGGAGCCATCAGTCTGGGTGGGGTTTTGATCTTGGTGGGCTTTTGCAGCCTTACCCAGCCTTCCGTGCTCTGGTCTTCGGTGCTCTTGTTGGCCACCTTGGCCTTCGTAGCCGAGCGCTATCCCTTGGAACTTCCCGGCTACGGAGTGGTCTCGGGCCTGGAAAGCGCGGTGCTGGCGGCCCTCTTTCGCTGGACGCCGTTCGGGCTGTCGACACGGGCCGCCTCGGAGAACGAGGCCTCGGCCATGCTCGCGGGCCTCTCCCC
>JBJHCR010000431.1:1449-4772 GCA_050486105.1 Vulcanimicrobiota bacterium
GTGTTCTCTCCCGGAGTCTCCGACGAGGTTCGCTGTCTCGCCTGGATTTCACCGTCTACACCTTTTTTCAGTTGGGTTTGTGTTTTGCGCTTCCGTTCAGTCTGGCCCTTCTGGCCCCCGCTGGCTTGCGTTTGCCGGCGCTGGTGTTGGCCGCTCTTATGGTGGGAGTGCTGGACCAAGTTTGCGCCGCCTGTCATCTTTATCTCCTTCAGAACCGCATCGGGCGCCCAGGGACTCGGGTGGAATGGTCCCGCATCCGCCTCACCGCCACTTTGTTTGTGCCGGTAGGGCTCTTGCTCTCGGCGGCCCTTCAGTTGGGGTCGGTGGTGACCGGACTTTTGCTTCTTCCGCTGGCGGTGGCCTTCCGAGGCATTCGCTCCTACATCGCCACCTTACAAGAAGCCCGAGAAGTGGTAGCTTCCCTGGTGGAGGCTGCTGAGCGTCGTGAAGTGGGCTCCACCGGACACGCCGAAAGAGTGGCTCAATGGGCTGGCGACATCGCTCGAGAGTTAGGTCTGCGCGAGCAGCACGTTCGCCGCATAGTCAACGCCGGGCGACTCCACGATCTGGGCAAGATCGGCATCGATGAAAGCATTCTCAACAAGAGCGGCAAGCTCAGTGAAGCCGACTTCGCTAGCCTCAGACGGCATCCTGAAGTGGGAGCTAATGTGGCCGCTCACCTGTCTCTGGGCAAGCAAGAGGCCGAGTACATCAGGTACCATCACGAGCGCTTCGATGGTGGGGGATACCCTTGTGGTCTGGTTGGGCAGTCCATTCCCCAGGGAGCCAGGATTCTGGCTGTGGCCGAAGCCTACGACAGCATGCTTCACAATGGCCACCGCGCCAGAAAGTTGTCCCAGGTCCAAGCTGTCGCCGAACTCGAGGCAGGCCAAGGCACCCAATTCGATCCCAGTGTAGTAAAAGCGTTCAGATCCGTGCTCCAAAAGAAGAGCGCGTAGAAAGAAGAGATAACCCAGTATGCAGATACGTTCTTACATATCGTCTTTCTTGTCCTCTCTCCGATCGACTGAGGAAGCTTTGCCTCAGCCTCGGCAGTCGCGGGAAGCCAAGTCGTCATCTCCGTCTGGCAATCAGGACCGAGTCCAACTCACCGACTCCGTCCAACTTCAAGTCGAGGCTCCCAAGGATTCCGATGGGCCTGGAGCTGGCGGGGGATACGACGAAGAGTCCGTTCCCGATGACGACGGCCCGGGAGCGGGCGGCGGCTACGGCGATGAAGTTCCCGATGATGGGCCCGGGGCGGGTGGCGGTTATTTTCAGGCGCCCTTGCCAGCAGTCTTGACCTCAGCTAGCACCGAAGAGATCGTTTGGATGGGTCCTACCATCGCCCTGATGAGTCACAACGACGGTCCTGGGGTGGGTGGCGGCTATCGGCCTTCAGACGATGGTCCTGGAGTAGGTGGAGGTTATGGCCCCCTAGATGACGGTCCCGGAGTCGGTGGAGGCTATCAACCATTGCTGCCCTATTTCAGCGACAATCTGGCCGAGAATTCGGCAAAGGTGACTCTAGAAAGCGTGAGCAAGCAGCTCAAGCAGGAGAAAGAATGATGACGGACTTCACCTCGGTTCAAAAAACCTGGTACGCCATGGTGGTCGGGTTGGCCCTGTTGGCAGCGCCTCTTTGGTGGGCGGGTCTGGTGGATGTGGCTACCGGTGGGGTGAGTTTGTCTCTGGCGTTGTTGGCACTGGGTATCTGGGTGGGGCTCCATCGCACCGTGAAGCTGTGCCGAGGTGACTATCACTCAGTCTACACCCTCGATGACGCTCCAAGTTTCGCCCTCATCTTTATGTTCAGTACCGCCACCGCTACTCTTGCTGTGGCTGCGGTGCGCTGCCTCTATGAAGTGATTCGCCTGGTTAAGGGTCTGAGATCTCACCCCGACCGAGTGACTCGGCAGAATGTGGCCTATCACTTCTCCGATGTGATCTTCATCGGTTTTGCCACCATGCTGGCGGGTACCACTCTGGATCTGCTGGGGCGCCCCAGTCCCCTCACCGGTCTAGAAGGCGCCTGTGCCGCCATGTTGGCCGGAGTGGTCTGGTTTGTCACCCTCTTCGTGCTCAACAGCATGCACATTGCCGTGGCTCAGGGAGAGCCTGACACATGGCTTGCCAGAGCGGTAAAGAACAGCCGAGACAACGCTGCCAATGCGGTTCTCTTTCTGCCTATTGGAATTCTCATTTCGGTCTTCATCGAATCTCAGATCTGGCTGGTGCCTCTGCTCTTCGTGCCGGTCATTCTGATTCACGCTGTCATGGAGGCGGGACACAAGCTTGAAGGGGAAACCCAGGCAACCATTTTGGCCCTATCAACATATATCGAAGAGCGCGACGGCTACACTTCCGGCCATTCCCGTCGAGTCGCGGGGTATGCAGCAGCCATGGCATTCCAGTTGGGACTATCCGAAGACCTAGTGGAGACCACTCGACGTGCCGGCTTGATTCACGACCTCGGTAAGATCGATGTTCCCGATGCTATCCTGCGCAAGCCCGGTTTTCTCACCGACGATGAGCGAGCGGTGATGAGAACCCACACCGACCGTGCTGTCGCTCTCGGCCAGAAGTTGGTGGCTCTCAAGGATGGGTTACCCTTCGACTTGGCCGCCTATCACCATGAAAATTACGATGGCAGTGGTTATTTTGGCCTGGCTGGGCGCGACATTCCTTTGGTGTCCCGATTGTTGGCCGTGGCTGATACCTTCGACGCCATGACCTCCGACCGTCCTTACCGCCAGGGCATGGACGATTCTGAAGCCTTGCTGCGATTGAAAAAGGCAGCGGGAACCCAACTTGATCCCAAGTTGGTGGCCACCTTCTTTCAGGCCTACGATAGAGGTGAGATCACCAAGGTTCGAGAGGAATTCCCCTGCTGGGCTTATCTCGGGCAACAACCTCCTAGCCGCCTTCTGGCAGGTGCTTGTCAAGCCTAAAGTCGTGTGCTACACTTCCGTTCGATAGACCTCAGGCCGATGCCTTAAGCTTAAGCTTTAGCAACGGAATAGGACCAGGCGCCGGTAGCTCAGTGGATAGAGTGTCGGCCTCCGGAGCCGAAGGTCACAGGTTCGAATCCTGTCCGGCGCGCCAGAAGAGGAGTTGAAAAACAAACCACATAAGACACCTACCACGGATCAGCAGTGGATGGAGCGAGCATTAGTGCTGGCTCAAGAAGCCCTCGATCGCGGTGAGCCCCCGGTTGGTGCGATACTGGTGCGGGATCAAGAGATCCTGGGTCAGGGAAGCAACGCTCGGGGATCGACCTGCTCCCCCCTGGAGCACGCCGAATTGCTTGCTCTCACTAGAGC
>JBJHCR010000432.1:0-4754 GCA_050486105.1 Vulcanimicrobiota bacterium
GACAGCTACCATGGAGACGGTCGCCTGTATCAGGTCACCTTTGTCCGAAGCGGTGGTAACCAGGTTTTTACCTACACGTATGACCCAGGTGGTCGGCCGCTCACTTTAGAGTATCCGGCGGGAACGGGAATCGTGGCTCACTTTTCCGGTCCGAGTTCCGAACCCGGGTGGGATGCTAATGGGCAGCTCTTGCACCTTCGTTATGTCAGGAACGGCTCCACCACTCTGCGCCGTTTCGAATATAGCTACGACCCGGCCGGTAACCGGCGGACCCAGAAGGATATTCCCAACACCGGGGATTCCAAGCTGTGGGTCTACGAACACGATTGGCTGGACCGTTTGGTCAAGGTGTCCTTGGACACCCAAGCCAACCCGGCCAACCTCGACGAAGGCAATGCCGTCACCCAGTCGCTCTATCTCTACGACGAATCCGACAACCGCATCGAGTTTGAGCTTCCGCTGCTCGATGAGGTCTTGGCCCTGGTGTTGGATGGGGGGCCGATGGATTGTGTTTCCAGGTGGTCCGAGGGCAAGGAGTGAGAGTCCTGAGGAGCGGATAATAGTGGGACCTATTTGAGCACCGCAAGGACGCTCACGACGCAGCAATCGGGCTGCCTGGGGACGCAAGACGAGGCTTCCCACCCAACACCAGGGCCCTACTACAGCTTCGATGATGCCGACAACATCACCGGCGTAGAACGAACCGTCGGGATGGGTTCTCCTGTCCCGATCTTGAGCTACACCAGCGATGAAGACGGAAATCTCCTAACCCGGACCGACGAACTCAGTATCAACAAAGTGGTCACCGGTTATGTCTGGGACGACTTCAACCGTTTGGTAGCCGTTTCGACCACTGACGACTCCAAAAAGCAGACCAACGTCTTCGGGGTAAACGGCTTTCGGCGCAAGAAAAAGGACAAGAACGACGTCGAGACCACCGAGTACGCCGCGGGTCTTGCCACCGCCGTGGCCA
Organism: Vulcanimicrobiota bacterium; assembly: GCA_050486105.1. Classification (GTDB taxonomy): domain Bacteria; phylum Vulcanimicrobiota; class Xenobia; order Xenobiales; family JADMJV01; genus JAEXNA01. The sequence continues at coordinate 974 of JBJHCR010000432.1, forward strand.
AGTCCCAAGCCCAGACTTTCACCTACCTCATGGGGCACCAGCTTCTGGGGTTCGAAAAGTCCGACGGGTCGATGTTCTACTTCTTGAGCGATGCGCTCTCGACTGTGAGAGATGTGGTGGACAGTGATGGGGGCATCGTGGCCAGCTACGAATTCTCCGAATACGGGCAGCGGATCTCAAGTTCTGAGAGCGGGGCCAGCAGTGAAAAGACCTTCGTCGGTGGGCTCTCGGTCCAGGATGAGGTCGCTGACACCGGGCTGATGCTCATGGGCCATCGTTTCTACGAACCCGAGGTCGGAAGGTTCTTGAATCGGGATCCTATTGGCTTTCGGGGTGGGTTGAACTTGTTTGAGTATGCGGGAAGTCGGCCGATTAGTCGTGTTGACCATACTGGGCTCAAGCCTGAACACATTGCTGACCAAGCCTATGGAATTAATCATCCCTCTGGAGCATACATTCATCCGCACCCGACTGGTGAAGATCTATGGATGGCCTTGGGGTTCTTACCGGTCGTCGGAAGTATTGTTGGGATTGTCGATTTCCTGATGGCACCGGGCTTTCTGACTGGACTTGGCGCATTTTTAGGTATCCTTCCAGGTGGAAAAGTAGCATCAGGTCTGACTCCTCAATTATTCTCAAAGGGATTTCAGGCCATAGAGAACGCCAGTAAGGGGTTGCTCAACAAAGTCAGCAAAAAACGGCATCTCATAGTTGCTAAATGTGGCTCAGATGAATATAGATATCTTCAACACATGGGAGCTGAAGGAATGACGGTTGGAGCAGACATGTCTACTATCCTTGTACAGAGTCCTGCAAAAAAGGCAGTTGTCTTAGAAGAGTTTCTTCACGGTACACAACGACGTCTTGGTATGGTACCTTCCGATCTAGCTATCGGAGTAGGGGGTGCCCGTTCTTCTGCAGTTGTTCAGCAACTCGAGTATCATGTCAAGGACTTCATGGTGAGACATAGCCGAATGTTGAAGCTCTCCCCTGAAGATGTCGAAGTCTTAAAGAAGGCGAGAGATTTCTATGCTCCATAGCAAGAAGAGAATGGCAAGGATTAATGTCTCAGACATCTTGACCTTGTCTTCAACAGGCATAACCGTTTTTGTTGGTAGTTTGTTTGGGGCTGAACTCCCAAAAGAAGGACCATACGCAAATATAGTCCCAGGCGGGATATTGCTTCACATAGAACGGAGCAAACAAAAGTTTGTCAGCGTGATGGAAGGTTGGCGTGGGGTACTTTATGAGGGAGCGCCAGATGTCGTTGTCAGTACCCGGGATCCTTTAAGAATAGATGAACTTAAGGAATTACTGGCGGAAAAGAATCTTGTTTTAACCTTTGACTCCTCTGTCTTAGGTGCGGACTAATTTTGATGCTCCTTTTTCAAAAAGACCCCCACACTTCCAATAGAACCTCCTAAGCAGTCCAGAATCTTGGTCTCCTTTTACTCAACGCCGCATGGCGCGAGTAGGAACACGCAAACCTGGCCTGAGGAAACTCCCGCTGGATATTACACGGAGCCCCACCAAAACAGCCACCCGGCTGTTCTGGTGGGCCTTCTTTTACCTGGTCGGCCCCTAAGGGGGGGTAGGTAGACCAGGGAGGTCGCTCTCCCTGGCCCCCACAGAACCCGGCGTGCGGATTTCCCGCACCAGCCTCCCATCAGAGCCATTCGCTTTGAAGGTCATCAGACAGATGGATGAACGAGCTTTGGCGACGGCAGCTTGAACCAAGGAACCCTGTTGAGGCGCTTCCATGTATACCTGGTCCGCTGACTCTGCCTTCTCTAGACCGAACTTAACCGACCTACCGCGGCTCTCTTTTTCAAAGCTTCTTGCTATGTCTGGGATGATTTCAACCGTTTGGTAGCCGTTTCGACCTCTGACGACTCCAAAAAGCAGACCAACGTCTTCGGAGTCAACGGCTTTCGGCGCAAGAAAAAGGACCAAGACGATCTCGAGACCACCGAGTACGCCGCCGGTCTTGCCACCGCCGTGGCCAAGTCCCAAGCCAAGACTTTCACGTACCTCATGGGCCACCAACTCCTGGGGTTCGAAAAGTCCGACGGGTCTATGTTCTTCTTCCTAACCGATGCTCTCTCGACCGTGAGAGATGTGGTGGACAGCGATGGGGACGTGGTTGCAAGCTATGAATTTTCCGAATACGGGCAGCGGATCTCGAGTTCTGAAAGCGGGGCGAGCAGCGAAAAAACCTTCGTCGGTGGGCTCTCGGTCCAGGACGAGGTCGCTGATACGGGGCTGATGCTCATGGGGCATCGGTTTTACGAACCCGAGGTCGGAAGGTTCTTGAATCGGGATCCGATTGGGTTTCGCGGGGGGTTGAATCTGTTTGAGTATGGCCGGTCGAATCCCGTTAGGTTTGTGGATGCTGCTGGGTTGCTCTCCGTCGAAGGAAATTCTCAAGCAATCCTCGATTTCATCTTCAACCTTGAATTGATTGGAGGAATACCACTTGGTTTAGAGGGAGACAATATTGTCGCTCAGCCGAACAAATTTGCACCCTGGGTTGGCATCTTTGCAACCGATGAAACGAGGGAACTTATTAGTTCACTCCTAGACAAGAGCAAGGAGAGTGTAAACTTCTGGATTTCTAAAGACCACGATAGTGTATGCTATGGGATGAAATTTAATCTTGCATTCCAAAGTTACCGTGTTCGAGGTCATGGAGTTGACATGGCAGATATCAGTAAAGCAAAGAGTGCGGACTTTATCCATGGCCTTGGAATATTTGTTCACGAAGTTGCGGAAGGACATGCAGAATTTCGAAAAACCAATTTCCAATATGAACCTGCTCATGCAATAGCCAATCAGCTCGAATCCAACTTCTTAGAAGCCTTTTTCTCTGGTGGATTAGAAGCTGAGTATGATGATCGCAGGGTCTATTCAGACGGATTCGAAGTTCTATTCAAAACTGGTGATAGTGGTTACACTGTTCCGGACGGGTTTAGGGCTAGAAGATGACAATCATGAGTCGTCCAATTATTCGAGAGCTTTTGCTGCTGACTCTGATACTGTTTTTCAGTGCTTCGTTCCATGGCTATTTCAATTCAGAGCTGCAAAACATTCGGTCCGAGGAGCAAGAAGCTAATTCCTCAGCATTGATTGGAACCTGGGTGCACGAGTATTGGACCTACACTTTTGAAACCACGCATACCGGAACGACGATACAGCACTCTACAGGAGAAACTTTTCCTTTGAGCTATCGCTTTGATGAGAGCACAAGCTTATTAGAGCTACATCTCCCAAAAGAGTTCGAACTTGATGGATATCGAGTCTTCAAAATAAGGTTCGTGAGTGACGACTGGATAGAGATGGGCCATAAGAGTACCACTTGGCCAAGTGATCCTATTCCGATTATGTGTCTCCAGCGCCAAAAGCACTAGGGAAAATACATCGATCTCGATCTTGCCCCTCCAGGTCACCACCCGGCCTGGAGAGGCATTTTTCGTTCCGGGAACCTGGGGGATCCCACCTCCTCTCCAGCCATACCCCCGCTAGCCCACTCTCCCAGTGGCCTTGGCGGGCTTTTTTTTTCGGCTTGCTCTGGCCCGTAGTGCCCGCCCTTTGATTCAAAGGGCGAACACTGCGGGGTGGGGGTTGGGTGGAAACGAGATACCCGGGAAGGGTCTGGGTGCAGACTGGAACCTTGAGCTGGAAGGTGAGCTTTCGGCAAGCGTGCTTGGCTTAGTTGCGGTCGGCGGTGCATGATCGGCTTCTAGAACTATGATCGAGGAGGCCGGAATGTTTGAAGAGACTG
>JBJHCR010000433.1:0-4680 GCA_050486105.1 Vulcanimicrobiota bacterium
TGATAGCCCCGTTCGAGCAGGTCGCAGACGATTTGGGCGGCCACGAAGCCCGAGGCTCCGGTCACGCAAACCGGCTTGTCGGTGACTTGCTCCCGCTTTTCTGCACTCATAAAAACCCCCACCATAAGAAGGCTGCCGAAAACAGCTCTTAGGCGAAGGCTTCTTTCAGATTTGTCAACTCCCTCTCAAAGGCAAGAGGGCTAAGGTGTTTCTGGCTTCACTAAGGTTGGTATCGCACCCCCGAATGCTCTTGAAGGCTGGGGAACATTCTCTAGAAAGAAAGTCTGTTCGATCGCCGGGAGTCTCTATCCCCAAGAAATGGGTTCTGCTCCTTGGCGTTAACGAGGTTTTGACGCTCCCAAGCTAAGCTCTCGAGAATGAACATTCCAAGTTTTCAACACACCAGGTCCCTCGCCGACTATTCCCTTGCTCGAGACGCAAACGAAGACGGCCGGATTCAAAAACACGAGATTCTGGATACTGCGGAACTCGGCAAAGAACCCCTCAGAGGTGAGGACCTCGACGGCTTGTTTCTGAAAGAAAAGAGCCTCCTCTCGAGTTGGAAGCCCTCCGCCGGTTGGCACGTTGCTGCCGGGGTCGTTCCCGCAATTCGGGTTTCAGACCGAGTCGTTTCCATCGACCCCGAAGCAAACCTGGTGATCTTGCAGCGAGAAGCCCGTTTTCCGGAGCCATCCCAACCCTACATGCATCTTTAGCCCGCGTTTCGTTCATAGGTTCGGGCGAGCAACCTGAGTGCTACTCCAAGAAGGAGCCTAGGCCCCAGTTCCAAAGCAGGCCCTGTCGCCGGGGGACGCGATGTCGAATGGGAGATTTTGGAATGAGATTGACAATGACGAGAAGTTGGCTGGGCGCTCTCCTTGCCGCCCTGGTGGTCGTAGGAACGCTGGGTTGTGGAGGTAGTGAGAACAGACTGCTGTTTCCTCCCCAGAGCGAAGGTAGCCCTGAGAGTACCGAGGTGACCTTGGACCTCGATGAGCTTTTTGAGTGGGCCCTCCCGGAGAACGTGACCACGGTAGCTGTCAGCGGCTTCAACCTCCAGGGAGGCAAGGTCTTTGAAAAGGACCTGACCAGAGATGGAGACCGTAGTTTTCCGGCCCCGGCTAGTTCCAAGAGTATTGAGATCGAATATTTCGCTAGAGGAGAAAAGGTTGGAGTGGTCCTTTTCGATTTGGACCTCCAACCTGGTCAAAGATTCACCTTCCAGGAGCCCCCTCAACCTCCTCAGCCTTTTCAGGTTCTTCAGTTGGACATCCTGATCAACGCCGACATGTGGGAATCTCAGCCTCGCATGATTGCCGCCGGCCTGGGATTTGTGGACATCCTGGGGATCCCCGACCTCGATCTTGACGACCTCATCACCAGTGAGCAGATCGTTCGCGACAACGGCGGCACCTGGAATTTGGTGGCCTGCCTAGACCCGGTGTTCGCCAACTTCACCTCCGCTCGAACCACTTCCAGTCTAGCTTCGGTGACCGGAGCGAACCTGGTGAACAACGGAGGGCTGCCGGTGGAATTTTCTTATCCGATCTTGCCCAGCAGCCTGGACAACACCGATTTCCTGGTCACACTGAACGACGGCTCTGAAGTGGTTCCGCAAGCCGCGGCGCTGACTCCGAACTACGACTACAACGAGAGGTCCTGCGTGGTGCTGTTCGGGCTGTTCGGCAACCGCCTTGGTCCCAACGAGCCCGAGGCGCGATTTCCGGTCAAGATCGAGGTGGTCGACGGGGACCGTCCCTTGCACCTGGTGGGTCCGGGTGGCCAACTGTTCAGCGCCGTAGGTTTCTCGGCCGATGCTCCGGGAAGCCCCTATGTCGACGCCGATGTTCCGCCGGAAGAGCGTGGCGGGCCCCGACTCGTGGGAGCAAAAATTTCTAAGATGTCCGCCGTGGGTGACCGAGCTCCGCTGCTTCTCGGAGGGAACGTGGCCAACGACGGCATCGCGCTCTACGGAGACCAGGCCCAGTATCGCCTTAGGGTGTTCACCAGCGGTGGTTTCTCTCCCGATGGGGTTCGGGCCGTCTATCCCGATGAGTTCCAGCGCTACTACCGACTGCAAGCCCTCACCGACTCCAACGAGACCATCCTGATCGAAGAGGCAGGGGTGGATTACGAGATCGACGGCCACCGACTTAGGGTGGTAGGCTTAGCCGAGCTGGGCCCGCTCCAAGAGGATTACAACGATTGCTACGTGGAGGATTCCGACAACCAGATGGACATCATTCTGGCTGGTGACGAGGAGGCCATGCGGCGGATTGTCGCGGTGGAAGTTCCCTCAGTTGATCCCTACTCCCCGTTCTTCAATCCCGGGGGACCCGGCAATCAACCCACCCCAGGAGAACGTTACACCTCGCCCAGTCGACCTCACACCCAGGCGGTCTTGCAAGCCATCGACGACCCCATGACCGTGACTTATATCGATCTCCGGGGGATCGCTTTTGGAAACAACGGGCTTTGAGAGCTTAAGGCTCATTTCAGACATAGAAAGAAAGTCCGCTCTAGAAGGCGGACTTTCTTTCTATGTCCCGATTTTCCAGAATTCAATTCGATGCGAGGTAGGCGAGTTCATGGTAGCTGATGGAGAATCTCGAGGGGTCTAAATAGCACCCTCGACCAAAGACAATGCGCCGACAATCCTGCCAGAATGAGTCGAGTTTGAAAGAAAGGTTGAAAAAGAGGACACCTGGAGTCAAAGGTTTGTATGAAGTTTCGGTGCAAAACAGTTTAGCCTTGCAGGTTCATCTCAGGCCGAGAAGAAGTCTTCCGCTCCAGTTCGAGGATCGCTCGTCTGGAGATACTTTCTTATGTACCTTGGAGGTCGTGTGCGAAAAACTTTTATCCCAATACTCTGTCTGTTGGCCTTTGTGCTTGCAGGCTGTGGGAGCAGTAGAGACGAGTTCGTCTTCACTGGAACCCAGCCTGGAGCACAGAATTCAACCTTACAAATCAACCATCAGATCCTAAATCGGGCTCTTCCGGCAAACTCACAAATGCGTGTGACCCTCCTCGAGGGAACGGTCATTGCCTTCCGTTCAAACACCACGCCGGTCCAGCCCCAGGTATCCTTCACTATACCGCTCCAGGGTAATTTTACTCTGGGAATCGAATATTTCGATACAAACGGACAAATTTTTGGCGTTTTTAGCCAAGAAATTTCTTTGGTTTTTGGGCAAACTTTGGTGATCGACGACCCGGCTTGGATAGACGCCGAGGATGCGGTGACCGCCTTGACCGTGACCCCGGCCTCGATCTCGATTGCTGTGGGAAGTAGCACTCAGCTCACGGCCACCGCAACTTTTGCCAACGGCACCTCGGCTAATGTTAGCAACATTGCCGAATGGAGCAGCAACAATGCAGCGGCCACCGTCAACGACACCGGTTCGGTGACCGGAGCGAGCCTAGGCACAGCCACCATCACTGCAGAGTTTGGCGGCCGTACGGCCACCTCTTCCGTGACCGTGGTCAGTGTTCCGCCCCCCGGGAACATCACCAGCTTAACCGTGGATCCCGACACCGCGAACATCACCAAGATCGCTCCCGGGAACACCACCCAACTGAACGCTCTGGCCGGCTTCGACGGTGGACCCACCGACCAGAACGTGAACGACCAGGTCACCTGGACCGTAGACCCTGCGAATGCCGGAGTGACGGTTGTTGATGGTCTGGTGACCTCCGACGATGCTGATCTCGGCGACTACACCGTGACCGCAACCTTCCCCGACAGCGAATTCTCGGAAAGCGCCGTGGTCACCGTGGTCACCGCCGTCACCGGCTTTGAAGTGGACCCCACTGAAGCCACCATCGGTGACAACGCTCCGGGAAATACCGTGCAGCTCAACGCTTTGGCCGGATTTGACGGCGGGGCCAACGACCAGAACGTGAACGACCAGGCCGAATGGTCCGTGACCCCCGAAGATCAAGGGGTGACCGTGGTTGATGGCTTGGTCACTGCGGTCGACGCCGACCCCGGCGACTACACCATCACCGCTGCCTTCAGCGGATTCGACGCTTCGGCTACGGTCACGGTTCAGGGGAGTTTGTCCCTTGATGGAGCTGGAGTCTTCACCTTGCGCACCACCGATGGGATGCTTTCTCCTCTGGACGGCAATCCTGACGATGGAGCCGAGATCGAAGGCTGGAATTCTGGAGACAACGAGCTTCAAGTCCACAACTTTGAGCTCACCAACGGGACCACCCTCCGAGTGATCGGTGACAACCCCTTTGTAGCCCGCCTCAGCGGAAACGCAAGCATCAACGGTGTCATCAATGCCAGTGGTGGTAATGGGGGGAATGGTACAGGCGTAGCGTTGAACGCTACAGCGGCAGGAGGCACCGGCGGTAGCGCAGGTGCTGGAGGTGGTGCTGGTGGGAATGGTGGAGATAACTCTAACAACCCGACCTCTGCCAGTGGCGCTGACGGGGTCAGCGTTGGCTTGAATGGAGGCGGTACCGGTGGGATTTCAGATGGAACCACTAACCAGAGGGTCGCTGGTGGCGGCGGTGGTGGGCACTCTGCTGCTGGGACTGCTGGAGCGGCTTCTAACGGCGGAACTGCCGGGAGCGGCGGCGATGCTTATGACTCAATCAACGCTGACCCTCCTGCCCTTTTGGGAGGATCCGGCGGTGGCGGTGGTTCCCACAGGCGAAGCACAGGTGGCT
>JBJHCR010000434.1:0-4658 GCA_050486105.1 Vulcanimicrobiota bacterium
CTCTTCTGCAACCGGTGGCTTCTCCGGCACCGGCCGTCCCTGGATAGGCTCGGGTTCCACCGGTCCTTCCGCAGTGGGAGGCTTCTCTACTACTGGTGGCCTCTCCGGCACCGGCCGACCCTGGATGGGCTCGGGCTCAACTGGTCGTCCCGCAGTGGGAGGCTTCTCCGCAACGGGTGACCTTTCCGGCACCGACCGACCCCGGATCGGTTCAGGCTCCACTGGTCGTTCCGCATTGGGAGGCTTCTCTGCAACCGGTGGCTTATTCCTAACCGGATGAGGAACACCGATTTCCGGGATGGGTGGCAGTTGCTCAGGCAATGGCTCTGATTGCACCTCTGATCCAGCTGCTTTAGAGGTATCCATCAAGCCGAACGGTTCAACAGAACCTTTGCTCGCCGCTGTTGAGGAGTTGTTGACATTCACCCCTTGCTTTTTTTCGGACGTGTGGTTGTCGAAGGTCTGAAGAATCTCAGCAGCCGGAACCGCCTGGTCGCCGAGATCTGAGTTATAGCCCTCTTCTAGGGCGAACTGGGCTAAGCGCTCCTGTCTGGCAATGACTTGTCCGCTTGGAATGTTCGACGCTTCCAGAGTGGCCAAATCTTTCGCTGCAACTCCCTTGACCCGAGAGTCATCCACCTCATCATTGTCGTCATCTGGGGACTCCCCCCTCTCCCGACGTCCATCGCCCTCACGGTCAGACGAAGTGTCTTGGTTCTCTTCTGCCTCCATATGTTGGTTGCTAACATCTTCGACACCGCCGTCTTCGCCTTCACTAGCGATGTCGTCGGGCCCAGATGTTTCAATTTCAGATTCACGGCCTATCTCTTCGTGGTGGATCTGCTTTTCCGCTGTCGAGCCAGGTGTTGCTTTCTGGTCTCGGTTGGCTGAAGGCTCCGCTTTTTGCTGCGGTTTGGGTTGCTCTTGAACCGTGGAGCGACCAGACGACGTGCTTTGGCCTTCAGAGACTTTAGCCTCAGATTTTCCCGAAGATTCATCTCTCGGAGAGTTTTGGGATGACAGGTCGCTTCCGCGGTTGGAGACGGTGCTCTGTGAGGCCTTCTTGGTTTCTTGACTCGACTCGGGGTCCTTCGCAACTGTCGGAAGAGGAGGTTTTTCGGTAGGTGTCTCCTCGGCGCACAAGAGTGCAATCAAGCGAGTGTGAATTGCATTAATCTGGCACTTCTGCGTCAGGCTGCTGGGAGATGCAGGGGGTGATGGAAGAGGTTGATGAGCTTGGGTGTCACCGGAAGGCTTACTTGTGGCGCCAACGTTGCGACTTCGTTCTCCTCCCAGATTCAAACGAGTCGGGGGCAAGGAGGTACCTCCAAGGCCTCGGTTATCCATCGCACCACCTGGGCCGGCCATATTAACTGTCGTCTCCAGGAGCCAACTTAACGTGAAAGGGATAGCTCAAGTTTAAGGCATCGTTTAGCAAGATGTTCACCCGATAGACTCCTGCCTCTGAGAAGTTTACCCCCTTGAAGAAAGTGACTACCATGAAAGGAGTTTCAGGGTCCTCGAGATTTATACTTCGATTCCCGGTTTCTAGCCAAAGCTTACCACTTGGGCTTACGATCCGAATGTTCTGTTCGCTTGTGCCAATAGGGCCTATCCAACTGTTGGTGATAAAAAAACCAGCATCCTCTGGGAACTGGTATGGGATTTCCTCAAGGACAAGTTGATGAGTGACAAAGACAAAGCTGGGAGGACCTTTGGACTCGTCAAAGCCGAGACTTGGCACAGAGTAGAGCAAATGATGACCAGATTCCGAACTTCCCACACTTCATTATCGCACAAATGTCCTGGCAATCTAGTCGCCCGAGAAAATTCTATTCGAGAGTTCGCCCTAGTTGACTCGGAAGCTCCCGGGGGAGTCATAGACTTTGAGTCCTCAACTCCGAGAAATTGAAATGGTTGTCTTTAAGGTGGTCCGAGACACCTACTGAGGGACCCTCAGCTTGTACCTTTTAGTGATGATACCTGAGGAGGGTGTTGAAGGGGATCATGAGGCGCGAAATTTGATCACGTCTGCCTGACTTAGAAGTCTTGGGGGAGCCGTAGCTGAGCAACTTGTGGAAAGTTCTTGAATGAGGCCGCTGCCAATCCCCAGGTTGAGAATTCCGCACGGTTGGAACCGTAACCATCAGTCTTCGGCCCTCCTAAATTGGAGTATATCCTTGTGTCCGAGAATCTTTTGCTGATAACGCAGGCTAGCTACTGGAGTGAGTGACCCAGATTCGATGAGTTCTCTGGCCTGTTGAGTGGCAGAAAACGCGTCCGCTGCGGCCAGGAATTTAGCTCCTGCGAATCGGTAGTTGACACTGCTTATAGCCATGACATCCGGACCGGATTGGGCACAGACAGGACAAGCTTGGGATTGAGACTCGGGGAGTTCTGTTCCGCAGGTAGAACATCGTCCTGAGCCCCGATTGTTGCCCCGTTGACCATCGTTTCGTTCGCTTTGCTCTTCGAATGGAACTCGGGTTGATTCGACGAGCTTTTCACTGGCCATCTCTTCAGCCATACTCTCGCGAGCCGCAGCTTGGGCCGCTGTTTCTACTGAGCGCTTCTTTGAGATCTCATCGTGTTCTTTCTTTTGAGAATTTTTCTGCTGGTTTGTCTGGTTTCGAGTTTCGGCACCGCCGCTACTCTTCTTGGATGAAACACCACGAGATCGACCAATAGCCTTAATCTTACCGTACTTGATCTTGTTGGGGTCTTTGGTGGATTGTTCTATCCCGGCGGATGCGGCATGGTAGCCAGCAGTCATTTCAGCCTCTGCTGGGCCGACTTCTGGCTTTGTGCCGAATCGATTCGGGCCCGAGATTTGCTTCGACCCTTGCTCGAAGATAACGGTCTCCTCAAAAGACTCTTCGGAATCCAAATGCTGTCTTCTAAGAAGAAGTTCTTCGGATTCAAACTCTCCGCGAGTTGGACGCCAAGACAGGTCAGCAGTGCCCGGAGGAGCGCTCGGGTTTTGTGGTCGCGTCGATCTAGGTGCGCCTTCCGTAAGTTGGAGTTCCCGGCCTGTTAGCTCCCTGAATTCACGTCTGATTCGAGAGATTTTATCTCTGCTCAAGCTATCCAAGGAGCCGACATCAATACTAACGATGGCTCCATTCTCAATGAGACGAATGCCACCCATTGTTATTGTTGACGGGAGAATTTCGGAAAGCACCAAAAGCGCGGTTCTCTCTTCTGGGGCCAAGTTCTCCGTTTGAGCAGAAAGGAAACGACGCCGACTGGGACCTCGGTCTCGGACCCAAATCTCTCGTTCCACAGTTCCTTCTTGGAAAGTTTCCTGAGGGGCCTTGGGAGAGCTTCTTTCTCGAGGAAGCAGGTTTAGACCAGGGATGGCTTCCGAGGGGTCTTGATTTCGACGATCGCGACCACTCCTTCGTTCCCAAAGCACATTCTCAGCGGGTTGGACATTCTTCCTGCGATCTTCTCTGCCCCTTTCCCAAAGCGAATTTTCCACATCTTGTCGGCGACCTCTCGGTTGAGCCTCAAGTTGCTGAACTTCGCGGAGAATTTCAGCGATTTTATCCCTTTCACTTCGAGACTCACGGCCGTCCAAAAGGTTTGGCGTGTTTACTTCTGTTGGAGGTGTTGAGCGATCATTCGGGCGCCTTCCGTCAGGTCGCTGAATTTGAGCTGGACTTGATTCAGGTGACTCAATGTCCGAACGTCGAGAACGAAAGATTCGACCCGAACCTCTAGGGTCTTGCGCGCCGAACGGTTCAGAGATTTCTCTTTCCGGCCCTCTTGTGAAGTTTCTGAGTCGAGCTTCATAGTCTTGGTCCAATTTCTCATTGAGCTCCCTGCTCAGCTGGCCGGGCAAAGGTTTGTCAGAAGAGGGAGGCTGTTTACCTTGGTCAATGTGATTCACATCTCGGTCGAAACCGATCCTGTTCTCTGGTCCAATGACTGACGATGAAGGCGATTCAGGAATGTACGGAGGGATATCAAGAACGAAGTTGTCTTCAGAATCGGACGTCGGACTGATATTCGAAAACGCTAGCAAATCCCTGGCAACTTCATTCTCGGGCTTATAAGGCACCTCAGGCTGAGTGGGCACCTCGGGTTCAGGAGCTGGGGGATCCTGAACGACGGGGACCTCAACCACGGGTGGTGTCTCAGCCACGGGAGGTATCTCGACTACGGGAGGGGTCTCAGCCACCGGTGGCTCAACGGGCAGTCCGTACTGCTGGTCGGGGTCGCCGGGTTCAGAAGGTTGGAGGGGGCTCCCGATCATGCCACTGGTGGGGTCGACATCGGGGGGTGGAACGAGCGGTGTTTCAGGCACCTCCGGTTGAGTAGGCACCTCGGGTTCAGGAGCTGGGGGATCCTGAACGACGGGTGGAGTTTCCACCACTGGTGGGGTCTCAGCCACTGGTGGTGTCTCAGCCACCGGTGGCTCAACGGGCAGTCCGTACTGCTGGTCGGGGTCGCCGGGTTCGGAAGGTTGGAGGGGGCTCCCGATCATGCCACTGGTGGGGTCAACATCGGGGGGTGGAACGACCGGTGTTTCAGGCACCTCCGGTTGAGTGGGCACCTCGGGTTCAGGAGCTGGGGGATCCTGAACGACGGGGACCTCAACCACGGGTGGTGTCTCAGCCACGGGAGGTATCTCGACTACGGGAGGTGTTTCGACC
>JBJHCR010000435.1:0-4649 GCA_050486105.1 Vulcanimicrobiota bacterium
AGACATGGCAGTATCGTCGGTGGCAGCGAAGGCAGCGGAGGCAGCCGCTGCCGCTGCTCGCATGGTAGGGACAGCAGCCCGGACATTAGACCTGACAGCAATCCGGGCAACAAGCCCGATAGCAGAACTGTGCAGATCTTTAACATCACGGATCGCGTCAAGTACTTGCTTTTTTGTCGCCTCCGAGAAATGATCCGACGTCTTGAGGCTCTCTACGGTTCTGATATTTTCATCCATTAACCAGGCGAGAAACTTGGACTTAACGGGATCCAGGCTTACCCCTATAGGTATCGCCTCGGCAAATACAAGAGGCCAAGACCGTGCCTTTTCTGTAGGCAATCCCTCGAAGATCCTGTCCTCAAGGAGTGCCAGCCATTCGGGGACCCCCAGCAATACCTCGTAATCAGCATGATTGCCATACTCCTCATTTTTAGCATAACCGTGCACAATAAGAGCCATCGACCGAAGCGAGCACGCAACGGCGCACCCACGCCATTCGTATTCCCTGCAAAAACGCCCATATGTCCCCTGCTCTATTTGATCTAGCTCCTCGTGCCGGTTTAGCTCGTCGAGGAATCTCGCCTTGAGGTTCGGATCTCTGTGGTAAGACAGCAGTTTAGACATGCTCACAAACCCCCTCAGCCCTCGGAAACTCCCGCACTCTGAGCCATTCCGGCCACTCGTCAGGGTCGCCGCCCTTGGAGTGCTTGGCTTTATTCTCGCGGGCCCAGACGCTGCCGAGCTGCTTGACGAAGAGAGGGACACCGGACGCCCAACATTGGTGGAGGATAAGCTTGGCCCACCTAAGTTCCATTTTCCGAGCTCCGGGTCCTGACTCTCCTCCGACAATAACCCAGTGGATGCCACGGAGGTTAAGCCTCCAAGGCTCGAGCGGGCCAAGAAGAGGTTCTAGGGAGAGGAACCTGACCTTAGCCGGCACAGCTCTGAGGTGATCGATCCGCCAGGCATATTTTGAGGACTCCACCGATACCCCCATCCACACGTTTGGTGGCCATGGGAGATGTCGGGATAACTCCGCCAGGCGCTCGGATCTCTTGGTCAAGACTTGATAGCGATGCTGCGGCGTCTCCCGCATGGTCCGGAAAACTTCTTGGATGAACCCGAGCGGAACGTCCTTGTGGAACACGTCCGACATTGAGTTGACGAATACAGTCTTGGGGGACTTCCATTTGCGTGGCGTGTCCAGGGCGTGATCGTGCAGCGTCAACTCAAAGCCGTTGCGATAGTTTGGCTGCCCCATGGCTTTCAGCCGGATCGCCATCTTCTCCGCGTAGCAGTTCTTACACCCGGGACTGACCTTGTTGCACCCAGTCAGCGGGTTCCAAGTCGCGTCGGTCCATTCGATAGATGACTTACTCACAACACCACCACCTCAACTCCTGGCGGCCATCGTCCAAGTCTTCTTTACGAAGCACCGCTCCCTCAGGCAATTGTGCCTTCCAATGTGATGCCGCAGCTTGGTGGCAAGCCGCCAAGAGTAGGTGGCGTTTGTACTCCCGCTCTGGCCGGCCACCACGAAGAACGGTGACGAGCTCGCCGGCGACATGGAATCCAATAGTTCCCCAGGTTGTGGTTTGCTGGACTTGCAGATCCGTCAACTCCATGTCACTCTTCCTCTAGCTTTTCGTCCCAGCATTGCGGGCAATAGTCATAGACCCCGTCGTTACGCCAACCGGTATTGAGTTGGAAGAGGTCCTGGTCTCCGACGACATGATGCGGACTCTTGGCACAGCAGAGGTCACACATCAGAAAAGAGATCTCCACCGTCACCTGGTGGCATCCTTGAACTGTTCAACAGCCTCGAGTGTTCGGCGCCAGAGGTCCTCCTTGGACCCGTCATTCAACACGGTAGCATCCGCCAAATCTTTGAGAAGACCAACCTGGCGTTCGTGGTCATTGACCGGGCCTACCCCGGGGCGCTCCACCCAGATCACAATGCCCCTATTGTGCTGAATCCATTTAGCCTCGTAAACAGAACGAAGGTCTGGGATCACGACCGGATACTGCTTGAGGCTTAGATCTCTCATTCGCCTCTCGAGAACCTGGACCAGGACGTCCTCTCCCAAGGTTATCCGGAGTGCCTCACCCAGGCGTTGGAGCAATCCGCGCACCTCTGGGTGCCTCTTTGCGTTGAACCATCCAACCCGACCCACAAGCCTCGAAACTCGATGACCGTCAAAGAGGAAGGGGTTCAAAAGCTCTAGCGTTCTATAGAGCGGTTCGCCGAGGGTATCGTACCTAAAACCATACCCAATCAGGGCGTGCGCGGCCGTGTCCTTCCCAGAGCCGGCATAGCCGGCGAAAGCCACCAGGGGAACAGGACCGTTGCCGAGTTCCTCCTTGGGCTCACTTATGTATTGGCGGAGCAGTTTGCTATTCTCCTCGATGGACTTCCTGAGGAGATCCATCGAGGAGAACTTGGCGCCCAACGTCAAGCCCATCCATCACTGTGTGGCTGACCGCAGTAGGAGCAAGGTTTCACACCACTCAACAGTGTTGAGATGTCTTGCCACACCGCTAGGAGCCGCTCGTACAAGAACCGGATATCAGTGAGAGCGGCGTGCATCAGCCTCTCCTCTGTCCCTGAGTTCTGTTCGGGTCTTTGTGAGCAGCTCCCACAATCGGCGATCAGCGTTCCGCTGGAGGCGTGCACGCATACGCTCCAAGGGAGCGAGGTGGGCATACCTTCGGAGGTACTGATCAAGATCGGGAGAGGGCAGATCCTTGGTCTCTATCAACATATCTGTACTCCTTCAAAAAAGTGCCCCTCGTTGTCACCCGGACGTGAGGCGGTATCCCGGGACCTCTCGTTTATCTCCCGGACGTGAGGTGTACCCGGGCTCCTACCGAGGAGGAGGTGGAGGAGAGTCCCGCCCTGGGCGGGTTAAACGTGGCCTCCATTGGTTGCTGGGGTGGGGGATCCGGCAATACTAGGTCGATCGCGCACTGCGTTAGCGCTAGTCCACGGAACATTAAGGTTCCGTGCAGCGGACCGACGGAAAGATGTAGTTCCCCGGCTCGGCGGGTTTGGCGATAGCGGAGGATCATAAGAGACCCCCCGTCGAGTAGTATCGCTCCACCAGGACCGGTAGGTCTCTGGCAAGCATCGGGGTTGCGATTAGGAGTGTCCAGACCGCGCTCTGCAGCCACTCCAAGGCGAATCGAGCGAGGGCTTCAGTCACGGCCACCACCTCCACTCTCTAGACGGTTGCCTCCAGTGAGGGCGCGGGTGAGACCGTTGAGACGGTGGAGGACGAAGCTGTCGAGCAGAAACCATAGCGCTCTGCCGTAGCAGCAGCTGACCTTTTCTCCTAGGTCGCACTTAGCACGGTAAAGGCCGCTTAGGACCTGCACCAATCCTAAGCACCAACCTCTCCAGTAGACTAAGTCGAAAGGTCGGCCGTTCACGAAGCAGCGTGCAATAGCGACCTCCTGAACCTCTGGAACCTGTGCGGAGAGAGCGCCTCCACCGCCCCTACGGGCAAGGATAATCATTGTTGCTGATGGCGGGTTACGAAGCATTTGCAGCCTCGCTCTCCGAACGCTCAGCGACCCGCCTGATCAAGTCGACGAAGTTCGCGCGGACTCTGGGGTCCTTCTCCAGTCGCTTCTGGATCTCGAGCCGTAACGTTGCTCTGGGGACCGCGAGGGTGCAGCTCCCGTTGGTAATATCTATATGGGCGATAGGGGTATCCAAAGTTGCCTCCATTTCGAATGCGTGGTAGGCTGGAGTGTCTAATGGCTCCAGCGGAGTCCAACCAGCCCGGTGCTCGTAACACCGGGCTGGTGCATTTAGTCAAGCAGCTCGGCGTGGAGGCGGGGCATTGCGAGCCTCGAAGTCCACACAAAGCACTTTCCTCTGCTCCACGGCCTCGCGCACCTTCCAGCGCGCCTTCTCGCATCTGTGGATCTGAGTCATCCCTAGCGAGACAACGTTCTCCCAGTACTCCTGGCGTCGGTCGATCTCGGGCGTCAGGCTGGCAAATCGCCCCTGGTGGGTTCGTCCCAATGGTTTCATCTTGTTTCCTCCTCGGATTTGTTTGCCGGATTCTGGGCTCCGGCGGGCCGTAACCTTAAAGAATGCCGGATTGAGCTTGAGCCTCACCCGAGGGGGGAGGGTACAGGTGATCCTCAAGCCAGGGCTCCGGCGGGCCCTTAACCTTCCTGCGGCGAAAAGCGGAGAGTCCTAGCAACACCAACGCCAAAGGAGGCAAAACATATGGAAGAGTTTTCAGAGCGACCAGACTTCGAGCAGATAGCGAAGGATGCACTTTTCGAGGACCCGGACAAGAACTTTTCGAACCTCTACGCATCGTTGATGCAGATGTGCTCGACCGAGGACGGTCGAGATTACGGCGCCGCCGTGCTGCCTGATATATGCGCATGTATAGACGACGTCGTTCACTACCTGTCAGGGTTCCGGGAAGAAGTTCGGCTAAGGCTGACCAAGATTGAAGAAGAGCTAGGTATTCGCTACCTAGAGGGCGATCAGCCCAAGACCTTTCCGCCGGCGGGCAACATCCTGGAGAGAGTGAGGACTGAGAAGGTGACCTAGCATCCATCACACCACCTCGAATCTCTCCGGGCAGCTGACTTCAGCTCCCGGACGTTGCTGGTAGATGGCCTCG
>JBJHCR010000436.1:0-4630 GCA_050486105.1 Vulcanimicrobiota bacterium
TTTTCTCTCTCCGGAAGTGTTTTTTTGAGCCTAGTACCCGTGAGTACTTAAGCAAAAAGGCGCTTTCGGAGAGGGGAAATAAGCGAGTGCAGCGCCGCGAAGGTTGAATGTCAACAGGCCCTAGTCTTCGAGATCGGGCCAAGGCTTGAGATACAAAGAGGCGTAGAGCATACCACCCAAAATGACTGACCAAATCACCACCCACTTCACTGCCACTCCGGCATCGATCCCCCCGACAGGCCCATAGGCAAACATGTCCATCAAACTTATCATAGTTGCGAGCTCCTTTTGTTTCGGGCCTCCAGATGGAGGCAAGGCACGATTTACTGCGTCGATCCCCAGATCCCTCTTCGAGGCGGACTTCATGGTCCTCCCCATGACATTTCCCCTGGATACAAGGATTCCCACTCCTCAACGAGAACGGCGCGCCTCGTCAGAATCCTTTAGGAGATGTTAGCATCTTGCGAACCATAAATCAGACCGAAAAGTTCGATAGCCCGTTCCATCACTTTCGCGCCCTCGTCGACCGCTTTCGTGGCCAAGACTTGTCCAGCGAAGAATTCTTGGAAGCCCTAGACCGATGTGATGAAACCTTACAGATCCTTTATGAAGGAGTGGCCGCAGAGCCTGGTCTCTTCGAAGTTGAGGATGATCCCGAGACTATCGTTGAAGGGCAGGCCGGTATCCAAGCGTTCTCCGATGCTTCAGAGCGCTTACGGAACTATGCCGAAACCGGAGACGAAGAGATTGCCCTGGAAGCTCTGGAGCTGGCCCGAATAGCCCATGAACGCTGGGGAGAACTGATCGAAGTTCGAGGGGACTTGCTCAGCCTGCTCGAATCGGTCAGAATAGCCGAGAGCGGATCCGAAGAGATGATTGAAGAATCTTGGTGAGCCGCTGACTGAGCCTCGAAAGGATTGCCCGAAACTGTGAAACGTCTGACCATCGCCATCACCTTGCTCCTGTGCCTGGGAACGGTGTCCGTCCTAGCCATGGGAGGTGGAGGAGCCGGAACCCCCCCCGAAGACGACATGATCCGTGTGACCATGAAACCTGCCGATGAAGAATCGGAAATCTATGGCTGGGTTCGCATAACTCCCGACCGATTCGCCGTGGGAGCCAATCGTCTCGAACCCCACAACTACTACGCCGTCTATGTTGTGAGCGGAGACCGGCGAGAGCCGATGACCGAACGCCCTGCCCGAAGAACCTTCGGCGACGGTGAGTTCAAGTTTGAAACCCGCCTTAAAGAACCCTTTGGTGGAGAATGGGACAAGGTCGTCTTATATCACCGACCCGCCGGAGAACACGAGGAGCAGGGCATGGTGCCCGTTCTCGAAGGAACCCTGGAATAGGGTTCGTTGCCGCGCCTGGACCGCACTTGGGTAGCCGCGCTCAATGCCGAAGAGCAGTCAGCTTTGCAGCAAAGTGAACTCTTCTTCGAGCGCCCGGATGGGCGTTGGAAGAAGGCCGTCAGCAGTGTGGGTAAGCCTCTCAGTCGGTTGCTGGAAGCTTCGCCGGAGCGAGTCCACAAAACCGTCTCCAATGCCTTGCACGGCGTGCTCAGCACCGTGGCCGCTGGAGCCGAGGCGGGAAGTTCCCAAGATTGGCTCACCGATGAATTGTGCCGCAGAAGCGGTCGAGAATTGGAACCTTGGGAGCGCATTTTTGAGATCGACTTCGGACTTCTAGAACAGACCGCTGACCGCCAACTCACCAGAGCCAAGACCGCAGCGACACTCCAAGGGGGGGTGCTAGGTCTGACCGGAGCCCCCGGAATACTGGCCGACATTCCGGCCCTCTACTATCTGATGTTTCGCATGGTGAATCAGATCGCTCTTTGCCTGGGACATCCCGCCTCTACCACTTCGGAACGCCTCTATCTCATGAAAGTAGTCAATACCGGGCATCACCTGGAGCAACGCGAACGACGCCTAGCTCTCCTAGAGCTCGATCATTTGGAGCATGAAAGCCAAGCAGACCAAAGCGCTGAGGACGTGCAAAGAACTCTCCTAGCCAAGACCGTTCAGCACTTGTCCAAGACTCTAGCGGCCACCCTAGTGCAAAGGAAGTCCGCCCAGATGGTGGCTTTCGTGGGTGGGGCTATGGGGGCGGTCCTGAATCGACAGTTGATCGAGGATGTTGGCCTGACGGCTAAACACGCCTATCGGCGACGATTTCTGAGAAAGGTCGCCCTGAGGCGGATCGCCGAAAGGGCGTCCTTTTAGCGGATTTCCCTACCCTTTAGTAACGTCTCACTTGCCGCTTTAGACTGCCTGAGGTGAGATACCAGGTGGTTTCCACCTTCTCCACCGTGTAGATTCCGAGATAATCGACCGGTTCGCCCTCTTCAACGGCCTCCATGGCCACGTCCACCTGATAGCGGTCGGTTCCCAATTCAAAGACGTTCACAATTTCACTCCTCAAGGAATCGGTGCGATCGTAGCCGTCTACAAACCTCTCATACGACAGCTCTCTCTTCCACTCTGGAGACAAATGAACGTAAGCATCGCTGTGCTCTCCATGGGCTACGGAAGTATAGAAATCCATGACCTTCTTCTCGGCGACGCTAGGCTGGCTCAAGTTTTGAGGCCGAATCACCGTAACGATCTTCTTCTGTACCCAGAATTCCTGACCCTCGAGATCCTTGACCCGATCCCAATTTTCCCTGGTGCTCTCTACCACTTGAAGCTCTTCCCACCTTGACAAAGTTCGGAGTTCCGGCATATTAAAGCCAGGCTGAGCGTAGGCTTTTGCCCCCTCCTCGGTGACCCAGACCACCGGCTTGGGAGGTTCTGCATCGGCGGCCCTATCTCGGTCGGTGGGCAGAGGAATCTGGTGCGTGGTACTCGACCCGTCGATGACCACCGAATCGAGAGGGGGGCGCACCGGATCTAAGGGAGGTCGAGTGTCGAGGGTGTTCAGGGGGATGCCGCTAGACGGATCCTTGCCTCCTCCTTGGCGCTCGTTCCCCCCCCGCAAGACTTGCAGGCCGCCAACCATAATGATCAGGCATGCAACCGCGATAACCACCCATCCTCGACTTGAAATCTGCACCAGGTTAGCCCTCCTCTCGCTTCTCTTGAAGAAGTGACTCGAGATTCAAAAGTTGAAGATGACGCCTGGCTTGCTCAGACTTGGTGGCGATCTTGAGTTCCCCACCTCGACGCTTGAGGGTCTTGGCGGCATTCACCACTACGGCCAAAGCAACCGAGCCCAAGTAGTTCACTTCTGAGAGGTCCAGCGAAAGGAGATGGGTGCCCGAGTCTACAGCCGTCATCACCGCGTGTTCAAGCTCGCTTCTGGTGGCTAAATCCAATGCCCCTTCAACCTTTAATTCCACGGCGGCCGTAACGGGATCGCGCCTCGACGAAATCTTAAGCATGAGTCTTCATTCCGAGATTTTGACGGTGAACCTCCTTTCCGTCCACCAGAGGGTTGAGGATCGATCCAAGCGTTAACATGCTGTTGAAAAACTCCGAGACTAGAATACGTATACTTTTCCCATAGAGAATACATTTCAGGAGAATACCGCTATGATGATTAATTCCTTCACCCCCCAGGCCTACGGCTCTCAAGTCCGACCTTCCGGCACCCCGAGCCCTCAGACGACCAACGAATCTGCTTCGGCCGCTTCGGCCAGTCAAGTCAGCGATCAAGCCGACATTTCCTTCTCAGCTTCCCCCCTCTCAGCCAAAGCTGAAGCTCTTCTTGCAGCCACCACTGGCGAAGCCGCCAAGCTGAAAGAGCAGGGAATCGGCGACCACGAGCCCGGAGAAATCATTGTTCGCACCAAGCCCGGTTTCCAAGTCGAAGGCGAAGCCAACATCGCTGAAGACTTCGGCGCTAAGGTCCTTTTCGAATTCGACACCAAAGGTGGCCTCTACAAAAGTGATGGCGGTGAGTTCCTTCACTTGAAACTGCCCGCAGGCGTCTCCACCGAAGAGGCCCTGGCCGCGATGGCCAAAGACGACCGTGTGCTCTTTGCCGCTCCCAACAACATTTACGGCTTGCCCGAATTCGAAAAAGGCAACATGCCCGAAGTCAAGGGTGGTTCCGCCGACCCCACCCAACCCAACGACCCTCAGTACGGAAAGCTTTTCGGTCTTCACAACGAAGGCCAGACCGGTGGTAAGGTCGACGCTGACATCGACGCCCCCGAAGCTTGGAGCATTCACACCGGACGAAACCAGGCCAACGGCGGACCAATCGTTGCTGTCATCGACACCGGAGTCGACTACAACCACGTAGACCTGGCCGCGAACATGTGGACCAACCCGAACGAGACCAAGAACGGCGGAGACGACGACGGCAACGGTGTTGCTGACGACATCCACGGTTACAGCGCCATCGACAACAACGGTGACCCCATCGACCGTCACGGACACGGCTCCCACGTAGCCGGAACCATCGGCGCCGTGGGGAACAACGGTGAAGGTGTAGTCGGAGTGAACCACAACGCCAACATCATGGGCATCAAGATCTTCAGCGATGCTGGAAGCACCAACGCTGCCGCCATCATCCGAGGCATCCAGTACAGCACCAAGATGGAGGCTCGCATCACCAACAACAGTTGGGGCGGCGGCCCGGCCAACGAAGGCATCAAGGAAGCCTTCGCCCAGTCCCCGGC
>JBJHCR010000437.1:0-3226 GCA_050486105.1 Vulcanimicrobiota bacterium
CAGGTGTTAGGCGCGCCGCCAGCGTTAGCCCTGAGCCAGGATCAAACTCTCCGTCTGATATGGCTCGATATCACTGCCCCACTACAGGACAGTCACACCTAGTTAAATCGCTGCAATATCCAAAAACATCACAGACTTTAAAAACATATACAACATAAATGCTGCATACGGTTGCTCCGCATTAAATTGGCATTCGTATAAAACTCGAAAGCTCCATACTCGTCATCATTATCCAGTTGTCAAAGACCAAAAGGGTGCTTGGAGCGGTTTCCGTTAGGTTCGCCGCGTCCGAGGCACGAGGGGAATAATAGCCACCCCTGCCTACCCTGTCAACCCCCAAATACGACTTTTTTCGACAGGGCTCTGAGATGGTTTTTCATCCCAGTACTATAAAGTAACATTGCCCTTCCTTGGAAGTTCCCGAAGGCCGAAAATCTCTCTCGTAGGAATTGAGAAAAGCTTGAGAGGCTGTGCGCCGAATCGACCCACATCGCCAAACTCGCCCGTTTTCCGCCTTGGGTACCGCAAATTCGTCCACTATGAGCTTCTAATTTGCAATTCCTCTGACGAAAAATTTGCGTCGTGTGGACTCGGGGTGATTCGGCGCACAGCCTCTTGAAGGTCTGACACTTTTCCGGCCTGAATGTTGTCCCATGTTCTTTCCTCATTATCGTCCTCGACGGTTAAGAAAAAACGCCCAACTTCGCGGTCTTGTTCGGGAAACTCACTTGAACCCCAGCGATTTCATGCTCCCATTATTCCTGGTTTCAGGCCAGAACAAAAAAGAGCCGATCTCCTCCCTTCCCGGCGTATACCACCTGAGTGTGGATAGACTTCCAGAGTTTCTCGAACCGCACTTGGAATCAGGACTGACCTCGGTTATTGTCTTTGGACTTCCGGAATCCAAAGACTCCGAGGGAAGTCAAGCGTGGTCTTCGGAGGCCCCCGTTCAAAGAGGGGTTCGCTTTCTTAAGGAGCACTATCCCGACCTACTGGTGGCCACCGACGTGTGTTTGTGCCAGTACACCGATCACGGCCATTGCGGTGTTCTTCAAAACGGAGCGGTCAACAATGACGCGACTCTCATTCACCTGGCTCGAGCCGCCCTATCTCACTCCGAGGCCGGCGCCGACATCGTGGCTCCCTCGGATATGATGGACGGAAGAGTGGGTGGGATTCGAGGCGTGCTCGACGATTCTGGATTCCAACAGACCGCCATAATGAGCTACTCGGTCAAGTACGCCTCAGCTCTCTATGGTCCGTTCCGAGAAGCGGCCCACTCCACCCCAGGCCAAGGAGATCGCAAAAGTTACCAAATGGACCCGGCCAATCGTCGAGAAGCCCTGAGAGAAGCTCGCTTGGATATTCACGAAGGAGCCGACATACTGATGGTCAAGCCCGCCCTGGCCTACCTCGACATCCTCTCGGATCTCAGGCGAGAAACGGATTATCCCTTGGCGGCCTATCACGTCTCTGGAGAGTACGCCATGCTCAAAGCGGCCGCAGCGAACGGTTGGTTGGACGAAAGAGCTGCTACAGTGGAGATCATGACTACGATCAAACGGGCCGGAGCGGACCTGATCCTTACTTACGCGGCAGGCGACCTCTGCCGCTGGCTGAGGTCGTAACACCGTGAAAACTGTCGCTATCATTGGGGCGGGAATCGCTGGGGCCGGCGCGGCAGCCCGCCTACGAGACGAAAATATCGAGGTCACCGTGTTCGACAGAGGTCGCAATCCTGGTGGGCGGCTGTCGACCCGCACCCAGTTCGAGCGTCAATTCGATCATGGAGCCCAATACTTGAAACCTCATTCCGCCCGCTCGGCCCAGTTGTTCTCCACTTGGAGAAAAGCTGGATGGATCAAGACCTGGCCGGCTCACGGCCTAGAGCTTCCCGAGAGACAAACCTTGGACACCTCTTCATGGCATGTCGCCACTCCCCGCCAAGCCAGCCTGATCGACAGGCTCTTGGAAAACACTCATCTCCAGAAATGCGCTCCTATCATCTCTATCGCAGGAACGATGGGCCAAAGATACTTGGAAGACACTCAAGGAGAAAACTATGGGCCTTTTGAGATCATAGTTGTCACTGGAGCGGCCGAGCAGAGCGCCGCACTTCTTGCCCCATTTCCAGAGTTGCAAAATCTCGCCCAGCAGGTGGAGAGTCGACCGACCCTGGCAACCATGGTCTTATTCGAAGAGCCGGTAGTGGTGGATTTTGAGGCCTGCTACATCAACGCCGGCCCCTTGGCTTGGGCCTGTCGAGATTCTTCGAAGCCCGACCGCCCCAAGTTGGAATGTTGGGTCCTTCACGCCACCGAGGAGTGGTCTCGCTCCGAACTGGAAAACAGCCCAGAGAAGATCGCTGCCAAGATGCTGTCGGAATTTGCCCTGCTGGTGCCTTCGGGACTTCCACCGGTCAGTTTTTGCCGAGCTCATCGCTGGCGCTACGCTCTCCCTATCAACCCACTCGAGTTGCCCTATTGCTATGATCGCGAACTCAAGATTGGACTCGCCGGCGACTGGTGCAACACCGCCAATGTGGATGGGGCCTATTGGAGCGGCCACGACCTAGCCGAGGCCATCCTTGGGGACGGTCAAGTCCCATAAATGAGAAAGGTGCCCCCCCTCCACCAATTGAGGAAGCGGGGCACCCAGGAGGTTAAGGACTTAGGCTACTCGCCTTGTCCACCGTGGCCACGTTGACCACGCTTACCTCTCTTGCCACGACGCTCGGACTTCATCTGTTCGAACTTCTGGCGTTGCTCAGGAGTCAAGACGGCGGAAATCTCTTCCCTGGTCTGCTGGGCCTGCTGTTTTAGTCTCTCCCGATTAGCTTTCATCTGTTGCTGCTGTTCCGGAGTCACACCGAGCTCCTGAAGGTTCTGTTGCCACTGGTCTTTGCTAGGTCGCTCACCGCGCTCACGATTCTTCCAGCGATCCTTCATGGCGGCTCGCTGCTCCTCAGTGAAGACCTCCTTCATCTGACCGCGCAAGGCCTTCATCTCAGGCTTTCGGCGTTCCATAATCTGTTTGATCTGAGAAACTTGCGCCTCAGTCAAGTCGAGTTCGGAGGTCATTTTCTGCATTCGCTTTTCGGCGTATTGCTGCCAATCTTTCTTGGGCTCAGCCACGGCCGGCCCAGTGAAGGCTGCCAACAAGAACCCCGCTCCCAGAAGAAAGCCTAAGGCCTTGATTCGAAACTGTCCTCGCGACATGTTTGCGC
>JBJHCR010000437.1:3236-4565 GCA_050486105.1 Vulcanimicrobiota bacterium
CCATAATATTTTCCCATCCTTTCGTGACCGTCTGGAACTGTCTTTCCAGCTCTTACTAACCTGAGGATACCGAAGCGAGCTGAACCCCAACTCAACCGATCCTTAAGATTTCTTAAAGAGCACCAAGAATAAGGCCCCCCCTCCTTCGGCTTCGACACAAGAGATCGTGCCCTCGGACTCCTCCACCAGAGCCTTGACAATAGACAAACCCAACCCAAATCCCCCATCGTTTCGAGAACGGCCCGCATCGGCTCGGGCAAATCTCTCGAAAACCTCAGTTCGTTGCTCTTCTGTCAGACCTGGTCCGTGGTCGCGAATCTCGAGCCGAACCTCATCGGGAGATTCTGAAAGCCCAACCTCAATGGCTTTCCCTCCTCCGTATTGGGCCGCGTTCTCTACCAGGTTGCGCACGATCCGGGCGAAAGCCTCACGATTCACTTTCCAAGCGCAGCTCGGGGAAAGGTGTTGACGAAATTCTTGCTTCGGGAAAATCAAACTCAGGGTAGACAACTGTTCCTCTATTATGGGAGCCAAGGCTTGCTTTGCCCGTTCTCCAGATCCCTTGGCTTCAGCTCGAGAGAGCACCAGGAGAGCCGAAACCAACGCACTCATGCGATTGGATTCTTGAGAGGCCACCCGGAGCGCCTTGCTGCGGTCCTCTTCTTCCATTCCAGGTCGTGAGTCCAGAAGCTCAAGCATACCCTTGATGGCTGTGAGGGGAGTCTTCAGTTCATGAGAAGCATCGGCCACAAAACGCCTTTGGGCCAATAAGGCCTCATCGACTCTGGCTGACATCCGAGTGAATGAGTCTTGCAAGGCCTTAACCTCGGAGATATTGGAGTCTTTGAGTGAAGCTGGTCGGTCTTCCCCAACTTTTTCGGACCAGTCGGCAAGTTCTGCGAGAGGCTCAGTGATCACCCGGCTTAGTCTCCTGACTACAAACCAGGCCAAGAAAAAAACCAGGACTAGAGCGAACAACTGATAACCGAAGAGTGCTCTCACCACCCTCACCGACGGAGTCCAAGGGCGGGCTACCGCCACTCCGTCGTAATCCTCACCGGCCAAGGTGCGGATCAGGAGTTGCCACTCGGTTTCCTCAACCTGAACCTTGTGAAGGCCCTCAGGAAGCCCCTGTATCGCTGCCTGCCACGCCAGGAGATCAGCTTCCTCACTCCCTAGGGCAATCTTGTTGCCCTCGAGGAAGAAGAGCTCACCGCGACCTTGGGTGAAGCGACGCCAGCCCCGTTGAGCTAGGCCGGCACCGCGCTGAAATCTTCGATTTCGCCAGTCACTGCGAGACTCCTCATCTTCGGAACGAAAGCGGTGAAA
>JBJHCR010000438.1:0-4489 GCA_050486105.1 Vulcanimicrobiota bacterium
GCTTCTGCGGGAGCAGCCTCGGCTTCTGCGGGCGCGGCTTCAGCCACTTCTTCAGCGGGAGCAGCCTCGGCTTCTGCGGGCGCGGCTTCAGCCACTTCTTCAGCGGGAGCAGCCTCGGCTTCTGCGGGCGCGGCTTCAGCCACTTCTTCAGCGGGAGCAGCCTCGGCCACCTCCGAAGGGTTAACGGTTTCCGAAGTGTCATCGCTGAGGTCGATCCCCAGGTGCTGGGCCAACATTCCGTGCTCAGTGGATAGCTGAGCCACAAGATCGCCATCCCCTTGCTCTTTGGCCTTAGACAATCCCACACTGTAAAGCTCGAAAGCCTTTTCTGTATCTCCTCGGCTCCTGAGAAACTGACCAAAGTGAAAGTACACCGGGGCGTATTCAGGACAATTAGTGAGGATTCGGGAAAAAGTCTCTTGGGCTTCTGTTGTCTTCCCGGTGACGTTTTCTAGAATGGCCTGCTGGATGAGTTCTTCGGGATTCTGAATGGCCTCCTCAGTCCCGCTCTCAGCGGGGGCAGCTTGCTCCGCCTCGGAAGAAACAGTTTCGGCCCTGGGTGCTTCAAGCTCCTCTGGAACAGTGGACAGTTCTGCTTGAACGGTCTCGGCACTGGCCTCCAACGTCCCTCCGTCTACTGGAGCCGGAGTCGCTTCTGGTGACAAACGCGCCGCTTCCGCCGAGATCTCAGTCGCCGCGATGGCCTCTTGGACTACGTCAGAACTGACTTCGATTGTGCCATGCTCAAGGTGACTCGAATCTGGCGCAGGGATTTCTGCCGTCTCGGCCGGGGCAGGGGCATCCTGGGTCGGCTCTGTTGGTGTAAAGGTTGGTTCCGGAACGCGACTGAATGCATCTGAAGATTCGATTTCGTTGGAGACGAACGGATTCGCAACCTCTGGTGCGTCTTGTACGAGATCGTCAAACGGGTTGATCAGGGATGGTTCGGCCGGAGCCGGCGGCTCGGAGCTTTCTGGCTGTATCGTAGGGGTTGCCTCGGCCTCCGTCGGTGTCGCACTTTGGTCCTGAGGAGTTGCCGTCGTCGGCTCAGCAGGGGTTTCGAAGGGATTGTCTACCACGGGAACCG
Source organism: Vulcanimicrobiota bacterium (assembly GCA_050486105.1). Lineage (GTDB taxonomy): Bacteria > Vulcanimicrobiota > Xenobia > Xenobiales > JADMJV01 > JAEXNA01. Next base: position 1,088 of record JBJHCR010000438.1, read on the forward strand.
CCTCGGGGCTCACGGTGAAGGGGTTGGCAATCAAGGTGTCTTGAGCCGGGCTTGAGGATGGCTCTGCCGGTCCTGGGGGCTGAAGAGTCGGTGCTGTCGGGGCTTCGAACGAGTCCGAGACTATGTCATCGAAGGGGTTGTCGCTCAACGATGGCAGGGAGGGAGGTGGAGTCACACCGGGAGACAAGCCACCCCCTAGTTTCGGGAGAGTGTCGGATTCTTCAGGTTCTCCCAAATCAGCAAACGGGTCGAATGTTCCTGTGGTTGAGGGGCTGTCAGGAGCAGCATCTCCGATTCTCGGAGAAGGCGGAGGCGAAGCCGGTTCGGGACTCAGACTGGCCTCCGAAATCCCCTGAGTGCTCCCACCTATAGTCGGCAAGGAGCCTAGAGAGGGCGGGGGAGTAGGAACAGGGGGGAGGTCCACGACGCTCGGCTCGGATTCTGCAATTGAGTCTTCGACGCCTGATTTCTCGATGGTAAGCGTACTGGCTGGAGGAGCCGAAACGGCCTCCGCGGCCGGGGTGACAGGAGAAGCCAGGGGCGGCCTCTGCTCAGGAATCGGAGTTCCGGCATCCAAAGCCTCCATCAAAGAGTTCGCCTCTGCGTGCACCGGATCTAGCTGCAGGACGCTTTGAAGCAACGTGGCGGCCTCCTCTTTGCCGCCCTGTTTGAGGAGGATTCCGGCAAGTTTGACCCGAGCTTCGATGGAGTCGGGGGCAGAGCGAAGGACCAATCTTAAGGCATCTACTGCTTCGCTGAACTTGTCGGCCTTGGAGTACAATTCGGCCTGTGCCAACCTGAGTTCCATGTTCTCAGGGTCCAATTGAAGAGCCAACTTGAGCTCGTCCAGGGCCTTGTCCTTATGTCCGGCCTCAGAGAGAGCTGCCGTATACTTGACGACAAAACCGGCATTGTGTCGATTCTCTTCGAGTTTTCGTTCGAAAAACTGCAGACCTCGCTCCGGTTGACCCAATTTCATATAGGATTCACCGAGCGCCACCATGGCTGAAGAGAAGGTGGGTTCGACGTCTAGAGCCTGTTGAAAGAAGTCCACCGCAATACCGGGTTTGTTTCTGTTTTGGAGGTAGATCAAGCCAAGGCCGTGGAGGGCCCGGAAATGTCGCGAATCCAAACGAACGGTCTCTTGATAAGCTTCGAAAGCATAGTCGGGCATATCCAAGGTTTGGAATGCTTCGGCCATTCTAAAGCGAGCTTCCACTGACTGGGGATTGAGTTCGACAACCTTTCTGAAGAGGTTGATGGCTTCGTCATACTGACCGGTGTGCATATGCACGTCAGCCAACAGGAAATTGATGTCGAGATCATTGGGATTGAGCTTGATCGCCTGCTTGAGTTCACCGGCAGCTTCGGAATAGCGCTCACTCTTAAGGTAGGCTTGGCCTAAGTTGAAATGGTACTGAGCATCGTGGGGGCGAAGCTCGACCGCCCTTCGATAGGCTTCTACCGCGAGTTCCCATTGCCTGAGTTCGTCTCGCATCAAGCCCAAGTTGTAAGCCGCATAGGCGTCTTTGGGGTTGAGCCGAGAAGCTTCCCCATAGTGAGATGCGGCCTGTTCGAAATCTTGTTGGCGGTGCAGTGCCTGGGCCAAACTGTAGTGAGCGTACGCGTCCTGGGGATTCAGTTCCAAGGCTTTCTTGAAACCCTTCACAGCCCGCTCGACGTCGCCCAATTGCAAGGCAGTGGTTCCCAGTTCGTAGACTGCTTCCGAGGAGTCGGGATCCAACTCAACGGCCTTTTCGTAGCACTGTATGGCTAGGTCTGGTCGATACATCTGCTTACAGCACTCGGCCAGCCGCAAGTGAATTTTTGCATCCTTCGGCTCTAGATCGAGAGCCTTTTGGTACTGCTTCATGGCCTTTTTGTACTTGGTCTGTTTCGCATAGACCTGACCAAGAGCGAAATGGAAACGAGAATTCTGCGGGTCCAGTTCAATGGCTTGCTCAAGATGACGAAGAGCTAAGGCGCTCATGTTTTCTTTTTCGTAGATTAGGCCAAGTTGGTAATGGGAGTCAGCATATCTCGGATTGGCATCGATGGCTCTTTGAAAGTTCGTGATCGCCAGCTTGTATTGACCAAGTTGGGAAAAGATCTCTCCACACTGGAGGTGGGCCTCCCAGAGGTTGGGATTAATTTCAAGGGCCCTCTTGAGAGATTGCAAAGCCAATTCAGGTTTTTGAAAGAATTTATAGGCTGTCCCAAGTTGATAGCGAGCAAAAGCATCCTTGGGATTGATGATGATAGGACGCTCGAGCTGCTGCAGGGCACTCTCGAACTTGGCTTTATAGATCGGTCGGAGTTCCGGCGAAGAGAATTTATTGTGAAGATGGGGGTCGTACTCAAAAGCCCTGGCCCATTCTTGAAGGGCAAGCTTGAGCTCTGCACTCTTTGCGAAAATGAAGCCGCGATGCAAAAAGCTCAATGCATGGCGAGGATTGAGTTTGATCGCTTGCTCGTAGCTCTTGACTGCCTCTCCGGTGTTTCCAGCTTCCTCATAGGCAAAGCCGAGACGAAAATGTGCTTCCGGATTGTCCGGCTGGAGACGGACCAGAGTCGAGTATTTTTGTACTTCAGGTGAGGTAACTTCAGCCATGGATGTGTTATTAATCCGCCCTCTAGCAACCAGCAGGCCGCGGCAGCGCTGTTGGTCATCTTTTAATGTTTGCCTTCCACGTATTCCAGGGGGCCTCGAGGTGCTCCTGCCCTAAGCCACAGAACAGACCGGGCAACTCCTCGGCAGTCTTTGTGACCAAACTTTCATTTCTAGAAATCCCCCGTTTTTTGCAAAAAATGAGGATCTCTCGAGACAGGCGAAGGATGCTAGTCCCTGAGTGACAAACTTCCTAGGGTGCTGAGTTTTGGAAACGTAAACCTCTGGGCAACGGAAAAGCTCGATATTGGGTCTATTTACAGTTGGGTCAACAATGAGGACCTCAGGAGGCTCACTGCAGGGGTCCAGAGGCCTCGGAGTATGCCAGAGCTGGAGGCCTGGTTGACGGCGATCGTCAACAGCCAAGATGAAGAAGTGTATTCCATTAAGACCCCAGATGCTGAAATGATTGGCTTCCTCAACCTGAGCCGAATTGACCGAAGAGCCGGCTGGGCCGAAATTGGTTTGCTTGTCGAGCCGGACCTCTGGGGTCGAGGCTATGGGCACGATGCCTTGGTGGCGGCGGTGTCTTACGCCTTTGAAGATCTCAGGCTCCATCGGCTTCAATCTGAGATTCTGTCCATCAATGAGCCGTCTAAGCGTCTTTTTGAACGTTTAGGCTTTATTCCAGAAGGAGTGCGAAGGGAAGCCGTTTACTTATCCGGACGTTAGTTGGTCGTTAATCGTTACGGTCTGTTGTGTCATGTGTTTGTGCGAGCAGACGCGGAGTCGGG
>JBJHCR010000439.1:0-2706 GCA_050486105.1 Vulcanimicrobiota bacterium
TGTTTATAGAGTTGATTGATGACCACCTCAGGGTGGGTGCCCGCCGACAACTCCATGACGATGCGCATGCCCTTGCGGTCGGACTCGTCCCTGAGGTCGGTGATGCCTTCGATCTTCTTGTCCTTGATGGCCTGGGCGATCTTCTCCAAGAGACGCGATTTGTTGACCTGATAGGGGATCTCGTCGACGATCAAGGCCTTGCGATCCCGGGGCCGGTCTTCGGTTCTGATGCAAGCCCGCATGACCACCGAACCTCGACCGGTGGCATAGGCCTCCCGAATGCCGCCTTGGCCCAAAATCTTGGCTCCGGTGGGAAAATCCGGCCCGGGGATGTGCTCCATCAACTCCTCGACGGTCATTTCCGGGTTATCGAAAAGAGCTACTATTCCTGAGACCAGTTCCCGCAGATTGTGAGGGGGGATCTTGGTGGCCATGCCCACAGCGATGCCGTCGGAGCCGTTGAGCAAGAGATTCGGAAGCTTTGCCGGCAAGACGGTGGGCTCTTCAGTGGAGGAGTCGAAGTTGGGTCGCCAGTCCACCGTGTCTTTGTCGAGATCTTCAAGGGCCTCCATGGCGATTCGGGCTAGCCGGGATTCGGTGTACCGCATGGCCGCCGCCGAGTCGCCGTCCACCGAGCCAAAGTTGCCGTGCCCCTGAACCATGGGATAGCGCATGGAGAAATCTTGAGCCATACGCACCATGGCGTCGTAGACCGAAGCGTCCCCGTGAGGGTGATAGCGAGCGAGCACGTTCCCCACGGTGCTGGCCGACTTCTTAAAGGCCCTGTCGGGGGTGATGTTCTCCTCGCGCATGGTGTAGAGAATGCGGCGATGCACCGGCTTGAGGCCGTCTCGCACATCGGGCAGAGCACGACTGACAATGACGCTCATGGCATAGTCCATGTAGGCGTCTTTCATCTCGTCTACGATGGGGGCTAAACGAAGTTCCCTATCTTCAATGGGCATGTGAGGCTCCTTTTGGGTTGGTCCGAATCCGGAGTCGGAATTGGGGAAAAGGCAGTTAAACTAGATATCCAAGTTTTTCACGTCGCGTGCGTAGGAGACGATGAACTCCTTGCGCGGGGCGACCTCGTCACCCATCAAGACCGAAAAGATGTTGTCGGCCTGGTGAGCATCAGCCAGGGTCACTTGCTTCATGACTCGCTTGGAGGGGTCCATGGTGGTGTCCCAAAGTTGCTCGGCGTCCATCTCACCCAGACCTTTGTAGCGTTGAATCCCAACGTTGTCGCCCATCTCTTCAAGAAAGGCGTCGCGCTCGTCATCGGAGTAGGCGTAGACGATCTTGCGTCCCTTCTTGAGACCGTACAGCGGAGGTTGAGCCACGTAGATGTGTCCGGCATTCACCAATTCTGGCATCTGCCGAAAGAAAAAGGTGAGCAGCAGCGTTCGGATGTGGGCTCCGTCTACGTCGGCGTCGGTCATGATCACGATGCGATGATAGCGCAGCTTGGAGATGTCGAAGTCCTCTCCGATCCCTGTGCCCAAAGCGGCGATCAGGGCCCTGATCTCAGAATGAGAGAACATTTTGTCCAGACGGGCTTTCTCCACATTGAGAATCTTACCCCTCAAGGGCAAAATGGCCTGAAAGTGCCGGTCGCGACCCTGCTTGGCCGAACCTCCTGCGGAATCACCCTCGACCACAAAGATCTCGGATTCTTCGGGATCTCTGTTGGAGCAGTCCGCAAGCTTTCCTGGCAAGCTCGCGGCGTCCAAGGCCCCTTTGCGACGCACCGTTTCCCGGGCCTTACGAGCGGCCTCACGGGCCCTTTGGGCGTTCTTGGCCTTCTCTACGATGATCTTGGCGATGCTGGGGTTCTCTCCCAAAAATTCGGTGTAGAACTCGTCGAAGATCTGTTCCACGATGGTGCGCGCCTCGCTGGTTCCCAGTTTGGTTTTGGTTTGGCCTTCAAACTGAGGATCCGGAAGCTTGATGGAAAGCACGGCGGTGAGACCCTCACGCACATCATCTCCAGAAAAGTTCGGCTCATTGTCCTTAACCAGATGGCGCACTCGAGCGTAGTTGTTGGTGGCCCTGGTTAGGGCTGCCCGGAAACCGGTGACATGCGTGCCTCCCTCTATGGTGTTGATATTGTTGGCAAAGGAGTAGACCGTCTCTTGGAAAGAGTCGTTGTACTCCAAGGCGATCTCCACTGAAATCTCGCCGCGTTCTTCATTTTCCACCACTCGGGAGACATAGAAGGGCTTCTCGTGAAGCACGGTCTTCTTTTCGTTCAAAAACGAGATATATTCGCGAATTCCCCCCTCATAACAGTACTCTTCACTGTTCTCGGTGCCTTCTTGGGAAATCTTCAGTGTCAACCCTTGGTTCAGAAAGGCCAGTTCCCGAAAGCGAGTAGCTAGGCGTTGAAATTCGAATTCCGTGACCTCAAAGATCTTGGGGTCGGGCCAGAATCGGATGAGGGTCCCGGTCTCAGAACTCGGATGAGCCTCAGACTCCAAAGGACCTTGGGTGATGCCTCGTTCATAGGCCTGACGGTGAACCTTCTGGTCTCTGTAGACCTCGATCTCCAGACGCGCGGAGAGGGCGTTCACCACCGAGACCCCGACTCCGTGCAATCCGCCCGAAACCTTATAGCCCTTGCCCTCGAATTTCCCTCCGGCATGAAGTTGGGTCATGACCACTTCCACCGTGGGCAAGCCTTCGGTGGGGTGGATGGCCACCGGG
>JBJHCR010000439.1:2716-4486 GCA_050486105.1 Vulcanimicrobiota bacterium
CCGGGATCCCTCGCCCGTTGTCTTTGACCTCGACCCCCCCATCAGCCCTGAGCACCACTTCGATCTCGGTGCAGGCCCCGGCCATGGCCTCGTCGACGGAGTTGTCCACCACCTCATAAACCAGATGATGCAACCCTCGAGAGGTGGTGTCCCCGATGTACATCCCCGGGCGAACGCGAACACCTTCCAAGCCTTTGAGAACCTGAATGTCGCCGGCTTCGTAGTCGACAACCTCCATGCTGAGCGCTCCCTCGCGGGAGACGACGGTGGCGACTTCGATCTCTTCTATGGAGACAGCCTTATCCATGGTAAAAACTCCTTGACATCCTATGGGGTGAGGGAATGGCAGGCCTTCTAGCAAAGCCCTTGCGATCCTGCCCTAGAAATCCAGACAAAAGCCCTATTTTTCGGGATTTCAAGGGGTTTTTTCGGTCTTATTGCAGGCCGAGGTGTAAGACTGTAAGAGGGCCAATCCCATGGCCTCTACGGAGAACTTAGAAGCCCACTTGGTCGCTCTTTCGGAAAATTGAGCCTGGAGGTCGGGATCTTCCAGAATTTTCAGGCTTGCCGAGACCAACCCGGACCGGTCTCCAGGTTCGAGAAGTCGCCCTCCCACTCCATCGGCAACAGCTTCATCGACTCCGCTTGCTCGAACCGCCACCACGGGTAGACCACCCGATTGGGCTTCGAGCACCACTAGCCCTTGAGTTTCAGTGAGAGAGGTAAACAGAAAGATCCGAGCACTGGCTACGAAATCTCGCAGGGTCTCCCGAGGAACAAATCCGAAAAAGGTACAGACTTCGGCCACTCCTAGGTCTCGGGCTTGGGCTTCCAAGGCTCCACGGGCGGGACCGTCCCCCACCAGCCAGAGGCGAGCGTGGGGGCGCTGAGCGTGAATTTCAGCGAACACTTCGAGCAACAAATCCAAGGATTTCTCGAAGGCTAAGCGGCCCACATACAAACAAATTTCATCGCCGTCTCGGAGTTCGGGGCGAGGTGTGCCGTTCTGGAAGCGGGAGGCCCTAATGCCGGTGGGAATGACGTCGATGGGTCTGCGGACCCCCTGTTCGGCGAACCGGTTCTTGACCCGCTCGCTGGGTGCGATCACGCGCTGGCAACTTTGGGCAAGAGCGCGGCACAGAGCGATAGCCAAACCCTCGGTCATGCTTCGAGGGATGGGCAGGTACTCCACGTACTCCTCCCACAGAGTGTGGTGATGAAAAACTCTGGGGATGCGTCGGCTCCAAGCCATGGCCAAACCCAAGAGACCCACGGTGAACGGGGTCTGAACGTGCACCAGATCGTAGTCTTGGGTCCAAGCCCGGCGCAGAAGTCGAGGAGGCCAGGGGAAGGTCATCTGCTCAGCCTTATGCAGGGGAAAGGGCACCGCCGCCAGCCGAAATATGTCCGAATCGTCGTCGTGCGGCTGAGGGTAGCTCGGGCAAAACAGGTCCACCTGGCAACCCAGATCTTTCAACGCTTCTCTTTGCAAACCCAAACTGGTGACCACCCCGTTGATGGCCGGCTCAAAGCAGTCGGAAAAAATCGCAATTCGCATGCGCTGCGGTTCGTCGAACTCCACCCACACTCCGCCTATCCCTACTCCGCGAGGGTCGGGCGGTTGGAGGAGCAGGGGGGACGGGCAGGGGCGAGCGGGGCTGGGAGGCGCTGGCCAGCTCGAGCAGCCCCCCGAAGCCTAAGCCGCTCCAGGGTTGGCTTAGGATCCGAAAAAACTTGGCTTAGCGCGGGCGGGCTGGGGCGAGCTGCAGC
>JBJHCR010000440.1:0-4463 GCA_050486105.1 Vulcanimicrobiota bacterium
CTCGGGCTCTGGGTGAAGCAGGAATTCTGATGATCAATCGAGCCGGCAAGACTCAATATGTGCGTTCTCTGCTGGGCAGTGCCGCCGCTCTGACATTCTCGGCCCTGGTTTGGGCCGGCTGCGTCTGGTTGGCCCTCACTTTTCTTTTTCGCCACCAAAGCGACTACCTGGATGTTCAGGCCCTGATCCTGGTGAGTTACACTCCGCTGGTCTTCAGCTTCATCACCATCGTGCCGCACCTGGGGCTCTTATGGAACGGCTTGCTTAAGATTTGGATGTTGCTGATCACTATCGCCGGCCTAAACAGCCAATTTGAACTCACGGTCATGCAAGCCATCATCTGTGCGAGCTTGGGATGGTTGCTGTTCTATCTCTTGACTGCGTTGTTCGGCAGTAGAGCCGAGCAAATTAGGGTCCGACTGCTCGGCCGTCAAGATTGGCTGCGCCCGAAAGAAGCCGCAGTAGCTCTGCTAGAACGGGAGATGAAAGGATGAGTTGGTTGCTGGCCAACATCGGTCAATTGAGCGTACTGTTAGGTCTAGTGGTCATCGCCATCGCTCTCACCGCTCCGTTCGAAGCCCTGCGCTGGTGGACCGCCGACATCGATCTCACCCTTCCCAAATTGCCGGCAAGGCGAGCGGATCCCAGGCCCGCCAATGAGTGCTACGTGGTCTACCTAACCGGCATCGGAGGTTCGGGAGAGTCCTTGGCGCGACGAGAGCAAGGTTTCATCGATCGAGTTAAAGAGCGAGTTCCGGAAGCCATCATGGTCACTGATGTTTTTCCCTTTTCGGTGACCAACAATCCCCTCACCGGCGAGCGGACTCTGGCCTGGCTTTGGTCTTTTCTTCACCGGGCCCGTCTCAACGCTAAGAGCTTGCTTTTCGAGTTTTGGATCGGAGCCAGGAATGTGTGCCAGGTGGCCGTTTGCAGCGATCCGAGGTATGGACCGATCTATAATCTGGGGATCGCTCGAGAGGTCTATCAAGCTCTTCTCGATCACGGCTTCGATCCTCGAGACAAGACCCCGGTCTATCTGATCGGCTACAGCGGAGGAGCCCAAGTGGCATTGGGTGCCGCCTGCTATCTCACCCGGCTGCGCTCTCCGGTCACGGTGATCACCGTTGGGGGAGTCTTCAGCAGTATTCCAGGCATCACCCTAGCTGACCACCTGCACTGCCTGGTTGGGTCCAAGGATCGCACCGTCCACTTGGGACCCGTTATGTTCCCCGGCAGGTGGCCCTTTTTGCGAGCCTCCCACTGGAATCGTGCCCAAAGAGACGGCAAAGTCACCATTCATCCCATGGGGCCCATGATCCACTCGGGAAAGGGGGACTATTTCACCCGCAGCTGCCACCTTCCCGACGGCACCACCTACGCTGATCACACCGCCGACGTGGTGGCTCGAATACTTCGTGGTACTCAGCATCTACCGGGCTCCGACCCCACGACCGACGACAAGTCGAGTCCGAGTACCATCAATTCTTCCCCGGAGTAGTCCGGCAAAGAAGGCACCCAGCCACCGAACAGCCAACTCTTTTGATATGCCTACGTACGTCTATCGCATCGTGAACACCGAAGATCGCTTTGAAGCTGTGCACCGCATGTCAGAGCGACCCAAGACCTTAGGAGAGTTGTGTGAGGTGGCCGGTCTAAAGCTTGCCGGTCGCGACCCCGACGTCCTAGTAGAAAGGCTGATCCAGCCGGTAGGCCTGTCGGTTCCCAAGTTCAACTCGGAACTGGCCAATCAGGGCTTCACCAAGCTTGAGAAACGAAGCGACGGCTCTTACGAGAACGTGACCAAGACCAATCACCTGGGATAACCGAGCGCCCTGGGCGGGCCTAGAGCGCCCAAAAGGATGTCCCATGTTTTCACCTCATATCGAACCTCCGCGTTCAGTCGATCCGGTCCGAAGCGCACGAGTAGACCAGGTTCGCCAAACCGAGCCAACAGTGAAAAGCCAACTGCAGGACCTTTCGGAGTATCCCGACAGAGCAAAGAAGCGTTCGAGCGAGGATCCTGAAGAGGCCGAGGATGCCGTCTACGAGCCCAGCGAAGAAGCCTTTCGCATAGTGGCCGACCGAGCCACTACCACCGTAGGTCGCCTCATGCACTCCGAAGTGGTCACCATAACCCCGGAGCGCACCGTGAGTCAGTTGGCCGAGCTCTTGGAAGAGCATAAAATCTCCGGGGTGCCGGTGGTCGAAGCGGGCACTGATAAGCTGCTTGGAGTCGTGTCTCAATCCGATATCGCCCACCATATGGCTGAGAACAGCCCGGCCCAAAAGGCCACCCCGAATTTCTATCAGAGCCTGTGGATCGATATCGCCAAAGACGATCTTCCCCCAACAGTGATGGACACCCCGGTGGAGGCCATCATGACTCCTTTCGTCTACTATGCCACGGAAGACAGCACCCTGGATGAGGTCACCGATCTGGTTCTGGAAAACGACATCCATCGGGTGGTGGTAACCCGAGACGGGAAACTCGTTGGAATGGTCAGTGCCACCGACCTGCTCCGTGCCTACCGCGCTCAGAGCCGGCAGTCCTAAAGATCAAGCCCGTGACAAGATTTGGCGACCCTTACATCCCTACGCCGGCTGCCCTAGTACGGGCCAAACTGGAATTCGGAGAGATCACCTCCTCGGACACCGTCTTCGATCTTGGCTGTGGAGATGGGCGGGTCCTGATCATCGCCGCTCAGGAATACGGCGCCCGAGGAGTGGGGGTGGACATTCAACTCGGGGTGGTGGAAGAAGCCTGGCAGAGAGTCTCCGACCACGATTTAGAAGACCTGATCGAGATCCGTCACCAAGATTTCATGGAGACGGATCTGTCCCATGCGGATCTGCTGATTCTCTACCTGACCACCAAAACTCTGCATCAGCTTTCCGACAAACTCAAAGAGGTACGACCCGGAACCAGAATCGTCACTCACGACTTTGCCCTTCCCGGATGGCAACACTCAGAGCAGTCTGCCTGGACCTCAAGAAGCGGCCAAACCCAGAGCCTCTATCTTTATCGAAAAGCCTAAGACTGATTTAGGAAAAAGTACGCCAGCTCACCCCGAATCAAAAAAACGTTTCACCACAAACAAAAAACGGGAATATCTTAGTCAGGCTCGAGAAAACCTTCGCAAAACCAACTCAGCCAAAGCCGTAAATCCCTGTAAAATATAGCCCTGGCTCATATCAATGAATCAGGCCCACATTATCCCGATATACTTTCTCCTCAAACTAAAAATCGGCTCACAAGGTTTTCACGCTTATCGTCAGGGCCGAAGTCCGAGGGCTCAATGAACGGCCTGGGACACACATCATCACGAACATCAAGCAGATCGGAGTAACCAACCATGACTCATCGCCACGTCTTTTCACCCATTATAGTCGCCCTTATCCTTGCCTTGGCAACAGCTTTAGCTCACGCCCAGGAGCGGACCTATCCCATCGAGCACGGCCAACCTCTCACTCAGTTTCCAGGAAATTCCTTTTTTCCCGGTAACTCCTTCACTCCAGAAAGTGTAGCCTCACTCTCAGCCCAGGGTATCAACTCGGTGGGGAACCTCGTAGAAGCCGACCCGGCTACGGTCGGTCGCATCCTGGAGCTTCAACCCCGACAGGTGCGCGAAGTCCAGCAGAGATTGCGCCAACAACTCAGCCAGCAAAACAGAGAAGGCTCGCAAGAGTCAAGAGAGGACCGCCAGCGCCAAAGTCGTTGAGTCCTTTTGGTGTCGAGGCTTGGGAAGCCTCCGCCCATGATCCTTGACAACAACTCTACCGGCCGCTCAAGTGTCCAACAGGCCTGGCCATCCAAATCGGCTCTATTCAGGGGTCGGTGCAGCGAATCTGTCCAACGGTTAACACCTCTGCAAACAGAGCCCTCACGAAACATCCTATACTGCAGATGTTATGATGATCCGTGGGTTCTGTCCAAAAACCAACGCTTGCCCCACCACTAATAAGCTCAAAGAGCGCCACGATGAAGTGGTGCGCCACGAGCAGGCCCATTACGATGCGGCTGGAGACCTGGCCCTATCGGGACCGGTCCTAAGCGATTGGGTGGAAGGACCAGATGGGGAGCGCTACGCCACCGGCGGGCACGTGCAAATCAACACCAGCGAAACCGGGGACCCCGAAGAGGATCTCCGCCGGGGTGAGATCATCGTCAAAGCCGCCGAAGCCCCCCTTTCGGTGAACAGCGACCTCTCGGACGCTGACATCAATGTGGCTTCCAAAGGGCGACAGATGATCTCCAAGAACCGACCCAAGCTCGCTCAATTGGACAAACTTAAAACCGCTTTTAAAGGCCTCGGTTCCCACTTGAACCAACAGCAGATGAGCGACATCACCGCCAATATGGGTCTGGACCTGAAACCTGGAAAGATTCTCAGTTCTCTGGCCTAAGAGGCTTCACGGACCTAGACAAACCTCGACGCTTCGGCGCGAACGTCACTCCCGAACCT
>JBJHCR010000441.1:0-4446 GCA_050486105.1 Vulcanimicrobiota bacterium
GAATGGAAGAAGACGGACATTCTGGCCGTCATCCGTCAGGGGAAAGCGTTCCTATTGCTGGCTCAATTGATGCTTTCCAGCTTTCAAAAGAAAATTGGAGAAAAGCTCGGAGTCAAGCCCGGGGCTGAAATGATGCGAGCGGTCGAGGTCGCAGAGGAACTGGGTGCACATCAGGTCTTGGCTGACCGAGAAGTGTCCATTACCCTCCGCCGAACCTGGTCAAATCTCGGGTTCTGGGGTGGACTCAAAGTCCTCGGGTCGCTGCTCACGGAAGGCGTCTCGAGCAGTGAGCAACTCAACGAAGAAGAGATCGAGCGACTGAAGTCCTCCGATGTCCTCGAGGAAGCTCTTCAGGACTTCGCAAGGACCCTCCCTCGGGTCAGGGAAAGCTTGATCGATGAGAGAGACCAGTACCTGGCTCAAAAGATCCGCACCGCTCCGGGAGAGAAAGTGGTCGCCGTGGTCGGTGCCGGTCATGTGCCGGGCATTGCTCGTTACATTGGAGAAGACCGATGCTTGGAACCGTTAGAGACGGTTCCTCCACCATCCCCTTGGACCAAGGTATTCGGTTGGGGACTGCCCATAGTGATCCTGGGCCTAATCCTTTATGGACTTATCACGGCCGGCTCTCAAGTTGGGCTGCAAATGCTGGTCGATTGGGTTTGGGTCAATGCCGCCTTCGGCGCACTAGGAGCTCTTTTGGCCCTAGCCCATCCTGTGACCATACTGGTGGCGGGACTGGTCAGCCCATTCACCAGCGCAAACCCCATGGTGGCAGCAGGCTGGATTGCGGGCTTAGTTGAAGCCACCGTCCGAAAGCCTCGAGTGGAAGATTTTGACGAATTGAGCGGTCAACCGTTAACCGCAAGAATCGCTTGGAAAAACCGGGTGACCCGGGTTCTCTTGGTGGTCGTTTTGACGAACTTGATGGGCGCCCTCGGCACCTTCCTCAGTGGAGGTCTGATAGCGTCTCGACTGGGATAGCGGTGAGCCGAGGCGAGCGCGAATCCGAGTTCGATCCCTTCCAAGAGCTCCAATTGGCCCCTGACGCCGAACCGGAGCTCGTAAAGGCGGCGTTCAAGGCGCTGGCTAAGAAATATCATCCGGACCGCTTTCAAGACCCCGAAGAAAAATCCCGAGCGGAAGCTCGCATGCGCCGAATCAATGAAGCTCAACGACGTCTCCTGGAAGGCGAGTATCGTCCAAGCCCTCCAAGGAGTTCGTGCAAGAGTCCGCCGAACGACCCTCCCGAAACGGCCCCGCAGTCAGCCACAACAGACTCTCGTCCATCGAGAGTGAAGACCGTACCAAGCAAATCCCCCAATCGGACTCCTCATCCGCTAGCGTTCTCCGCGTTGGTGCTCGCTGGATTCTCCTTTCTCCTATTTCTAGGAGCTGGTCCGTGGCTCAGCGACCGTCATTACCAAAGAGCCCTTATCCTCTACGGAGAAAACCGAGTCTCCGAAGCCCTATCCGAACTCAATTCGGCGGTGGCCAGAGATCCCAAAAACGGTCGAGCCTATCTCCTAAGGGCGGAGGTCTACCGCTCCGTGGGGGACGACGACAAGGCCGAGACCGACCTGCGCAATGCCACCGGACTTCTCGGCCCCGCCGAAGCGCAAAGGCTTAGAGAACACCAGAATACCAGCTCCCCAGACTGAGTGCTCCCGGGACTAACATCTTGCCGATCGCAATTCTTGGACAGAGGCGGCGTCGGTGACCGACATCCGGTCCCGAGTGTGAGTCCTCCGAAGGTCGCAGAGCGCTCTCTCGCGAACCTCGGCCTACAATGTTCCACGAACTCAATGTGGTGAAAAAAGATACCGAAGTGGAGGCCCCGGCAGCCAAAATTTTTGAAGCCTGGTCAGACCCAGATCATCTCCAAAGGTGGTTCACGGACCGGGTTTCAGGTTGGCCCGGAGTAGGCAGCAATCTGACCCTCACTTGGAAGAACTTCGGATTCTCGGTCAGTTATAAGATCGCCGAAATGCGTCCTCCGGAAAAGCTCGTCTTGAAGACACGCCTCCCAGGGGTAGGCACTCAGGTCCTCACGGTCAACCTTGCCAGAAGAGCCCCGAAAACCATCGTCTCTATTAGCGAGTCCGGACCGGAAAACCATAAGTCCGACCCCATGGAGAGTGGAGTCGACTCTGGTTGGGATATGGCCCTCGGTGTCATGAAGCTCTACGTTGAAAAATACTTTGGGAAAAATCGGGGCACCTTTTTTGCCATGCTTCCTGCCCAGTTCGAATACTCGCAACTTCGACCCCTCTACACTACCGCTGAAGGCTTGCAAAAGTGGCTCACAATCGGAGGAGAACCCCCTGTGAAGCCGGGCCAAAAATATTGCTTCCAGCTCAATGAGAACGAAACTATGTCCGGAGAGGTGCTAGCTCTGACGCACCACGAAATGGCCCTTTCTTGGGAAGAGATCTCCGGATACATTGAGTTGAAGTCTTTCCCCACCGGAGGAGAGAACAAAGGGCTCTGCCTGAGAGGCAGCACCTATTCTCCCGAAACCGCCTCCGCCGATCTCCTCGAGACTCGAGCCAAAGATTACTTAGTCCGCCTATTTGCAGCTCTCTCTCAGTAGGTCCTTAAGTTTTTTTTGGGATCCGGGAACAAACCTGGGGGTCCCATGTGTCACATCCGTGACAAACAGCTGCTGCGCAACGACGGCAGCTCGAATGGAGCAGAACATGACCATTAAGGTGGATCTTCTTCCTACAGAGAAGAAATCTTTCGCAATCGACCCCGCTCTCATATTCATGGTTTTGTTGATCATCGCCTCAGCCTTCGGTTGTGTTTACGTGACGAACTGGTATGACGGGCAGATCGAAGCCAAAGAACAAGAGATCGAAGCGGTCAACCAGAAAATTAAAGAAGTCGAAGCTCAGCTTCCGAGGATCGAAGAAACTAAGAACCGGATCGCTGGTATCAAGCGCGAGATCAAAATGATCAGAAGCCTTGTCTACGACCCCCTCCGGTACGCGAACCTCTTGCAGGAGGTGGCTATCCTACTTCCCGACAACGTCTGGATCGACAAACTCGACATTGACCCGAGAACAAATAAGGTCTCTTTCTCTGGGGTTGCCGCTGAGTACGACAACCGGTTGCCGTTGGCAACCATCGCCCAATTGATGAGAAACTTCAATGACTCGGCCTACTTCAGGACTTCAACCCTGGCGTCTACGACGGAAACCAAGGTGGAGCCTGATGACACGAGAGCGTTCACATTCTCGCTGGATGTCACCTACGACCCGGAGAAGGCAGCCAACGAGCCCCCTACGGGAATGGGTCAAGGTTCGGTCCCTACGGCTGATGATGTTCATACCCCAGTTGACAGAGCCATCGAATCGGGAGAGCTTTCGGATAGCCTCGACGATGAAGATGAAGAGTCCGAGGGTGATGCTGATGAAAGCACCAGCGAAGAGTAGTAAGGAGAGAGGAAAACTGTCATGAATACAGCAATGAAATTTGGCGGTACGGTGGTTGTCATCGTCCTGATTGTCCTCGGCTTCTGGATGCTCAAGTGGTCTGAACAGAAGAAAGAGATCGACCGACTGGAGAGCAGTAAAAAGGAGCGTCAAGCTCAATTAGAGAGACTTGAACGCGACGTTGCAGAACTCCCTAAGTTCTTGGAAGAAGAGAAAAAGCTTGAGGCGGAACTCAACAGCCTCGTGCAGGCTCGCTTCACCAAGGAAGAGCCCGAGCTCTTTGTGGCGAACTACATCGCTGAGATCGAAAGAATGGTTCTCGGTCAGCAGATCGCAACCGAAGACTACTCCTTCAAGATCGAGTCGATTTCTCCCAAGGGTCAGCAAATGGCTGGTGGCTCGAAGGCTTCAGGAGGAGTGGACGATGGCGATGACGACATCGGTGGCCCTGCGACCGAGTCGGAAACTCTGCAAGGGTTCCCTACGCGAGTTTTCGATATGAAGTTGACTGGAAAGTATTCCACCCTGATCGACTTCTTGTACGAGCTTGGAAACTTGGAACTCGACCGTCTGGTTACGATCAACAAGATCACTTTGGCACCCCAATCTGGTGAGGGAGGGATAAGTCCCGTTCTCAACGTCACCATCCCTGTGACTGCGTATCTCCGTCAGGGCTCGCGATAAGGCTCTAAGCCGTTTCGAGTCAAATCGGATTGATGAAGCAAGAGAGGCTCTCCCGGCTAGGGGGAGCCTCTCTTGCTTCATCATGGGGATAGCTGCCCTATGAGATCAAGGGCAATCCCCAAGGGAATACCCATTGGTTGGAGTTGCCGTTTCGTTGTTCTGACCGGTTTACACATCCAAGGAAAGGTGATATGCTGCCCCGGTCTCAAGCGGGAGTGTCGGGGTTGACCTCCTCCCCACTCAACGGCCTGGGAAAGCAAAAGCTTGGAAGCCTGAACGGCTTCCTATGGAGGAATCATGGACAAAAGCGAGATCATCGGAGAAC
>JBJHCR010000442.1:0-4413 GCA_050486105.1 Vulcanimicrobiota bacterium
ATGACGGATACTTCCTTTGTATAGATTTGTGGCGTAAGCCACTTGCGGCTCTGCCTCCTTCGAGGTAATCCGCGTTTTTTCTTTACAGAGAGTTGGTTGGTCCGTCCATCTTAACTAGCAGGGCCACCACTCCTTTCTGAGAACCATGAGGAGATGAGCTTTGGCCTAGACGGGAAATCGGTGGCAAGTTTGCCCGAGAACGTACTTGATATGTCGGCGTCCACTCGCTCCTGGAGTGGCGTGAGGGTCTGCGTTATGACCTTTCACTGTGCCGGGCAAGTGTCGCACCAACTGCCTGACAAGAACGAAACCCGTCTCAGCGTTTTGCTAGAAGAGGTGGGAGATCGCTGCGAACCACGACTGCAAAAGAATCGTGCTTGCCCCATCCCCTATATGCCCAGGCATATGACCTTTGCGCCGGCCGGAATGACGGTTTGGGGCTTCGGTGCCAAGGCTCGGTTTGTGAAGGACGCCACCTTGACCTTCGACCTAAGCACCCTGAGTCAGCGCCTGGATACGGAATTCGATCCGGCCTTGCTCAAAGCTCCGAGGCTACGTTTTGCCGATGACCGGGTTTGGAACCTGGTCAAGTACCTCTCTGAGGTGGTCGATGATCCGGACCCTTCCTCTCAGCTCTACGGAGATGGCCTAGTCACGGCCATCGCGGCGCGGCTTTTCTCTACTCAAGGCATGGCTGTGCCCAGCAAAGCCAAGGGATTGTCGCCCCGCCAGCTTCGAAAGGTCATCGAATACTTGCACCAGCATTTACCCGACCGAGTCGAGCTGGCCGATTTAGCGGAGGTCTCCGGTCTATCCCAGTCCTACTTCAGCCATGCCTTCAAGGCGTCGACAGGGGTCTCTCCCTACCGCTGGCAACTCGAAGAACGGGTCCGCCGTGCCCAGACTCTCCTGCTAGACACTCCCGCTTCCCTGGAGGACGTAGCAGAAGCCACCGGCTTCGCTGATGCCGTTCATTTCGGTCGCACCTTTCGTAAACTCCTCGGAGCGACGCCCGCGGCCTGGCGACAAGAACGCAAAGGCTGAAAACGACAGCAATTTCAGACTGCCCATCGCAAGTTTGAACAGTGACTTCGCAACCGATGGCGCTTACAATCACCTCAGCCAATGGTGCCTCATACGGACTCCCGGCTTGTCGCTTGACAGAAACCCCCAACTAAATTTTAAGGAGTTCCCATGCCCAAAACTGGACTTGAAGCCCTGCTTCGCCCCGAAGACAGCATCCTAGTGCTCATCGACCACCAACCCTACCAGTTCGCCAACCTCCACAGTCACGAACCGGGCACCATCGTCAACAACGTCATCGGCCTAGCCAAAGGAGCCAAGCTGTTTAACGTTCCGACCATTCTCACCACGGTGATCGCCGAGCGCGGAGGGCATCTGATCCAGGGCTTGCAAGACGTCTTCCCCGATCAGGCCCCCATCGACCGGACCCTCATCAACACCTGGGAGGACGCCAAGGTCATCAAGGCCGTCGAGAAAACAGGACGAAAACAGCTGGTGATTGCGGCACTCTGGACCGAGGTTTGTCTTGCCATGCCAGCTATCCAGGCCTTGGCCGAAGGCTACGACGTCTTCATCGTGACCGATGCTTCCGGTGGAGTAACAGCGGAAGCCCATGACATGGCCGTGCGCCGAATGGCCAATGCTGGAGCCGTTCCCATCACCTGGATGGCAGTCTTGGCAGAATGGCAGCGCGACTGGGCTCGTGAAAAGTCAGCGGAAGGCCTCGGCGAGATCATTCTCGCCCACGGCGGAGCCAGCGGCGTCGCTTTAGCTTGGGAGCTGCAGTTGCTGGCCGGTCGAGTGGAAGCTGGCGTCTGAAGTCCTGATCGGTGAAGCGCTACAGAAAATAGATTCCCTATTTTCTGTAGCGAGTTTCCCATTCGAAATGAACCGACATTCGAGTACTAAAGTGTTCGCCCGAAGGTTCTGAATGTTAAGGGGTGCAGAGGCGCCCGCCTGGCTAGGAGAGTCGAGCGCGGTGAATCAGGCGTATTTGAGTGAGATTCGACGCCGCGAAAGAGGATGCATGGCCGCCAAGACTAGGGATGAACTTTGCGGACGTTGTACTAGTGCTCGGGAAAGATTACTGGTAAGTTTCAGAGAAACCCAAAGTTTGAGGAGAGCAAATGAAAACCCTGAGTCCCCAGGAGTTGGCGAAAATCTTAGATTCTGACGACCCTCCCGTGCTGTTGGACGTGCTCACTGAGCAACACTTTGAAGCGTCCCACATTCCCGGCGCTGTCAATGCGTGTGTCTATGAGATCGTCTTTCTCGAAACCGTTGCAAAACTGATCGCATCGAAACAGACAACCCTTGTGGTCTACGGACTCAATGAGGACTTTCAGGCCGCTGACGCCGCCTTTGAGCAACTCTCGAACGATGGCTACTCCGACCTTTGGGTCCTGCGGGGAGGGCTTGAAGCGTGGACAGAGTCAGGATTTCCGGTCCAAGGAAACGCTGGGGAAGCGGGTCTGACAATTTCGAAACGCTCCCTCGACACAGAGCGATCCCTCATTCGTTGGACGGGACGGAATTTGGTCAATCAACACACAGGGACCCTGGCTGTGACCTCGGGCTATCTGGAAGCGAGCGAACACGGTTTGAGTTCTGCTCTGGTCGAGACGCATTTCGACAGCTTGAAGTGCACAGATATCGCGGACCAGAAAATGAATCAGGTCCTACTCGATCACCTCAAGGCTGCTGACTTCTTTCTGGCCAGCGAGTTCCCCACGGCAAGCTTTGTTTTGTCAGCAGTAGAAGCGATAGAGGGTGCCACCCCGGGAAGGCCCAACACTCGAGTGAAAGGGGATCTCACTTTGAGGGGCGAGAGTCGACCGATCGATTTCGATGCCGTCTTTCATCAGGGGCCGGAAGAATGGGTGGTTCAGGCAAATTTCGACCTTGACCGCACCCGGTGGAACAGTCGATATGGTTCAGGCCGCTTTTTCGAGGCCCTTGGCAAACATCTGGTTAACGACCATATTAGTCTGCAAGTTCAATTGTTTGCCCAGGAGCCCCTATGTTGAGCGCGGCTAGGAGCACCCCGTGAGTTGGATGCCGGGAGCCGATCCCGATCTCGACTTGGAATGCCCAAACGACATCGAAATGGTCATCATCCCACGCACCGGAGATATCGGAAACTTCGAAGTGCGCAGAGCCCTGCCGTTCAGGGACAAGCGAATGGTGGGTCCCTTCATCTTTTGGGACGAGATGGGTCCGGGCGAATTCTTGACCGGCCAAGGAGTCGACGTGAGGCCACATCCTCATATCGGACTGTCCACCGTCACTTATCTTTTTGACGGTTCCATTCACCACCGAGACTCTTTGGGCACCGATCAAGCGATCCAGCCTGGTGATATCAATCTCATGAGTGCCGGCCGAGGCATCGTTCACTCGGAAAGGACGGGAGCGGAGGTCCGCAAGGGGCCCTCACGGCTTTTTGGGATCCAGAGTTGGTTAGCTCAACCTCTCAGCAAAGAACAGAGTGAGCCAAGCTTTTTGCACCAGGGTGCGGCTCAGCTCCCAGAGCACGCGGCCGAAGGCAAGAAGGTTAAGATTCTCCTCGGTAAGGCTTACGGGCTCTGCTCTCCGGTGCCCACCGATTGGGACACGCTCTATGTGGACGCTACGCTGGAGAAGGGCGCCATTCTCCCAGTGCCCAAAGATACCGAAGAGCGCGCTATTTATGGGCTTCACGGTCGCCTCGAGGTGGCCGGACAAGAGTATGGGCCCAACCAAATGATCGTGCTCCGTCCAGGTCGAGACGTTTCTATTAAGGCGTTGGAGCCAGCCCGCATCACCATCCTGGGAGGAGCAGCCATGGACGGACCCCGCTATGTTTGGTGGAATTTTGTCTCTTCGAGTCGAGAGCGAATCGAGCAGGCGAAAGAGGAATGGCGCCTCAAGAAATTTGGGTGTGTGCCTGGGGATTCCGAAGAGTTTATCCCTCTGCCCAGCTCCTAGGAGCATGACGAGAGAATTCGGGTTTAATGCCTGTCTGTAACGATGAGCTGGAGTTTGACTTTGAGGGCTAGGTGGCTGCCGAAGTTAAAGGTGAGAGTATGGCCAAGAAAAAGCGAAAGCTGACCAAAGCCGAAAAGCTTGTCAGGACGAAACACGGTGAGATGTATGAAGGGATTTTCGTCAACGGAAAGCAAAAACGAATCAAGCGCGAGCCTCTGGTCGAAGGTTTGCCCGTTGACGAATTCCTACGGCACAATGCGGACCCTCTATGGCTTCATCAAGAGGGACTTTGGGAATTGATAGACTCTGAGGACAATTAGGGTCTGTTGACATTCAGCGTTTCAAGCTGCGCGAAGCAGATTTTCTCTCTCCGGAAGTGTTTTTTTGAGCCTAGTACCCGTGAGTACTTAAGCAAAAAGGCGCTTT
>JBJHCR010000443.1:0-4407 GCA_050486105.1 Vulcanimicrobiota bacterium
TCGTAGGACTGACCAGCTTGGATCTGGTCGCAAAAGAACCGGGTCACGTAATACACCGAACGTTTGATGTAGTCGTCTATCCCGGCCCTCAGTTGCACCTCGATGTTGTATTGTCGTCCCCTACCATCTCGAGCTTTCACGTCCAAAATCGGGTTCTTTTCCAACAGGTATTCTTTCTCGTGGCCAGGGGACAGCAGTCAAGGTCCACGATCTTCAAGTCGCCTCGCAGGCCCAGCAGGGCGTTCAACAGAGCACGCAGCACCGGAAGACCCTGCTCCGTACCGAACACGATTTTGAACATGATGTCGTTGAGCAAACCTGGGTGCTTCATCTGATGGTGATTATATCACCATTGCCTGTCCGCTGCTCTACCCAATAGGCCATCTGCAAGGTACTTGTGTGCGGGTGTTGCAGGCAGCACGCCTTGGGCCCGGTCTTTGCCACACGGGAGGCTTTGCCCCCCGAGCGCTCGAGCGCTGCTGCAACGCTAGACTCGGTGTGCCGGGGGCAGGTTAGCCCAACTCCAGCCATCCTCGATAAGCCGTGCCGGCTATTCCTTGGGTGATGGGGTTTGGTCCGACTAGGGAGCTGACGAGTTGTTCACCGGCAAAGGCCAGCATGGGGCTTTGGCGCAGGGTCTGGCGAAGGCCCGGTCGGGCTTCGGGAGATGTTTCTAGGGGTTTGAGGGTGACCACGGCCCTTGAATTGGCATCCCAGGCGTTTCCGGCCATGAGGTTGCCCACCCTGGATTGCCCTTCGGACCAGAGAGCGCTGGTGGTGGTGATGGGATGAGTTCTCATGGATGCCAGCAGCGGTAGGCCGAAGGGCAGGCTTTGGTGGGAGTTGCCGGCGACGGTGGGGCCGTACTCCAGCACCAAGCGGGGAGCAAGGGCGGCCCCAGCCTCTCGAGAGTGGAAGGCCACTTGGGAACCCACGTCCTGGTCGCGGGAGATGAGCCAGCCGTGGGGAGCACCCAGCAGCAGGTCTTCGGTGACCTCAAAGGCCACTTCTCCGCTCTGGTGATTCTTGATGGTCACGGTGGGTGCGGTCGACGGGGCGGTGAAGCTCATGCCCCCGCTCCAGGTGACCGCCGAGTCCGCCTGATTGTTGGCGATGTTGGCGTCTACCGGGCTAAACCAGGTGGCGCCCGAGCCTGAACCGCTGGTCTGTTGGTTGTTGGGTAACTCCAAGCTCATACCGTTGCCCTCGGCCCATTCCGTGAGTACCCTGCGGGCCCGAATTTGCCGCCCATTCCCCCAGCCGGTCACGTTCTGGCTGGAGTCGATGGTCAACACCAGGGTGGCCTTGGTCAGGCCGTTGGTGTTGAGGTTGGCGGTGTCAAAGCCCACCAAGAAGTGCGCGGGTTTGCCCTGCACTTTCTTTAGCAACAGCCTGGGGTTGGCCCCTTCGTTCTTATGCGGACCCCGGTCGTAGATGGTGGTGTCCTTGGTAGCCGGGAGGGTGTCGCTGGTGGGGTCGTCGGGGGGAGGGGGTGAAGCCTCGGTGATCGTGAAGGTCCACTCCACCTCGGTGGGATGGTCCGACATTCCAAGTTTAATCACCGATGCCCGAACTGTATGCTGCCCTAAAGGAAGGTCCTCGCCGGGATGATAGGATACCGTGAAAACCAGAAATGGTTCGTCGACCTCCTCCAGGTTCGCATCGATCTTCAATCTTCGTTCCAGATCGGGAACTTCCACCCCATCGACTTCAAACTCTAGCCTTCCAACGTGAACCATCTGTTCGTGAACCGTCCCTCCGGTAACCCTGAAAGAGATTTCTGGGCGAAGACTAGAAACTTGGGCACCATCGGAAGGCTGCAAGTCGTAAACGAGCGGTGGAAGATTCTCACGATCTGGCTCCATTATGCCAAAAATCGCTCTCCCATCAGAAGCTAACATTTGGCTCATTTGGAGATCGAGTGCCACAGGTAGAAACTCGATTGCCCTAATTAGCATTTGAAACGCTCTCTTGTCACTTTCAATGTCCGGCGTATCTGCACTAAACTGTCCAACAATTGTGGCCGAAGATAATCGTGCGGCCCCCAGATTATAAAGTTCGTAAAGAATAGCAAGTTGTTCGGCATCTGAAAGGTGAGATCGCGGCGACACCACACGATAGGACTCTCCCCTCAACGAAGATCCCCCCGCTTCCGCGATCAGCTCATCGAGTTTATCTAAGTATTGCTCGATCACCGCAGAGCGGGAATCCCGCTGAGCCAGGGGATGGCGCAGAAACCAGAAGTCCACCTCATTCATCCGAGCCCTTAAGGCGATCTCCGACTGCGGGAAGTCGGCCACAATGCTGGCCAGCATGGCCTCAGCGGCTTCTGTCTGCCTTCGCGTGGTCAAGATGAAAGCCTTGTGCATGCGGGCCTCGGCCTCCCAGTTCTGCCCGGCAAAGTCGTTGCAGATCCTCTCTAAGAGGTCCCAACTCTCTTGGGATTTCCCTTCTTCCAAAAGGTTCGTGGCCTGGATTAACATGGCTTCGGGGCCAACCGCTATTTCGGGCTCGAAACCCTGCGGAGGCTCATTCTGAGCCCAGGCTGTGCCAACAAGAAAAATCAGCAAAAGTAAGACGCATCCTCTTGCCCCAATCAGACAGCTCTTCATCATTGCAGCACCTCCAAGACCGTGTCGGGAAGTTTTTGAACAGTATGAACCTCGTGGTCGTCCCGCTTCGGCTTATCCCAATCTTGCCTGGCCACCCTGACAATCTGACGCTTAGTACGACTGAGCTTCACATAGGTTGAGCCTGGACTTCGAGACAGGTATCTCTTGTAGGGCTGACTCTTGGTTTCTTGGTAGCGTATGAAGTAGAAATTGTTGTTGTCCATAGCGGAGGCGTTGTCCAGAAAATCCACTTCTGCGTGGGCTCGCATCCATTGCATTGGCGTGGTGCTTGCTTCTGACTTCCACTGCGAACCCATCATCTCAAAAAAACGTCGAATCGGGCGGACATCGTTTGGGGATTCTGGAGCAGCATCTTGGTATCCAAGCAGGATCCCATCGGGATGTATGGTCCCCTTCAAGGTTCGAGCAGGACTTGAAAGCGGAATCTCTTCGAAGAAATCCTGCCCAACATTTGACAAGTGGCTGCGAGAATTGAGAGCATAGTCGTTTAGGTTCACACTGACACAGCCAGATACGATGAGGGTTCGGACATTCTGCCACTGTTCTGAAAAGAATGCATCAGCCGGCTTCTCCCCACGGCGACTTGCCAGAACAATGTTGCCTCCAGGAATATTGGTCCAACCTTCGTAACTGCCGTGTCCGCTCAACATCAAAACGCTCGCTCCGTTGCCAAACCTCGCTAGAACCCGATTACGCGAGGCTACGGCAGAGTCATCAACCTCTACTTGAAGCGTCTCGTAGCCACCAGCTTCGAAGGCCAATTCAGGTTCATCGGCAAGCTCAACCTGATCAAATTCATCGAGGAGAGACTGAGAAATCGGCCTCAAGATGTCACCAAACATCCTTGACACGGTGAGCGATTGAGCACCAAAAAAAGCTCTTCCGCCCACCTTTCCTCCCCGAGCACGGACCTGCGTGAGCGCAAACTTCGTGTCCCCTTGAGGATCAATACCCGTGCTCCAATCCAGACTGGAAAACACCGGATGAGACTCCTGACCATTGTCGGGGAAGAGTTGAAAAGGAAGGTAGTTGGCCTTAAGAGGATCACTGCTACCACTGCTTCGAGTGGCCTGCACCGTCGCGCTCTTTAGCCCCGGCCGAGAACCCACCTTGAGCGACAGGGAATCAATGGTGTCGGGGACGCCATACACCTCGAAAGTAAGCGACTGAGCCTTGTGAACACGGTCAAGTCCAAAATCTTGGTCGGTTCGATTTGTCCCCGACCGGGCCAATGCAACTCCGTCTTCACCACGAATGACCAAACGAATCTGTTCGTCGACCATCGCCACTTCCGCCTCATCCAGCAAACACTGACCACCGGTGTCCTGGGCCCGAATCTGGTCGGGGGTTCCTCGAAACCCTATCCCGATGTCCGGAGCATCGCAAACCTCTGCCCGAATCCTGAACCGGTACGATGTTGGATGCTCTACCGCCTGGCCTGCGGCAGTACCGTCCCATTCGGCCGAGATGTGAGGACCGGTGCCGGAAGCAAATTCCTCCACCACCACGTCCCCGTATTCATCCAACAGGTCCACCGTCCATTCGATGTCACTGGGGTTGGCCTGGCTGCCTATCAGCACCGCCTGGGCCGTCAGCATCACCGTGTCTCCCGGTTCCTCGAAGGCCGGTTGGGGTAGCACCTGGGCGTCGATGATCCTCAGTTCGGATCGTTTGCCGGGAACGTCGCCGCTTGAGGCGATGGTGTATCTAAGGTGACTCCCAAAAAAAGGAGCAGCGTTGGCTGAAGCCACCACAGAGTATCTAAGAGTCTCCA
>JBJHCR010000444.1:0-4397 GCA_050486105.1 Vulcanimicrobiota bacterium
CTACACTCGCGGATTTCCGCGCTCCGGCAGCAAAATTTCTCTTAAGTACGCCCGGTACTAGGCGATAAATTCTACTACCGGAGCACAAAAATCTTCTTCGTGTAGCTCGGAACGCCGAATGTCAACAGACCCTAGCTAATTTGTTGCGAGGGACGGCCGAACGCCTGGCCGACGGGGCCGAATATGAATGGGGTCATATGGGAAGATGCAATTGCGGGCATCTGGTCCAAACCCTGACCTCCATGTCAGCCCGAGAGATCGCCGAGTCCATCGACCACCAGTTGGACGAGTGGTCCGAACACGCCAAAGACTATTGTGAAACGAGCGGAAAGAAGGTCGACGACCTATTTAGAGCTCTTGCCGAAGTGGGATTTGATCACCGCGACGTTATGGCTTTGGAGTATCTCAACGACCCCGGCGTCCTAGCCAAACTTGGTGAGCGTGGGCGCAGGTTGCGACGGAACCACCGGCCGGACGTGATTCTTTATCTGCGCACTTTGGCCGATTTGCGCGAGCAAGGTACACAAGTGCTAGATGTTCATTGAGACGTCGAGGGCTTTGAGCAAAGCCTCGAGATCGCTTTCGGAATTGAACAAATGAAAGCCGAACCTCAGTCGACCGTTGGGCATACCGCAAGCGACACCGGCTTGATTGAGGTGATGTACCAAGGTGGGCAAATCGAGATTGGGTGGGGGGTCAAAGCTGAGGATGGAGCTTCGGCACTCGAGTTCGGCCGCTCTGAGGCTGATCCATCCCCGTGCGCTCAGTGCGCACTCAAACTTATCTTGGAGGCTTTGGATTTGGGCCCAAACCGTTTTCGGATTTTTTTCGAGCAACCAATCGACAGCGGCCTTTAGACCCGCGTACCCTAGAACGTTTAGACTCCCTCCCTCCAAGGTAGACGGGTCGCCCTTCCGGGGCCAAGCCCCATTGGGGATGGAGTTGGGTTTGCCGTTGAGTAGAAAATCGATCGGATCAGGTAGGCTCAACCAGCTGCCGAGGCGGGGAACCCAGGCCCTCCGACCTCTCTCGGAGACCAAGAGGAAACCCGCTCCTTCCGGGCTCAAAAGAGTCTTGTGGCTTCCTCCGGCCAAGAAATCGATCCCCTCCTTCATACTGATGGGATTTGGGCCTACAGCTTGGATGGCGTCAAGATACAACAAAGTGTTGGTCTCAGCGCAAAGCTCGGAGAGCCGACGCACCGGAACTCGATATCCGCTCCAGAATGAGACCGCCGACAGAGCCAGCAGTCGTGGGCGTTCCCTTTCGAGAAGGGACTCCAGGGCCTCCCAGCCTCGCTCGGGCTCGCGTCGGAGTTGATCTTCGTCGAACTCTAAAACCTTGAAACCCAGGGCCCGAGAGGCGAGGCGCCAAGGTACGGTGTTGGCCGGGAACTCGTGTTGCCCCAGTAGCACCGACGGGTTCGCTCCCCAATCTAGACAGTAGGACACTCCCAGGGCGGCGCTAGAGACGTTGGGGACGAAGACTACCTGCTCCATCTTGCCCCCCAGCAGCAGGGCCAAACTTTGACGGAGGGCTTCCCGGTCTTGCCGAAGCTCCAGAGACCCCTGAAGGCCGCTGGTCCCAATCTTGTGGGCTGCTCTTCGAACGGCTGCTCGAACCGGGCTAGGCCAAGGGCTCACGCTGCAGTAGTTCAGGTAAGCCGAACTCGGTGACTCTTCGGGATTCTTGGCTTGGCGGTAGAGACCGGGCAAGCGTTCCGGCTCTATTTCTGAGAGAGGTTTTCCAGCGAGTTTTTGGAGGGTTTCTAGGCGGTCCATCAGTTTGGTGCTGCTCGATAAGAGGCCTCGGTCGGCATCAATGTCGTACTCCAGAGCCAGGGTCAGCAAGGCCAACAGCAGATCTCCGAACTCGGCTTCAGCTCGCAGTTCATGACTTGCGACCTCGCGGAACTCGGTGAGTTCCTCTTCAAGCTTATCCCAGGCGCCTGCTCTTTCTGGATAGCGAAAACCCATGCTGCGCACTTTTCTTAGGAGTTTCGTAGCTCTTCGCAGCGGAGGTAGAGAAGCTGGAAGTCCCTCGTCGAGTCTGTATCCTCGGGCCTTCTCTTTGCTCTTGTTTTCCTCCCAATTCCTGCGGATGGCGCCTAGGTCCGAGGCGGCTCCTTCAACAAAAACGTGAGGGTGTCGAGAGATCATCTTGCTCACCAGGCCTTGAACGGCGGTACCTAGACTGGCATTGGATTTCATCGTTTGAGCTAGAAAGGTCCAAGTGAAGAAGAGGTCTCCGTATTCCTCTTCTATCGAGTTCTGCTGCTGATCTAGGAGAGCTTGTTTGAGTTCGTGAGCCTCATCGATGAGGTGGTCCAGAATGTCGAGAGCTTGCTGCTTTTGATCCCAAGGGCAACCGGAAGGTCCCCGCAGGACGGTGACCAGTGCCTCAACTCTAGCTGAGGGTTCCAGTTCTTGTTGTATTTCGAGAAATCGCTGAGGATCGTGTTCGAGAGGTGTTGCCATGGGCCTCGCTTCCCAGGTTAGGCAGAATTTCCCCTCCCCTAGTCCTCGAAGAGAAAAGGATCCCAGCCAAGCCTTTCAGAACAGCGCCGAGCCTTAAGAAAAATCTCGGAGGTAGTTGTGCGACTGAACATATTTCCCCGGGAAGAGAAATTCTTCGAACTGTTTCTACAGCAGGCCGAGTTAGCAAAAGACATGTGCGGGCAGTTCAAGGAACTTCTCGAGCGGTTTGGGGAGCCTGATTTCTCTGAAAGAGTCGAGCGGATACGTAAGACTGAGGACCAGGGAGACGAATTGCTTCACGATATTCTGGTGAAGCTGGCCCGGTCATTTGTGACTCCCATGGACCGAGAGGACATCCATCTCTTGGCCAATCACATGGACGACATTCTAGACTACATTCAGGGTGCGGCCGTTCGACTCAGCATGTTTGACGTCAAGGAACTTCGACCCGGGATCGTAGAGTTGGCCACCATCCTCGACGAGTGTTCCGACCTGATCCTGGAAGCCATGAAGCGCTTACCAAAGTTCAAGGACATAACCGACCTTCGGAGAGCCATGAGAAAGCTGGAGGCCAAAGGGGACGAGGTCAATCGGCGCTCGGTGGCTCAGCTTTATCGCGAGTGCAAGTCGGTGGAAGATGTTCTCGAACTGATGAAATGGAAAGAGATCATCGAAGGGGCCGAAAACGGCGTGGACAAGTTCGAGGACGTACTCGACGTGGTTGAAGGGGTCGTCATCAAGCATGCTTGAATTGACCTGGATTCTGATCGTAGTGATCGGAGTCGCTCTCATCTACGACTATGTTAATGGGATGCAGGATGCTGCCAACGCTATTGCCACCGCAGTCTCCACTCGAGCCTTAACCCCTAGAACGGCCGTCTTGTTGGCGGCCGTTTTCAATTTTCTGGGAGCTTTCGTCTCTGAAGGGGTAGCCAAAACTATCAGTAAAGGCCTGGTGGCTCCGTTCATGGTTTCCAATCAGAAGCTCATCTTGGCGGCCCTCATAGGAGCTTTGATCTGGAACCTTATCACTTGGTATCTGGGGCTTCCCTCCTCTTCGTCTCACGCTCTGGTGGGAGGTTTGGTTGGGGCGGCCTTGTACGCTTCGGGAGCTGAAGGGGTGATCTGGTCTGGAGTGATCAGCAAAGTTGTGGTCC
The DNA here is from genome assembly GCA_050486105.1 of Vulcanimicrobiota bacterium. Classification (GTDB taxonomy): domain Bacteria; phylum Vulcanimicrobiota; class Xenobia; order Xenobiales; family JADMJV01; genus JAEXNA01. The sequence continues at coordinate 3,635 of JBJHCR010000444.1, forward strand.
CTGGTTTGCTCAGCCCGCTGTTGGGTTTTCTGGTGGGATTCTTGATCATGGTAGCTCTCATGTGGATGTTTCGTCGGGCCAATCCCAGCAACATCAATCGAAACTTCCGGCGCTGCCAGGTGGTGAGTTGCAGCTATCTGGCCCTGACCCACGGCATGAACGATGCTCAGAAAATCATGGGAATCATCACCCTGGCGCTGGTGACCGGTGGGCTGCAGAGCACCTTCGACGTACCTTTCTGGGTGAAGTTTGCCTGTGCGGCCATGATCGCTCTAGGGACAGCTTCCGGAGGCTGGAGAATCATCAAGACCATGGGTGGCAAGATGACCAAACTGCATCCGATTCACGGTTTCGCCGCCGAGTTGACCTCGGCCAGCGTGCTCTCTGTTACGGCCCTTCTGGGTATGCCGGTCTCCACCACTCACGTCATCAGTTCGGCCATCATGGGGGTTGGAGCCAGCCGTCGATTCTCCGCAGTGCGTTGGGGTGTGGCCAAGAACATCTTCATCGCCTGGGTCTTAACTCTGCCTGCGGCCGCGATCATGGGTGGGTTGAGCTTGATGGCCTTAGAAGCTCTCGGCAAGGCCTTCGGCTAGGAGCAGCCTATTTCTGCCCTCCTAGGAGGCTGCTGAATTAATCTCCGCGTCGCGAGACTCGTCCATTATTGTCCATGCAAAATCGTTTGAAAGCCGAAGGCGTTCCCGTAGGGCCATGTTGGAAATATTTCCGTATATTACTCAAAATCACCCGAAAGCCGTAGGCG
>JBJHCR010000445.1:0-4388 GCA_050486105.1 Vulcanimicrobiota bacterium
GTCCTTGAGTGCCTTGATCATGCTCTTTTGAGAGGCTTCGACCATCACTTTCTTCTCGTCAAGCATCAGGACATTGATACTGAGCCAACTGCTGCACATGGAAAGGATCGGGTTGGGAATGGGGTCCGGTTTAGGGGCGACCAAAACATCCCAGGATTTCAGAATGGGAGGCAGATTGTCCACATCTACAAATTCGGGATTGACCAAGACTTTGCCCGGGGCCAGGGGCATGAAGGTGGAATCGATATGCATGGGTTGCCGACATCGGCTTTCAATACGGTGGATCCGATAATCTTCTCCAAGGTGCCGCTCCAACCAGAGAATCCCCATTTCGTTGGTAACGTTACTGCGGGTTACGAAGAGATCTCTGCCACAGCGCACAAAGTCCGCCGCATCAAATACAGGTTCGTATTCATTGACCACAAAACGCATGGGCTCATCGATTTTTGGAAGACTATAGTCGGAGTTGTAGAGGTCATCGGCGAGCTCCGGTCTAGGGGCCGAAGTCCAGCGAGCACCGTTTCGAAAGTACTCCTTGAACAAGCTGCGATAGGCCAGAGATTCGAGGTGGCGAGTTCTCCAGGCCATGGGAGTCTCAATGATCTCATCGCCGACCACCAAAAACCCATCTCGAGGGCAAGCCACACAAAAACCTCTAGAGTTCCACAAATGAGTCCCAAACTTGGCCCTGAAATTGAAGATGTCGGGCCTGCGGACGGTGATCCCCTCACCTTCCAAGATGGAAATGAACTCCGCGAGCTCTCTCTTTGCAGGTGCGGTCAGAAAACCAGGATACCTGAAGCCCCCCACAATCTTAAAGATTTGGGCCACATAGCGCGGGACGTTAAAGGTCACGGCCAAATGAGGTGTTGGGATGGTGGCACCGTCCAGGCTGCCCACGATCACCTCTTCTAGAGGGTCCCATTCATTATAAGAATTGACCGGGCAAGCTTGCCGAGGAGCGTTGGAGACCGGTCCGTTGGATGATTTCAATGTTTGGTTCTGCATTGTTGACCTTCATTCAGATTCTTTGAGCCACCCGAGTTAAAAAGCCACAGACGAAGATTCCAAAATAGACAAAGCGGAAGCCTTTTCCCTGGGGAAGTCGGGGTGGTCTGTCCGCATTCGATGGGCGGACAGATCCTTTGGAGCACCTAAGGCGGGGTGTTTCCGTTTAGGACGGGGTTCTCTGTTCGAGTTCCTGAAGTCTTGCTTCGAGCCGGTCGAGAGTTTCCTGGAACAACTGGACTTTGGAGGTCGTACCCTGGTGGCCTTGAGCCGGTCGGGCCCCACTGGGGGATCTCGTCCCCTTCGCTTCAGCCGCTTGTCTTTGTTCTAGGTCTCGATACTTATCACGAGCTCGTCTGGCCCGCTGAATCTCATTTCTGAGACCACCTACAGTGAATCCCTCAATTTTTGGAGGCAGACTGTTCTCAAATTGCTCGAATTCTTTAGCCGTGCAAAGCTGTTTTGCTTGTTGCAAAGAAATAGTCACGATTACACTGTCCTTTCGGGGTCTAGAGACCTCGCTAGAGGCTTGGTGGCATGGCCTTTTCCTTCCAGGTCGAGAGATCCTGGTGGCCGCTGATTATTCTGGATGCCAGCCGAGTTGAGCTGTCAAGAGGCGCTGGTTTCGTCCTTGGGAGGTTCAGGGTCATCGGAGGTGGCCTTGCGGTAGGACTTCAGGGCCTTGCCTATGGATTCGCCAATTTCTGGGATTCGTTTGGGACCAAACAAAAAAATCAGCAGGACCAATAATACGCCAATTTCGGCGGGGCCCAGTCCCAGGGCCATAGAGACGGTTTCAGTATTCAAAGGTAGAATTTCCTTTCATTTTTCAGAGTTCGGACGCCAGCGCGCGCTCGGCTAGCGGCCCGAAATCCGGATTAGGATAACACTAATCTCATAGAGAATCCAGAGTGGCAAGGCCACAACGCTCATGGTGAAGGCATCGGGCGTTGGAGTAGCTACGGCTGCCACCAAGGCGGAGCCAAAGATGGCATACCTACGTCCCTCTCGGAGTTGCTTTGAGTTCACGATGCCTGCCAGGGCTGCGAAAAACAAGACCAAGGGCAATTGAAACGCTACCCCGCAAAGCGCCAATATGCCGACGACAAACCCCAAGAAGTCCCCAACTTGGAACATAGCGTTCAGGGCGTCGGTAGAAAAAGAGAGAAAAAAGTGCATGGTGACCGGAAGAACTACGTAGTAAGCAAAGGTGACGCCGATGCAAAATAGCAGAACGGAAACCGGAATGAGCCTGAGGACCCAGCGCCTCTCCACATCCCTCAAGCCTGGCATCACGAACATCATGATGTGATAAATGAAGACTGGCGAAGCTAAGAAGAGTCCGGCGACCAGAGCTAACTTGAGGTAGGCGATAAAAGCTTCCGTTGGCCTAGTAAAGATCAACTGGACTTTGCCATCAAGGAACTGATTCTGGCAAAAGGTCAAGAGTCGAGGAACAAATGCGTACGCCAAGCACGAAGCCGCGACCCACGCGGTTAGACTCCAAATGATGCGACTGCGCATCTCTTCGAGATGTTCAGTGAGGGTCAAAGAGCGATCTTGGCTATCGTGCTTCTTTCTGAACTTATGGCTTAGTAAGTTGGAAACGAGGTTGCTCCTGCGGTCTGAGATGTCAATTCAAGGTCTTGAGTCTCATCTCCTAGGAATCCTCCCCGATGCTATCGAAACTTAAACGGCGGAGGGGTAAAGCTACAGAAACTGTCTGCCTTGGTGGAGCGTGAGCTATGGAACGAGCAAGTTGGAGTGCGCTGAGTCGAGACGAGAGCATTTGGAAGAAGATTGCATTCGGCGGGGTTTCCCTTTGCCTATTGTTGCCGACTCCCTTAGCTCTTGGATTACTCCAAAAAGACTTGGAGGCCCAGGCCGCAGCCCTCAACACTGGGACGACTTCGGATGGCCTTCCGGAGGTTGATAACCCAGGTGGTCTGGTGGCCGAGGGCGTCGGTCCAACCTTGCTCTACATTGGAAGCTTAATGCTCTTCACCGTACCTACCATCGCTTTCTTGTTTTCCTCCTTCAACGTCATGATCTGGCTTCGAGCCGATGAAGACTCAGGTGTCAGACTCGGTCTGTTTTCGATCCTGCTGATGCTGCTCCTCGGTCTGGGGGCTCTGCTCTTACAGTTCTTGACCGCCTCCATGCTGCCGGTGGCCCTGGCTCAGTACGCTCGAGGCAAGGACCTTAAACCCGCCCTATCTCCAATCGATAATGCTTCTCGGGTCATCGAATTTGGAGCTGCGTATTGGCTCAAGACCAGTGGATTCGTCATTGCACTCCTCGGTGTCTTGATCCTAAATATGGTGCAGATCCCATTTTACGCAAGCTTAGCAGTGACTTTCGTGCTGTTCTGCATAGCCTTTGTCAGTCTCATCTTGGCGAGCCGCCACGCTCTAGTAGAGTTGACTACGTAAGAGTTGAACTCGCTGTACACTTCCGGCTTCGAGATGCTCCTGGTCCTCGGTGGTCAGTAGGAGTCCGTCTGCCTCGAGCAAAGTGCGCAATTGGTGAGAGCCTTGCGGTCCACTCAAACGAACTCCATACCCACCTTCGGGGAGAGCTTCGAGTTTCACTCGGAAAAAGAAGCTGAATCCCAACTTCTTGTCCAAGGGTTCCAGGAGCTTGGCTTCAATGATCTTCGGGCTCCAACGTCTCCCCATCATGGCCGCTAGGGCCGGCCGCACGAAAACTTCGAAGGTCACAAAACTCGACACCGGATTGCCCGGAAGACAAAAGAGAAAGGCGTCTCCCAGCCGACCGAAGGCGAGCGGCTTCCCTGGTCGCATGCGGACCTTATGAAAGAAGAGCTTTCCGCCCAAGGCCTCAATGCGATCTTTGACCAGGTCGTGCCATCCTGCAGAGATCCCGCCAGAGGTAATCACCACGTCGGCCAATTTCTGCGCCTTTTCTAAGGCATCCTGGGTGAGATCGCCTCGGTCCTCAATCCGTTCTCTCAGAACGATTTCGCAACCCATTTCTCGAAGAGCGCAGGCCAAGGTTGAGCTATTGCTGTCGCGGACCTGGCCTCGCTGCACCTGATCTCCCAGCGCCACCAATTCGCTCCCGGTGGACAGAATGGCGACCTTAAGTCGCTGGGTGCAAAGAACTCGATCGGCTCCGAGGAAAGCGGCCATACCGATCTCCGGCGCTCGCAACTCCGTCCCTTGTTTCAGGACCACTTCGCCTCGTTTGAGGTGCTCTCCAGCTCTACGGATGTTGGCTCCGACCTGGAGCCACCTGCTCGCTGACGACGACTCGATCGTCGAGACCCGCATCGACGTACCCGGCTATGCGTGGCCGACCTCAGTCGGCAGCGGCGTCTTGTGGGTCCGCGTTCCCGGTGAAGTCCTCGGGGTCGACTG
>JBJHCR010000446.1:0-4381 GCA_050486105.1 Vulcanimicrobiota bacterium
GGCTCCGAAGTGAATGGGTCAGGCCAGGGCGGGGAGTCATCAAAGGAGATCCCCCCGCGTTCCTCGAGAGATTCTCGCACCTCAGGACGACCATGCAGATGCACGGGAATTCCTTGGCGATTGAGCAGTGTTCCTAGCCACTGCCCAATGGCACCGGCACCGTAAATCAGAGTTGTCGACACGAATCCTCTGGCTGTAGGCCCTAGACCCGCTTTAGATACTCGCCGGAGCGAGTGTCGATCTGCAAGACGTCACCCTCTTCTACGAAGAGGGGCACGGTGACCACGGCTCCGGTCTCCAAAGTGGCGGGCTTAGAGCCCCCCTGAGCCGTGTCGCCTTTCAAACCGGGATCGGTTTGAGTGACCTTGAGTTCCACGAAATTTGGCATCTCTACCCCGAGAATGCTGTCGCCATGGAAGGTGATGGAGACTTCCATAGAGTCCTTCAGCCATTTGAGTCCATCACCGATCTTGTCGGCCGGGACTTGCACCTGCTCATAGGTGTTGTTATCCATGAAGACATACTCATCGTCGCTGAGGTATAGGTACTGGTAGGGCTTTTTCTCGACGATTGCGCGCTTGACTTTTTCACCGCCACGGAAAGTCTTTTCCACCGTGGATTCTTTGCGCAAATTCTTGATCTTGGTGCGAACAAACGCCGCCCCCTTGCCTGGCTTGACATGTTGAAAGTCGATCACCTGCCAGAGGTCACCCTCGAGCTCGATGGTGATACCAGTCTTGAAATCGTTAACAGAAATCATGGATTCTTGGGAACCTTTCTAGATATTACGGTTGAGCACTCTTGAAATGGGGCTTGACAGTGACGACATATTCACCCCTAGGAATTGCAGCCCGCTCTCGATGAGTATAGTACTCGAGAATCTCCCATCGTTCATCAGGATCCATGGGCGGGTGATAAAGGGTTTTGTTCACCCAGGTTCTTCCGTCGGGCCCGATCACCGTCAATTCGGCCCGAACGTCGGTGGCCGCAGCATACCCTTGGTTCTGCAGGACTGCGGTGATGGTCACTTCTCCGGTGTAGAGATTGGGGTCTGCGTCCGTACTCAAGACTTCCAACAAGGCTTCAGGAGGAGGAGCGGGTTTTTCTTCTTCCGCGGGTGCGGCCGGCGAGTCGACCTTCGGTTCAGGAGCAGCAGCGGTTGCGGGCTCATCACCTTCTTCGTCGGCTTCCTCACTTGACGGAGCTCCGGCGGCATCTCGTGCCGCTTGTCTCTCGGCAGCTTCGGCTCGCTTCTGGGCCAAAGCCTCTCTACGCTCCTTATCCTCGGCTTCGCGAGCTGCTCTCAGTTCTTGGGCAATTTTGGAGTCTGAGGCATTGGCCAAGCGAGATTTGACCACATCGGTGACCCCCGTCTGATTGTTGTGCATGACCGAGTACCCTAGGACCTCGGCTAACTCTCGAACAGGCACGTAGACCGAATCACCACGGGGTGTTGCGTTCAAGTCGGCGACTTTGTCCCCCATTTGCACTTTGATGGTTGTTTCAATGTTGGAAGGCATGGGGGAAGGCCCCGATCCCACCACTAGAGTGCCATCCCTCCAGTCCCACGAGTAACCCAAAGCCTTCAGAAAGCTGTCCAAGGAGACGTAGGAGGACCCCATTCTTAAGTAATGGTCAGAGAAGGGCTGGTTGCGAACATAGAGTTCACCGGCTTGGGCGGGAGCTGATATCGTGAGGGTGGCAGCAACGGCCACACCGCATAAAAACTTCTTGAGCATAAATCCTCCGATTGGGTTCAGAGCGAGCCAAGCCCGCCAGGGTCCTTCGGTTTTGGTCAGGATCCCTATCATTGCCCATCGGTTCTCGTTGGGTCCTAGGACTTCCTGCGCCGACCTCTCAGAATGGCTGGGCAGCCTTGTGTGAACTTGAGTTGCGCCGCAGTCAGCGAAGCTGGAAGCTGCTCTCGCCTACTTGAAGCCAATCTCCCCGATGCAGTTCGACTTTGCGTCCCACGCGATGAGAGTTGACCCATGTCCCGTTTGTAGATCCCAAATCTTCCACGAAGACGGATTCGTCTTCTACGGTCAATTGAGCGTGCAACCGAGAGGCGGCGGAGTCTCCACCCAAGACAATGTCGCCCTCTTCCCGGCCAATGGTGATTGTCGGGCGGTCCAACCGGATGGTCTTGGTTCCATCTTGGGAAACCAGCAAAGTGGGCCGGGCCGGCTGATTCGGGTCAGCTTCCGACAGGGATTGGTGCTCAGTGGGGCTGGGTTGAACTGTTTGAGCATCCGGCTCTTCCAAGCTAGTGGTAGATTTTTTCTCCGAATGCCGGGTCTCCACCGGCCTGGGAGGTCTCACTGAACCGGAAGACTCCTTAACTATAGAAAATCGTTCGAAGAGCGGTTGGAAATCCGGGTAGGACTCGTGGATTTTTTGCAATTCCTTGCGAGCGTCTTCGGTCCAGCCCTCTAGATCCAAAGACTCAGCCAGAGCGAAACGCAGGTCACAACCCAGAACCGGGTCGGTTCCCTCTCGTTCCAGGGCCTTCCGATAAACCTCTCGGGCAGTCATGGGATCGTTGAGTTCGTTGCAACTGTTCCCCAGCATAACCATGCAGGCCACTTGAAGATTGGAATCTGGGAGAATCTTTTGCAAAGAGTCGAAGACGTCTCTTGGCCGCCCGACGGCGCAGCGGTAAAGGTTGACGAAAAAGAGGGTGTGGGGCTCTCCGGGCATGAGGCCTAGCAGCTGTTCCAGGGTTTCAACCGCTTCTTCTGCGTGTCCTTCGTGAAAAAGTGCGGTGGCCAACAGGATGTTGAGCCCCACTAAGTCGGGGAAGAGGCAGAAGTGGCTGGTGGGAGTCAGGGGGACGGCGACGTGAAAACTTGGTAGGTATCGCGAGAGGGTCTTCCCGAGGCCTTGCTGGGCTAAAAGGCCGGTCTTCAAGGCGCTGATGGCCTCTTTGAATTCTCCTCGATGGACCCTCAAAGCTCCTAAGGTGAAGAAGGCATCGGTCAATCCTACTTTGGCATCTCGAGAACTGCTGGTGGCTTCGGCAAGTTTGCTGAGTGCTTCGCGGTGCTGGTGTGAGACAACACACCTGAGGGCTTCCACAAAAGCGCGCTCACTGCCGCTCATGGTCAGGCCTCGCAAGAAGTTGATGTTGAATCTCTGAGCCAATTGAGGCTCTAGGAACCCAAGCCTAGGGCGAGCGGACATCACTGGGTACCCCGAGGCGAAGTAGAGCCCCGTCTCACCACCGTCGACGCCCTCTTCTCCTTTACCGATAGCCTTGGTCACCTCGTCGAAGGAGCGCCCTACTAGGCGTCCTGCCAGACCTAGGCCGCCTTTGATGTTGCTGAGCATATCGCGGTCCATTAGGCAGTTCTCCTTTCTCGGTGAACCCGACTAGTCACGACCCTCTGAAGACCAGTTCAGTGCGACCAAGTCTAAGCCGGTCGCCGTCCTTTAGGGCGGCTTGAACTCCCTGCTGCAGCCTGTTGCCGTTGTGGAACGAGCCATTGGATGAGCCGAGATCTTCATAGACGGGACCTTGTTCGGTCATAAAGACTCGTCCGTGACGACGGGAGATATAGCTATCACGGTCGGCTTCGGTGAGGTCGACTTCCGGAAAAATACCATCTACCGGCGAGCGACGGCCAACGGCGTTCTCGTCCTTTTCCAGCACGAAGGCTTGTCCCGTGTCTACGGCTTCTAAGCGAGGCTTCCCTGAGTGGGGGGAAGCTGCAATCGGTTGCTCGGTGGTGGCTGAGGGGACCGAGGGCGGTGCGGTGATCGGCGGCGGAGAATCGCCGATCTGGGGGGCGGGGATAGGCGGAGTAGCGGCGGTTTCCGTCAGGGCCGCACCGCAGTCTTCACAATAGTTTTCCCCTGGGGCGTTCACCGCACCACAGGTTGCGCATACGTTGCCTGCGGCGTCATCGCTGGATGAGGGCACAGGGGGTAGGGCCTCCCGAGTGGGTTCAGCGGCCTCGGCCATAGGAACCGGGGGTGGAGCAACTGGAGGTGGAGCTACGGGAGCAATAGGAGGTGCCGTGATGGGAGCGGCTTCGGCAGCAGCAACAGCACCTGCTGCTACGGGAAGACGTGCGCCGCAATCCTCACAATAAATGGAGCCTTCCATATTTTCAGCACCACACACGGTACAGATCATCGCCATAGCTATCTTCTCCTCATAATTCGCTCAAGTTTGCTGGCAGTTCTGGGCATTGTGTCCTACTCCTGTCCACTGTTCTGGGAAAGGCTAGATAGGTCGATGGGCTCGAGCAACTGGGTCAGCTTTCGTGTGCCATACTGAAGTTTCTTTGTGCCGGCCGATGAGGCTCCGCCACCTTGTTCGATCCGTCCGGCCTCGGCCAAAGCCTGGTTGGCCAATTCTTGCTGCCCCTGTGAGAGC
>JBJHCR010000447.1:0-4378 GCA_050486105.1 Vulcanimicrobiota bacterium
GTTCTATGCTCATTAAGGCTGGAAAGCGCAGGGCTAGTCGATGCCCGGTCTCGTCTTGCCAACTGCGCACCACCACGGTCTCAACGCTTACTGGGAACTCCCAACTTATCAGGCGAATCTCGAGTCGTTGACCCACGGAGTAGCCACAATCCTTTCGGACCAGTATGCTTAACCCACCTCGGCTGATATCTGTGAGCTGACCTGATTGAGCCTGCCTCTTGCTGACTGGTCGATCATCGCACATTCTGACGTCAACCGGAAGATTGGCTTCCACCCGATAGTCGTGGCGTCCGGTGAAAGGAGCTAATTGGGAGGCTTCTTTGTCGCTCAGTACCGGTTTGTCCACCAGAATTCGTGACTCCGTACGTTTGAGGACTCTGCAGGTGTGAGTGATGACTTCGGTTTCGGTGAACTCAACCAGAAGCAGTTCTTCTGCAGGAGGAAATTCCTCGGACCGCACTGGCAGCAGCCAGGCCCCATTCCCCTCCAGTGAGGTCACTTCGGCCTTAGTAACCAGAACATCACCTCGGAGGTCAGCCGGGAGCACCAGAAAGGCTTTCCCTTTCTGGTAGGGCGTTTCCGGCAAATTGAGAGAGATTCGTTTTGGCACGGGCGCTTTTGATGGCTGCGTCATGGGTATTGTTTCAATACCCAATCAAGGAAAGCCTCTCGACTCGAAACCCGAGTGGAGCAGTCAGCACTAGCGAACTTTTGCTTTGATAAAACGAGCTATTTCGGCAAAGGTGTCCGGGTTTATATTCTTGTACCTCAGGCCGGCATGACAGGTTCCGTCGCCCTTGTGAGCACTCCAAGCCACTACGGTTTCAAGTTTGAGAGACTTCTTAACCTGTCCTTCGATGCGCAAGGTTAACTCATAGGTCTTTCTTGGCTTCAAGAGGCTCTTGGTGTTGAGGCGAATCCCAGTCACGGACAGCTCTTCGGTCAACCCCGAATATTCGGGGAGCTGGGGGGATTGCACCTTGAGAACCGAGCGGATTCTGGTAGTCCGGGCCAGGTCCAGACCGAGGGTCTCAAGATAGGCTTCGCTGGCTTCTGGGACTTCAGCGAGGTAGACTTTGTGGTGACCATCGTAGGACACGACATCAAGGATAAAGTGCATCGGACCTTCCGGACCCTCAGCGATCACGGTTCTTCTACTTAGAGAAATGGAGTCATTGGTTTTGAAGCGGAGTAAGCCATCTATGAACTCCACCGGAGTGATCCTGGCAGGCGGGTCCTTGGGCTTTGATCCAAAAAGACTTTTCAAGAAGCTTAGCATAAGCTTTGGTTTGGCCCCTTCTCGTCCTTTACCTTTCTTCTAGGAGGCTGCTGATTTAAACGGGGACGTAACGCTTCGGTTGCGGACCGCAAGCGAAGCGTTCACCGAAGGTGCCCGAGACGAAGGTGGGTGATGAACGAGTCTCGCGACGCGGAGATTAATTCAGCAGCCTCCTAGGCACTTCTGCAAGGGTGTCGGTGGTTCAAGCCGAAGTCCCTATCCATGAAGACATCATCTCGACCAGCGGACCCTATGACGGCAGAACTGACAGATAGATTTCTCGACGAAGTCCTTCTAACCTTGAGGCTCGAACGGGCCTTGATTCTCACCAGTGATCAGGATGGCTGGAAGCCTACCAGCACTCATGAGATCGATCTTGAAGACTTTTGGAATCAGGCCCCATTGAGCTTGACGGTCTTGAATGAAACCGTGGAGACGGGGAAGTCGGTCCTGTTTATGGATGCCGCCGGCGCAGATCAACCTGCCAGTACCAGCATAATTCTGACCGGGCTTCGCTCGGTGGTCTGCGTCCCAGTTTTCGACAGGAGTCAGCAAGTGGTAGCCTTGATTTACGCCGACAACAGAATCGAGAAAGGGGCCTTTTCGAGTTCGGATCTCGAGACTCTCGAAGAACTTGCTAAAGAACTCAGCAGTCGTCTTTGCAGTCGGTGACCTTCGATTAGAGCCCCGTGTACCGAGGCCGCCTCTTTGTTAACAATCCGTTCACGAATTAGAGCAGGGATCTATTCTATGATGGAGAGGTGAGAAACACGACCTGCCCATATCGAAACTTCCTCGAATCCCTTGCTCAGCAGCACGGAACCCTCTCCGATGTTGAACTCGCGATCCTAAGCGCCTCCATCGGGGGGTAGAAGTTTCTAGACTGCCTCCACGACACGATTTTTGTTCTATTTGGAATTAAAAAGACGCCCTCGTCACCGCGGTGACGAGGGCGTCTTTTGTCATTTCGAGGACCCGCTAGCTAAGGGGCCACTTAGGATCTGGTCCGAAATAACTTCCCGGTTTGGGCCGCCGATGCATCGGGGACCCTCTGGGTGCTGGCAGCGTTGGTTCTCACTTAAGTATTCTCGATACTAGTCGCTCGAACCGCCTTGCCAGGGGGGCGCCTCGACAACCGAAAATAGAAAGTTATTCCGGACCAGATCCTTAGGGAGGTTAGGCTTGCGTCTCGTTCTTGGCGGCTTCGGACAGACGCTCTTCCAGCAACTTGGCTCCGGCCTGCAAGGCATTATGAGCGTTGAGACGACCACCGGTGGTGGTTTTCCCTTCCAGATTGGGCTTTTTGTCCACGGTGTCGAGGATCAAGGCTTTGAGTTCGTCGTTGGTCAATTCCGGATTCTGGCTGAGCAGCAGACCTGCTACTCCAGAGACGTGAGGCGTAGCCATGGAGGTTCCACTGAACGAGGCGTAAGCTTTCTCGCCTTTAGAGGTGGCTGAAAGAATATTCACTCCAGGGGCGGCCAAATGCACGGTCTTTCCACCGTAGTTGGAGAAGCCCGCCAAGTTGTCGTTGTGGTCGGTGGCGGCCACGGAGATCACGTTGGGCAAATCGAAATTGGCCGGATACGAAGGTCGGGCATCGTTATTGTTGCGCTCATTGCCCGCTGCCATAATGTGGAGGGCGGGGGAACTCTTGAATGCGTCAAAGAGGGCCTGGTTGAAACCGCCGCCGCCCCAACTGTTGGAGGTAACTCTCGCTCCCATTTTGGTGGCGTAGAGCACCGAGTCAATAGCCCCGGCAAGAGTGCCGCCACCTCGAGCGTTGAGGAACTTGACACCCATGATCTGGGCGTTCTGCATCACCCCGTAGACTCCCTGACTGTTGTCTCCACTGGCGGCGATAGTTACGGCGCAGTGAGTTCCGTGGTCGTTGTCGTCCATCGGATTTCCGGATTTGTTGATGGCGTTGAACCCGTGGATGTCGTCGACCACACCGTTTCCGTCCGTGTCGTTGCCGTCGGCGGTTTCGTCGGGGTTGACCCACATGTTGCCCTTGAGGGCTTCGTGGTCGAATTTGACTCCGCTGTCGATAACCGCGATGATCGGACCACCCGCAGCTTGACCTTTTCCGGTCTCCAGTTGCCAGGCTTCCGGAGCGTCTATGTCGGCATCGTCGGTCCCTCCGGTCTGTCCTTCGTTGTGCAGTCCGTAAAGTTTGGGATTGAGATCATCCGGGACTTCTTCCAAGCTATCGAACTCGTGAACTTCAACCGGACCCGCTTGAATGAGATCGTTGGAGGCGGCATACTCCACTCGATCGTCTTTGCCCATGGCTGCCATGGCTTGAGCGGTGGTCATGCCCTCGGGGAGTTTCATCAGCACCATCTCGCCGTTGAAACTCTTGAACATGCTGTCGGGAATCTCGAACTTCTTGGTGACTTCTCCGCCGTAATCTTCAGCAAAGGATTTAAGGGTGCCCAAAACGTCGTTCTGGACGTGGGCGAATGAAGGCTTGAGCTTAACGATGACTTCACCCGGAACGTGGTCCGGAAGCCCCTTCTCGATATCTAGGGCTGCTTCGGCGGTCTCGGACAGGAGGGCACCGACATTCAGGCCTCCACTCTTGAAGTTGACCTGGCTTGAGTCCGACGGTGTGGTCGCTTGAGGTGCTCCCTCTTTCGGTCCTTGCAGGTTCTTGACGCCCTCAGCTTTTTTGGAACTGTAGGCTCCCCCTTGGGGGTTGATGGGTGAAATCATTCTTGCTGCTCCCTGGTGATTTGCCCAGTCACTCCGGAAATGAACCGTAGGCGCTGGGGAGGAAATATTCCATCTGCCTACCCATAGTCCTTTCATCTATTCTTAATTTTTTGCCAACCCAGTTTCGGTCTACAGGTCGATACAGAATCGTGGTTGTTTTGTGGTCCAAGTCACGGCCTTCCGTCGGGGCTTTGGATTATGATTCTCCTATACGGAGCAAGTGTGATGCAGAAGTTTTTGATCATCATTTTCGGACTTTTGTTAAGCCAAGGGGTCACCGCTGAGCATCTCCAGAGTTTGGAATTGAGCACGCCCTCCCTAGGAGGCTGCTGAATTAATCTCCGCGTCGCGAGACTCGTTCATTATTGTCCATGCGAAATC
>JBJHCR010000448.1:0-4354 GCA_050486105.1 Vulcanimicrobiota bacterium
GACCAAGGAAGAGATAGAAGCCCTGCTGGTCTCGCCGGAAAAGGTCTCCGGTGAGGAGCCAACCTTGATGGAGCTTTAAACGGCTGGCCTCGGTGTTGTTCCAGTACCCAGGAGTCACCTGAGGTCCTTTGACGATCAGCTGCCCGACTTCTCCGTTGATAACCAAGGCTTCGGGGTCGGGCAGGAGTCCGTTCGCCGGGGTTCTCACAAGGCGAACTTCGGTGATCAAGGTGGGCTTGCCGCAAGACTCGGGTCTGCTGTGGGCGTCTTCGGGGGGGAGGACCAGGGCCAGACTCGCTTCGGTGAGACCATAGCCGTTGAACACTCCGGGGCAAAGCTCTTTGGCTATGCGCGTTAAGGTTGAGGCTTTGCTGGAAGCCCCTCCCGTGGTGATCATCTTCAAGGACGAAAGGTCATAGGCTTGGCGTTTGGGGTGATCGAGAATCTCCTCGAGTTGGGTGGGCACGGCAAAAAGGGAGGTGACTTTGTCTCTCTGGATCGCCTCCAGAGTTTCCTCCAGCTGATAGCGCCCCAGAACCACGTTGGTTCCGCCCACCAGAACGTGGGGCAAGAAAAACGCTTGCAGCCCACCAACGTGGTAGAGAGGAGCAATATGAAGGGCTACGTCGGTGCGCCGGAGACTGTATTCCATAACGCAGTTGGTGGCGATGGAGAAGTCGTTGGCGTGGGTGTGGATCACCCCTTTGGGACGGCCGGTGGTGCCCGAGGTGTACACCAGGCAAGAGATGGATTTGGCCTGATTGCGGTGGAGGGGCTCGCTTTGCTTGGATGAAGTTTGCAACAGAGTTTCCCAATGATGATGGCCGGGGGGAACGCGAGCGGGGTGGTCGGCGGCGCTGACCATGTCGTGGACGCTCTTGATCCTCTGACTCAGGCTGAGCACGGTTTCCGTGGCCCACTCGCTGTAGACCAGAACTCGAGCTCCAGAGTCTCTTAGAATGACTTCGAGTTCGACTGGACTCAATCGAAAGTTGCAAGGAACGGCGATGGCGCCCAACTTCTGGCAAGCGAAGTAGGTGGTCACCGAACCTTCGGAGTTGGTCAAATAGAAGGCCACTCGATCGCCCGGGTGGACGCCCATCTCGCTAAGGGCCCAGGCGGCCTGATTGATTCTCTGATTCCATTGGGCATAGGTCCAGGATCGACCTTCGAAGACCAGGGCACGTCGGTCGGGGTAGCGGTCGGCTGCCCGGCGGATGATGGATGCGATGTCGATGGCCATAGGACTTTGCTGCCTTACAGATTGAGTTTCAGTTCGGGCATCTCCCGGCCGGCGATCAGATACTTTAGGATTTCGCTGGTGCCGCCGGCGATAGGAAGCGCTCGAGCGTCTCGATAGATTTGCTCGACCCGACCCCCCTCTTGGGACAAGCCGTCTCCGCCCAAGATTTGCACCGCCTGATCGGCGCAAAAGACCGCCGTCTCCGAAGAGACCAATTTGGTGAGAGCGGCGTTCTTCATCAGCTCTTTACCTCGGGTTCCTCGGTCGTAGAGTTGAGCTGCCTCTAGGTTCATGAGGCGTGCGGCCTCCAGCCTCCAGCTCATTTCGGCCACCTTGTCCCAGATCAGCTGCTTGCAACCCAGAGGCTGGCCGAACGCCACCCTGTTTTCGGCGTGGGTCACGGCAAGATCGAAGGCACTTCGGGCTACGCCCAAGGCCGAAGCTCCCAACAGTATGCGCTCAAAGTTGAGCAGCTTTAGCATGATCTTGAACCCTTGATGCCAGGTGCCGATCAGATGGTCTTGTGGCACTCGGCAGTTCTCGAGTTTCACTTCCCCCACCACCGAGCCTCTTCGCCCCATGAACTGGTAAACCTTGGGAGTGGAGAGGCCCGGACAATCCTTTGGCAGCAGCACCACCGAGAGTTTTTCGCTGGGCTTGGCTTGAGGGTCGCTGACTCCGTACACCAGGTAGAAGTCGGCAACCGAAGCATTGGAGATGTATCGCTTGAAGCCGTTCACCACCAAGTTCTCACCTTGGGATTCGATGCTTGTTGAAATGCGAGAGGTGTCCGAACCAGCTTCCGGTTCGGTCATCCCGATGGCACAAAGAGTTTTGCCGCTCAGGAGATCAGGCAACAGACCTTGCCGAATCTCAGGAGTGGCAAAGAGTTCCAGCGTCTTAGCGCAACTCAGCGACGAGGCCACGGTGGTTTCCAAGGCATAGTTTCGGTACGCGATCTCTTCTGCCACCACACAGGCCGAAACCATAGGGTGGTCGGAGCCGTTGTTGAACAGATGGCGAAAGTGACCGTCTCGCCCCAGAGCCCCTAAGCACTCCTGTTGAGCTCGCCAATCCATGTGGGCCTCGATGCGACCGATTTGGGGGGCGATGGAGTCGAGGGTTGATCTCACCGCAGCTCTGAGCTCGTTTTGGACCACCTTGCCCCATTAGCCATGACGGTTGCGACTCCTTTTGTTCGTCCGAGCCCCAGAAGGAGCCAACCCGCACACTCTGAACCTTCCTTCATGATCTTAGTGACAGGCGCTACAGGGTTGTTCGGGACCCGTGTGGTCAGAGAGCTGGTGAGGCGTGGTCTGAAGCCCCGGGCTATGACTCGCTCGGAAACAGGGGCTGCCGTGCTGAGGGGGATCGGGGCTGAAGCGGTGCTTGCCGACTTGGAAGATCCCGAGAGCCTGCGCCGAGCACTTCTGGGGATCTCCCAAGTCTTTCTGGTGTCGCCCATGCATCCGAATCTGGCTCGACGCGAAATCAATGTCGTTCGGACGGCCAAAGAGGCCGGGGTGGAGAGAGTGGTTAAGTTGTACGGCTCGGTTCGCCACCAGGGTGATCCCTTGGATCAGATGCACCGAGCGGTCGTGGCCAGTCTTCAGGAGTCGGGCCTATCCTGGTGCCTGATCTCTCCCAATACGGTCATGGAGACCAACCTCTTTCCCCTGGCACCTATGATCAAAGCTGAAGGGGTGATCTATGCCAGCGCAGGAGCAGGACGCATAGGCATGGTGTCGGCTGAAGACACCGCTCGGGCCGCAGGTGTGGTGCTGACCAGTGACGGGCACGACAAGCAGAACTACGAGTTGACAGGACCTGAGGCCATAACTTTCGAGGAGATCGCCCAGAGCTTCAGCAGAGTCCTGGGTAGGACCATGACTTATCAAGATCTAAGCGAAGAAGAGTTGCTCGAGGGTCTTCTCGAATTTGGCTATACCCCGGAACGAGCCGAACTCGAAGTCTTGTGCCACTATCGGCTGTTTCGCCAGGGGGCTGCAGACTTAGTGACCGACACCTATAAGCAGCTCACCGGGAAGGACCCGATTTCTGTAGAGACCTTCGTGCGAGCCCATCAGGCGGCTTTTCAGTAGAGGTCCTTGGCTCATGACTTTGGGAACAAACGCGCGAATCAGCTTGGTGGCACTCTTGGTGCTGCTCTCAACATCCTGGGTGCAGGCCTGGAGTCGGGAAGGTCATCAGGTTGTGGCCTTGCTGGCCTGGGAACGCTTGACCGAAAGGACTCGGCTTGCCATCACCGAGATCTTGGGCCACCATCCCGACGAGGAGGTTCGAGATTTGACGGCGGCTTCCTTTTGGCCGGATCTCTTGCGGGACGATCCTGTTCATCATCGCCCCGGGTGGCATTACACCAATATTCCTCACTTTCTTGGACTTCCTCCGAAGCCGGTTGAGGTGCCCCAGGGGATTCTGTGGGCCCTCAACCACAACACCCGAATTCTTAAGGACGTTCATGCGCCGAAGGCTGAGCGGGCGGTTGCCCTGTCTTGGGTGACGCACCTGATCGGGGACCTACATCAACCCCTTCACACCTCCAACACTTACTCGCCACTTTTCCCTGAAGGTGATCGGGGAGGAAATCTCTATCGGGTGCTGTGGAGTGGGCGTGAAGTCGACCTCCATCATTTCTGGGACCGAGCTGGTGGTTTATTCCAAGGTCCCGAGGGACGACCGTCCTTGGACGAACTTCAAGTGATCACCAAGAAGCTGCACGCTGCCGAACTCCAGCAACCAAATGCCGAAGGGATTCGCGACCCCCAGATTTGGACCGATGAGAGCTTCGCGGAGGTGGTGAACACGGTGTATGTAGGAGTGTCCCCTCTCGGAGAGCTTTCCGCAGAGTATGTAGAGAATGCCCAAAGGCTCTCTAGGGAACGTCTGATCTTGGCCGGAAGGCGACTAGGGGACTACCTCAATCGAGTTTTCGATTAGCTTAGGATCTGGTCCGGAATAACTTTCTATTTTCGGTTGTCGAGGCGCCCCTCCTGGTAAGGCGGTTCGAGCGACTAGGGTCTGTTGACATTCAGCGTTTCAAGCTGCGCGAAGCAGATTTTCTCTCTCCGGAAGTGTCTTTTTGAGCCT
>JBJHCR010000449.1:0-4341 GCA_050486105.1 Vulcanimicrobiota bacterium
GCCCTGGCGGCCATGCATCCTCTCTCGCAGCGTCGAAGCTCACTCAAATACGCCTGGTATTAAGCGTTCGCTTCTCCTTGCATCACCCACGCGGACGTGGCCACCCACGCAAGCGCGGGTTCCCGGCACCTGACCACCATTCAGTAGGGACGAACTTCACAGACGTTGCACTAGTCGCCGGTCAAACTACCATGGCGACCGTAACTCTGACTGAGCCGGCCCCCCCAGGAGGCCTCGACATTGAGATCTGGCTGGACCAATACCTAACAGCGCCCACCTGGGTGCGAATCCCTGCTGGTCAAACGTCCGCGACATTTCCTTTGACTTCCTCTCTCGTGCCCGGCACTTCTACGGTTAAGCTTGCTGCTCTGACCCCCAATTCGTCAGCTCAGGCCCAAATAGAACTGTTGCCGGACAACCTGGCCCAACGATAGTCTCGGGTGCCAGATCTATACTTCCGTGCGTTGAGTGGGCCAGTAGAGCTGGGCCAGTAGAGCTGGGCGAGGAGGCGCCGTTGTGACAAGGAGTACCGAGCGCATAATATTCGACATATTTGAGCGAGGTACGACGCAGCCAGCACCCAGAGGGTACCCGATGGATCCTCGCCCAGAATGCGGACGACTTAACGCACGGAAGTATTTAGTGTAGGGCTCTCGGCCTCAGGTCGGGGGCCTCTTTTTTTGGTGTAGGCTATCCGGCCACTGAAACTTGGCCAAGGAAACCGAGAGGACCAGTCACTTCAAGACGGAACTCGGCAGACGGTGAGCGCGAGACTTCAACGTACCCTAGGGCTAAGGGAAGGACTAGCCATCTCGGCTGGAACCATGATCGGTTCCGGCATTTTTTTTAAGCAGAACGTTTTAGCTGAGAGCCTGGGACGCCTGGACCTTATTCTTCTGGCGTGGTTGGTGGCGGGATTGCTCTCGGGCTTGGGAGCTTTGGTCTACGCCGAGCTTGCCTGTATGTATCCGGAGTCCGGTGGAGGATACATTTATGTGCGTGAGGCTTACGGCCACTTTTGGGCTTTCCTACTCAGCTGGACCGAACTGGTTTTCATGCGGCCGGCAGCTACCGGTGCCCTGGCTGTTGCCGCCGCCGTCCTACTCGGTGGCAACAATGCGGTGGTGGCCGGCACGGCGGTAGGTTTGGTCGCAACGCTTTCAATCTTGAATGCCTTGACCACCCGGGGTTCGGGGCGACTGCAGAGCCTGGCCCTGGTCCTAAAGGTACTCGGGCTTCTCTTCTTGGCAAGCTTGCCGTTGTGGCTAGCAGGTAGGCCGAGCTTTGCGCACTCCTCCATGTCTCTTGAGTCCCTCTCTTGGTCCGGGGCTTTTCTAGCGGTGCTCTGGGCCTACGATGGTTGGTACAACGTGGCGGTGGTCAGTGAAGAGGTGAAGGACCCTCAGCGAAATATTCCCCGGGCCCTACTGGGCGGGGTGGCCCTAGTAACGGGTTTGTACTTGCTGGTGAATCTCGGGGTCCACGCCGTTTTGCCCATGGAAGAATTGGCCCGCTCTCAACAGCCGGCAGCCGATGCGGCCAAGGCTGTGTTCGGGCCGGTGGGTGAAGTACTGGTCAGGATTCTCATACTGGGCTCCGTTCTCGGCACCCTAAACGCCACCATACTGTGCGCTCCTAGGGTGGTCCTAGCTACCGGTCGAGATGGGACCTTGCCGGCTTACTTGTCCAAAGTGGACCAGCGCTTCCAAACTCCATTTTGGGCGGTAATTTTCTATGGTTTCTACTCCTGTGCGCTCATAGGTCTGGCCGAGGCTTGGAGAGGGGAGGAGCGACTCTTTGATCTCTTGACCAACCTAGTGGTCTTCGCGGTGCTCTGCTTTTCCGTTCTGACCGCTGTTTCACTCTTCGTTCTTCGTTTCCGTCGCCCTGAGCACCCTAGGCCTTTTCGCTGCTGGGGCTACCCTTGGTTGCCGGCCCTCTCGGCGCTCTCGCTGGTCGCTTTGGTGATTCTAACCCTCTGGGAGCGCCCGGCACTTGCCTTGAGTAGCCTGGTGGCGGTGGGGTTGGGAGCAGGGGTCTATGGGTTGCGAAGACACTCAGTCAAGAACGGGGGAGGCTGACCTTCTTAATGCGAAGGGCGCACTATGCTTTGCCCTTTCTGTTCGGCAGAAAATAAACACCGCGGTCGCCATTGCCAAACTTGTCAGGCGCTCCTTCCCCGTATTCCGGACCTCGGCTTGGACCGGCTCGGTCCCACCTATAGAGACGATGTGGTCTATCCTGAGCCTTCGCACCACTACGAGACCGCTCAGATCTTGGGCCTCCACGAGTTGGTGGAACGGGTCTTGGATGGCGAGGACCTATTTCAAGAACTCGACGCTCATCTTTCGATGATGGCCGAGAACTTTTCCAGCTTCGTGGCTCAGCACGTGGGTCAGATGGAAGTTCTCCTTCAAGAAGAGTCGGCCCGTCTCCCTAATGACGATTACAACTTACAGCTGGCCTATATTCTGAAGCGGGGTGTCGAACTGTTTGAGCAAGGGTGCCAAGCTTTCGATGTTTTTTTCGAGACTGAGTCCGAAGAGCCCGAGGAGCTCGAGGCAGCCTATTGCTTGGTCCGCGATGGCAACGACTATTTCTGCCTGGCCTTGGAGTTGGCGGCAGCCCGTTATAAGGCCTTGCAGGCTCTCCTTGCGGCTCGAGCTGTACAGGAATTAGAGGGACCACCGCTAGACTTTGAGGATTGGGAACCGGTCCCGGAAGAGGAAGAAGGCTAAGGGGAGATTCTTAACATAATGTTCACAACATTTCTGTGATCCCCCAGTGCTGATCCATACTGCTCTGTCAGGATAGGCCCAAGATACAAACCCGAATTCGAGCCAACGTGCATCGAATTCGGACCAACGAAGGAGTCAAATTATGGGTTTACTAGGTGGAGCATTTAACGCAGTCAAGGGTGTCGCCAAGATAGCGACGGCACCGGCTCGAACAGCCCTAAAGATCGCCGGCACCGGATTAGCCACCGGGGGAGCTGTTCTAGGAAACCTGGCGACTGGGAACGTTGGCGGCGCAGCCGGCGCGGTGGTCGACGGGGTCAAACAACAAGCGGGCAATGTCAGCGGCTACTTCACTGAGAACGTGGACAGCGTGAGGCAGATCGCAGGCGGCCACGGTGAATTTATCCAAGGCGGTCTCAGTCTTATCGGAGAGCCGATCAAAGGTGCTGCTCGGCTAACTGGCAACAGTCTGGCCACGGCTGGGAACACCGTCTCGAGCTTGGCCGTAGGAGACTTGAACGGAGCGGGCCAGGCTGTCGGTGAAGGATTCTCTAACGGGGCTCATATTGTAGGAGATACCTTCAGTAATCAGGCCAGCAATCTGTTTTAACGCTTTCCACCCGCGCATCTCTCTCTGCAAGAAACCTCGACTTCAGTCGGGGTTTTTTGTTGCTCGCGATCCCACTCCTATCTAAGGGTAGCAGACTGCGGGGCTTCTCCAAGGGTCAACTCTGCGGATTTTTCAATATCCAGGTTCGTGGATGGGGTGGGGACTGCAGGAGCCGGGCGCGCAGCTCCTCGGAGTCGGTGAAGGGCCCAGGGCCCAATCGGTAGGTTTCCAGGCTGAATTCCAAGGAATGTTGCCGAAACGGCCAGGGATCCAGGTGCCAGACCTCTTGGGTGTCAGCCCTCCACACCCGCCAGGTCAAGTCGTGGAGATGCAAAGTTAGGCTCTGGCAGAAATCCTGGTCGTCCACACAGAGTAAGAGCGATAGGGTGTCGGCCCAGAGCACCAACTCGTAGTCTTTTTCTAGTTCTCGGTCGGTCAGGCCAAGGGCCTTAAGCCAGAGCCTTTTCTGCTTTTTTAACTGAGTCAGGGTTTGTTCGGGGAGACCTTTCCCCTCAAAGAGATATTCCAGGTGTCGAGCCACTAGCACCGAGGTGGCCAACGATTGATGGCGGGTGGAAGCCAGTCCACGTTCGATCAGCTGCACGGCCAGTTCTGCCGGGGTTCCCAAGAAAGACTTGGGCTCACCATGGACGGTGACCCCAGGCTCCTCCCACTCTCGCCAGCCATGGTCGTGAAGCAAGGTGGCTGCCAAGACGGCAGACCATCTAGGAGTTTTGAACTCATCTCGGAGTTCCAGCAGCATCTGGTAGGCAAGCCAGGCGTGAGCTCTTTGAAAGATCAGCTCCCAGCCATCCGGTCGACGATTGCAGATCATAGTTTTTCGACCTTCGCGACAAACTAGGACTGTGCTCCTTATTTAGGCCAATTCTTCCCCGGAGAACTTAGGGTCTGGTCCGGAATAACTTTCTATTTTCGGTTGTCGAGGCGCCGGGGCCACCCACGCAAGCGCCGGGAACCCGCGCTTGCGTGGGT
>JBJHCR010000450.1:0-4328 GCA_050486105.1 Vulcanimicrobiota bacterium
CTCGAGTCGCTCGAGCAGGGTGCGAGCCCGTTGAAGCACTTGCTCGGGAACCCCGGCCAGGGCGGCAACGTGAACACCATAACTGCGGTCGGCACCACCGGTCACGATCCGATGGAGAAATACCACACTATCTCGGTCCTCGCGCACTGCTACCCGCTGATTCCGGCACCCCTTGAGGCGCTTTGCCAGCTTGGTCAACTCGTGAAAATGGGTGGCAAAAAGGGTCTTGCATCGGTTTTCATGATAGAGATACTCTGCGATAGCTTGAGCTAGGGATAGGCCATCGTAAGTTGACGTCCCCCGCCCGATTTCATCCAGAATAACTAGAGACCTAGGGGTCGCCTTACGAAGAATGTTGGCCGCCTCACTCATCTCGACCATAAAGGTCGACTGCCCGAGATGAAGATCATCGGAAGCCCCCACTCTGGTGAACACCCGATCGGTGAGCCCGATCACCGCCTCGCTCGCCGGGACAAAGCAACCCATCTGAGCTAGGATCACGATGAGGGCATTCTGTCGCAGAAATGTCGATTTCCCACTCATGTTCGGGCCGGTGAGAACAATGCATCTGTTCTTCTGGTCCAAGGCCAGATCGTTGGGAACAAATCGTACGCTGCTACTTCTTTCGACCACCGGGTGCCGACCCTGGGTGATAGACAAGACGTTCTCCTCCACCAGACTCGGCCGAACCCATCTGTAGCGTGTGGCCCCTTCGGCAAAACCGATGAGCACATCGAGTTCAGCGAGGCTCCTAGCCACGTCCCTGAGTTCCTCGGCTCTCTCGGCGCATCCATCTCGTACGGCGCAAAACAGTTGGTACTCTCGCTCTCGAATGCGCTCTTCAGCTCCCAGAACCCGCGCCTCATACTCTTTGAGTTCTGGCGTGAAATAGCGCTCGGCATTAGCCAAGGTCTGCTTTCTGACGTAGTCTTCAGGCACCGAATCAAAGTTCGCTTTGGTGACCTCCAAATAGTATCCAAAAACCTGATTGAAACCGACCTTAAGGGATCGAATTCCTGTCCGATCTCGTTCTCGCTCCTGAAGCTCTTGAATCCAGGAGCGGCCTGAGCTTCTCAACCCCCTCAGTTCATCGAGTTCTTCGTCAAATCCGTCAGCGATAAGTTGTCCTTCCCTGAGGCTGATAGGCGGTTCGTCAGCCAGGGCCGTTTGCAGATGCTCAGAGAGCTCTCCGAACTGATCAAAATTGCGAGTGATGACGTCTAATAGGCGGGCCTCCAGCTTTTCGCACTTTCTCTCAAGAGAGGGCAACTGCTCAAGAGTCAAGCCTAGAGCTTTCAGATCGCGAGCGTTCGCCTGCCCGTAGGCCACCCTAGTGGTCAATCGTTCAAGATCCGACACTCCTTTGAGACATTCCCTAAGCTCTTTTCGAACAGTCATCCGTTCCACCAACGCCTCCACAGCGTCCAAGCGGTCACCGATCTTTTCAGTGCTCATCAACGGGTGAAGTAGCCACTGCTTTAAGCGTCGGGCCCCCATGGAAGTCACCGTTTGGTCGCAAGCCCACAGCAAACTGCCCTTTCGCTCTCGACCCAATAAGGTTTCCACCAGTTCCAGATTTCGAGAGGTCGTGGAGTCCAAGGTCATGTATTCCCCGGATCGGTAACGCCTAGGTGGAGACAACGACAGAGCTCGACTCCCTTGAGTCATCTGCAAGTATCGCAGCAAAAGCGCCACTGCCCGGGTGGCAAACCTGGACTCCTCAAGGTCCAGGGACTTGAGAGGGTCTCTGGAAAAAACCCTGGAGAGGACTTCACGGCTGTTGACCAAACTCGGAAGGCCTTCCCATAACGTCGCGCACCAGCCAAACTTGTCTCCCAAACTCGCGGCTCGCAATTCCAACTCGCCTCTCTGGCCCAGCACGATCTCTGCGGGGCGAAAGCGAATCAATTCCTCTTCAAGTCTCTCCCATCCCCCGTCAAACTCGGTACAGACGAACTCCCCGGTGGAAACATCGGCGAAGGCACAACCGAACTCTCCACCTACCTCAACAATGGCACCGAGAAAATTGTGGGACTTCTCATCTAGCAAACCTGGGTCGGTGATGGTCCCCGCGGTGATCGTTCGGACCACTTCACGAAGGACCAGACCCTTGGCTTCTCTGGCGTCCTCCATCTGCTCGGCCAAAGCGACTCGATGCCCAGCCTGTACGAGCAGTCGCAGATAGGTATCCAAAGAGAAAAATGGAACCCCCGACATGGGAATCTTCTTGCCTCCTCCAGCTTCCTTGGCCGTAAGGACGATCTCGGCGTCTCGAGCCAAGGTTACTGCGTCTTCTCCATAGCATTCATAGAAGTCTCCGACTCGCATCAAGAGTAAGCAACCCGGATGACTGTCCTTCAAGGAATAGTACTGTCGAAAGAGCGGAGTTAGAGATTCCCGTTCTAGGTCTTGATCTTTAAAGTCTTTTGATGCTAACTGAGACTGTGCCATGGGTTGGGGCCGTTCGACGTTATCTCTCGAATTCCCAGCAACCTGGCCTGCAGGAACTACGTTTCCTTCGAAAAAGGGGAGACCAGGAGCTACGGAAAGGACAGTTGAGTGATCACAGAACTCGAAGCCGACATACGTCTCGCCTTCGGCGATGAAGACGATGATGACGATTGGGATGATGACGACTGGGATGACGAAGACGAAGAGGACGACGACATCGAAGATGACGATGACGACGAAGACTTCAAGCGAAAAAAAAGGCTCGTCGACGATGTCGATCCTGATTGGGACGAGGATGATTTCGACGACGATTGGGTCGACGAAACCGAAGACCCAGCAGAGGGCCTACCGGACATTCCCATAGAGGAAGACGAAGAAGAGGAAGACGAGGAAGAAGAGGAAGACTGGGACGACAAAGTCGAACTCGATTAGGCGTCGGATTAGACTTCTGATTAGACGTTTCAGCGAAAACACCTGAAGCTTGCCCTCCCCTGGGAAGACGGAGGGTCGAACATCGTTTAAACTCACCTTTGAGACGCTCGCGAATGTCTTCTGCGGGCGTCGTTTTGTTAGAGTTCCTCGAGGCAGATGTGCTCGTTGGTGTATACGCAGATCTCAGCGGCAATCCGCATGGCCTGCTCAACGATTTCCCTCGGGCTCATATCGGTGTGCTTCAATAGGGCCGCCGCTGCGGCTCGCGCATAGGCACTTCCCGAACCGACTGAGGCAATCCCGTTATCCGGTTCCAGCACATCCCCGTTACCGCTCAGAATGAGAGTGGTTTCTCGGTCCGCCACCACCAGCATGGCTTCGAGACGTCTAAGCATTTTGTCGGTTCGCCATTCCCTGGTCAACTCTACCGCCGCTCTCCTAAGTTGGCCGCGATGAGCTTGGAGCTTTTCCTCAAATCGTTCAAGGAGGGTCAATCCATCGGCTGCAGACCCGGCAAAGCCGACCAGGACTTGAGATCCTTCTCCGATTTTCCGAACCTTTCTTGCCGTATGCTTGATGATGGTATCTCCAAGACTCACTTGCCCATCGCCGGCTAAGGCAACCCCCTCGCCTCGTCTAACACTCAAAATTGTGGTAGCTCGCATGGGTTGCACTTTTGTTTGTAACATGAAGGTAACCTTGTTCATCGCATCGACACATCCTGTTCATCCCCGGGTAACTTTTTGCTCTTCTGAAGTTCACAATTGGAAGCGAACATGAGATTCGAGGCCAACCTCGTTTGGATGGACGGACCGCCTTTCGATTCTTGTGGTCACAGAACCACGTGTGGTTCTGCTTTCTAGAAAGTGACCCACGTATCATTGGTGGGGCTGGTCCGTCCATCTTAACAGGGCTCCGGTGCCCCAGGCCCTCATATTCCCAATCAAGGAGATCTCCAATGTCAAATGACACGACTTCCGACGTCACCATTGTCAACTTCAAGACAGTCCAACGCCACCCTTACGTGAGAGCGGTGGCCGACATTCAACTTCACGGCTTGATCTTGAGAGGTATAAGAATCGAGCAAGACTCCCAGGGGACGTTGCACCTGGGGTTTCCAGGGCGAAAGATACGAGGCAACTGGCAAACTCTCTTCGAACCGGTCAGTTCCCAAAGAAAGGGCATGCTGCTCGAACATCTCAGCCAAAAGCTTTCCGACCTCAAGGCGACAGCATGACTGAAAAGCAAGCCTACGATGCTCTAGCACGGACCCCTAGATGGTCGAGCCGAAAAGTGGTGAGACACCTAGATCAAGGGCGCAACATCGTCGAACTCGCTAGACACTTCAGTCGACCGGAAGGAGAGGTGCCAAAGGTTCCCTTCTTCACGCCTGCTTGCAAAGAGTATCCAGCAGAACTCCACCAACTTTCCGACCCGCCTTTGCG
>JBJHCR010000451.1:0-4311 GCA_050486105.1 Vulcanimicrobiota bacterium
GATTGAGAGTGACCCAGCCGAAGCGATCGTACAACCATCCGGCCGACAGCGTGGCGATCGCGACCAGGCCGAAGATCGAGAACTCGTTGATCGCCTGGACCTTCGTCTGCTCGGACGGACGGTAGGTCTGCGTGAGCAGCGCGGTGCCGCCGATGAAGGCGAAGTTCCAGCCAACGCCGAGCAGGATCAGCGCGGACAGGAAATGCACGATTTCGTCGCCGAGCAGCGTGACCAGGACGTGGCCGAGCAGCAGCATAAACTGTTCTTAGAGGTCGGACCGCAACCCGTCCTGCTCTCTTTCGTCCGGCAGGGGATCGAGCAACCCGGTCTGGTGACCATCCCCTCCCTGCGTCCCCGGGTCCCCGATGAGCAATCCATGGCCGAGTCCGTAGGCCTGCTCTATGAATCGGGTGTCAAGGTGAACTGGAGCGGATACCACAGCTCCAATCCAGGTCGCAAAGTCGCTTTGCCTACCTACCCCTTCGGCGGCGAATCGCTGTGGGTCGAGCCGTCAGGCACACGGATCTTCCTCGGCCCTCCACTCGAGACCGACGACACCCTATCGGCCTCCGGAAAGGGGGCTCAAAAAGCGGCCCACCCGTTGCTGGGGCAAAGGCTGGAAACCTCCGCTCTCCCGGATACCACCATTTTTGAAATGTCCATCGCCCGGGGGGAGCACCACTTTTTTGCAGAGCACGTGATCCTGGGCGAAGAGACGGCGCCGGGAGCAGCCATGTTGACCTGGGTCTTGCTGGCTGCCCAAGAACTCTTCCCCGAGCAGCCTTGCTCTCTGAGAGACATCACCTTCTCCCAGCCCTTGCTCCTGGACGAGGCGGATCGGGTGGGACAGGTGATCGTCAACGATCTCTCGTCCTCGCGTTGCGCTTTTGAGTTTCTCAGCCGAGAGTGGAACGCCCCGAGTGAAGCCTGGGTCTCCCACGGCCGCGGGTTCATCGTCAAGGAGATGCCCGCCTCCCCTGCTCAGCAGAACCCCATTGACCTCCGAGACTTCGATGCGCGCTGCCCGGTGAGACTTTCCGGCGAGGAGTTTTACCAACGCATGGCTGAACTCGGGTATGTTTACGGCTCTCGCTTTCGCTGCATCCAGCAGGCTGCTCGGGACGGAAGCGAGATCCTGTGTCGCTCCCGCTGGCCTCAACGAGATCAGCAGACCCGTTCCTACACCATCACCCCCGGCGAACTCGATACCGTCTTTCAGTCTCCGGGTGTAGCCTTGATGGGAAGCTCCGCTCTGACTCCGGCCAGCGGAGAGATCTATGTCCCGTACTATGTTCGCAGGCTAGCCCTTCTCAAGCCCATGCCGGCTGGAGAGTACTTCATTCGCACTCGCGCGGTGACCCCCCAAAACGGCGGTTTGAAGTCCTCCGAAAGCGATCTGTCCGTTTTCGACGAGCAAGGTCAAAACTGCCTGCTGGTGGAGGGATTCATCAGCACACCGGTCTCGAAGCAGGCCCTGCTGCGCGAGAAACGCTTGCGCAGGCTGAAACGCCTCACCTTCGAAGAGGTCTGGACCCCTCAGCCACTGCCTTCCCCCATAGCCGAGCAGGCAAGAAATTGGGTGGTGATCGGAGACTCCTCCGTGGCAAGGGAGTTAGAGAACCGGCTTTCCCAAAACCTGGCCCACGGCAGAAAGATCTCTCGAGTTCCCGAGGGCCAGGCTCTGGAAGCCCTCCTTGGGCAGGTCGACCAAAGTGAGCCTTGGGGAGTCGTCGCTGTCCTCCCCGACCAACCGCCGGGGATCGGACTGCTCCCCACTGAAGCCGTTCAAAGGCAAGTGGAAAGCCGCTTGCAGAGCTTGCTCGAACTATTGCAGCTTCTGGTGCGCTCAGACCTTCCGGCTCGTCTTTATTTGGTGACACTGGCCGAGCGCCACGTCCGCGACGAAGACCACACAGCTCGGCCACGCGGTATGGGGGTCGATGGACTCTTGGCCTCAGCTGTGCTGGAGTTTCCCGCTCTCCAACCCACCCAGGTTGATCTCTCGGTCTTTCCCGAAAGCTCGGAGCTCGACGCTCTGGCCTCCGAGTTGCTGGCAGACTCCCCGGAGACCCGAGTCGCCCTGCGCCAGGACCAACGACTGGTAGCCCGCCTGGATTCCTGGAAGGAGACCAAAGAGGCCGGCGAAAACTCCCTTGCTCTCCCCAAAGGGGCCTACACCCTTGACGTCAGCGGAGATATGAGACTGGTCCCCGCAGAGCGTCAAGCCCCCGGCCCTGGTCAACTGGAGATCGAGATCGTCGCCTCGGGCTTGAACTTCAAAGACATCTTGCGTTCGCTGGGTGAGTTTGCCGACAGCACCAATCGCATCGGTGGAGAGGCGGCCGGACTGGTGACCCGAGTCGGAGCAGGAGTGGAGGGCTTTCAGGTCGGGGACGCCGTCATGACCAACGACATAGCAGGAGGAGGCTTCAGCAGTCACCTGGTGGTTCACGAGCGCTACGTCCACCTCAAACCCGAGCATCTCACTTTTGAGGAGGCCGCCACCGTCCCCATCTCTTTCATGTCAGCCTACTACGGGCTCTTCGAGTTGGGAGGATTGACCGCAGGAGAACGCGTTCTTATTCACGCCGCCGCTGGCGGGGTGGGATTGGCGGCGGTGCAGTTGGCCCGCGAGGTGGGAGCAGAAGTTTTCGCCACGGCCGGCTCAGAGCGTAAACGAGAGTTTCTCAGAGGGCTCGGGGTGCAGCACGTTCTGGATTCTCGGAGCTCAGACTTCGCGGCTGAGATCATGCAGGCTACAACGGGAGAGGGCGTGCATGTGGTCCTCAATTCCTTGACCGGGGAAGCCCTGAAAGCCAGCTTGAGGGTCCTGACCCAAAACGGACGCTTTATCGAGCTTGGGAAACGGGAGTTGCTGACCCCTGAACAGGTCCGAGCCGTGCACCCCACCGCAAGCTACCAAGCCTTCGAGCTGACCGACGTGGTAGCCCAGGATGAAGGTGGTCGCGCCGACCTTCTTCAGACAATTCTGAAGCGCTTTGCGGTTGGCACGCTCCAGCCTCTGCCGGTACGAGCTTTTCCCATCCGGGAGGCGCCGCGGGCTTTTGACTTTATGACCCGTGCGCTGCACCTTGGCCGAATCGCCCTTTCTCACCGACAGGTGCTTCGAGAGCGCGAACTCTCAGGGGAGCTCCCGCTTCGCTCGGACGGTTGCTACCTGATCACCGGGGGTCTGGGCGGACTGGGCTTGGAGCTTGCCGCCCAGATGGCCTCTCACCCGGTAGGCACCCTGGTGCTGATAGGCCGGTCAGCCCCCTCGGGCGAGGCACTCGAGCGCCTAGAGCAGCTCAAGGCCGCCGGAACTCAAGTCCTGGTCAAGGCCGTGGATGTCAGCCAGGCCGAGCAGGTGGAGAAGCTCTTCTTAGAACTCCAGGCCCTCCCCCACCGCCTGCGAGGGATTGTGCACGCTGCGGGAGTCCTCGAGGACGGCAGTCTGACCGGGTTGAGTTGGGACCGCTTCGCCCGGCCGCTGGCACCGAAAGTGCAGGGGGCTTGGAACCTGCATCGAGGCAGCAGGGAGGGAGCGCTGGATTTCTTCGTGCTCTTCTCTTCGGTCGCCGCCACGGTGGGCAATCGCGGACAAGGCAACTACGCCGCGGCCAACGCTTTCTTGAACAGTCTCTGCCTCTATCGCCGGGGAATGGGTCTGCCCGCCACCAGCATCTGCTGGGGGCCCTGGGCCAGTGTGGGGATGGCCGCAGCCGATGCCCGCCGAGGTGAACGCATGGCGGAAAACGGCATACTGGGACTGGAGTCCAAGGAGGCGCTCACCGCCATGTTCGACATCATACGACGAGACCTAGCCAGTCCTACGGTGATGGACATCGACTGGAGCCGGTTCCTGGAAGGACAGCCTCCGGAGCTGGTCGACACCTACTTGCAACACCTCAGCTCTCTCAGCAAGCCCACCCGGACAACGCCTAAGGACCTACCGGAAGCAGAATCTCAAGGCGCAATGGTCTCGGCCGAAACCGACCTTTTGGCTTTGCCTGCCGAGGAGAGGGCCGGAAAACTGCTCCGAGTCGTCGTTGCTGTGGCCGCACGAGTGATGGGGCATAAGGACCTGAGCGCCGTGCCCACCGATGTATCCTTGACCCGCATGGGACTCGACTCTCTGATGAGCATGGATTTTCGAGCCCAGTTGGAGAAGCGCTCCTTATCCGTCCCCTTCGCCTTCCTGGCGGAAGAACCGAGCTTGGAAAGGATCGCGAGTTTCCTAGCTGAAGAGTTAGTCCCCGTCGCCTAGAGGGCCAACAGCAAGGCCTATGCAACCGACGGTATGAACCGAGG
>JBJHCR010000452.1:0-4280 GCA_050486105.1 Vulcanimicrobiota bacterium
CTCAAAGCATCCACAACACATCGCGCTTGAGCTGATTCACGAATCGAAAGTAGGCCTCGTCATGGACCACCGAGAAACCAGAGAGATCGGTCTTTAGACCCAAGGCATCCACAGAAGCGACCACCAAAACCCCAGGACGCTCTAGAGTGTTGCGCTCGGTCTTGATCACTACCCCCCGGTGAACCCAGGTGACTTCCGACCAGGAGGTGCGAGTTTTTCCAGCTATGGCTGCCACCCATAGACAAGGAGAGTCGAATTTATCGCCTCCAGGCCAGTTGAGTTGGTATATGGTGGAAGTCACCGATGCCACCTCCTTAGGCCAACCCAGATCGAACACCCGGCAAAACCGTGAAGTTAAGGTTCCTGGCGAGACAAAGGCCAGCGCTCCTTCGGCATCTGCAGAACAAGGAAAAAGGCACAGGGGTACCCTAGGAGGCAATTCCTCCGGTTCTTGACTCCATGCAACGCGCGCGAAACCGCCCACTTGAAATGCCACCGACCCTCGAGGGTAACTCAGTGCCCTTTTTAGCATCTCAGACAGGTTACGAACGCACCTAGAACGCCGCCAATATCCACCCTTCCACTTCAAGGAAAACGTTTGTTCGGACCAAGACGGCTGGCCAAACCAGTCCAAGTTCAACCAACCCAAGAGCGCCCTTTCATCCTCCAGTAACTCAGCCAGGGTCAGAGAGCGATTCGTGTTTACCCGCCATTCCACCAAGGTGTTGTTTATGATAATGCGATGATCCGGAGCGATCTTCAAGAGCCCTTGCGCCAGACACAACCAAGCTGTCCAGACATCAGCCAGGTTCCTCTCGGCCAGCAAGCGCTTGGCCCGATCCGCGGCCAAGGTAAATCCACCCTCTTCGCCCGAGTACCCCTCGCGGAAACTCTGCAGAAAACTGTCCAAGTTCACGACCTAAACCTTTCACAATAGGAGCATCAGGCCTGCATAATGAAACTCTGGTTCGTTCGAAGCGAAAGCCCGTCGATGGAGATGATGAACAGTTAACTGCTCGGGTGAATTTTGGTTGAGGGGAGAGCTTTCGCTCGAATTCCCGGTTGATTTTCGTTCAGATTAGCTCTTATCTCGAACGAGGATGGGGGAAGTCTCACTCTATCATACTTTAAAGTAAGATGGGCGCCAGGCGTTCGACACAAACATTGACACCCACATTGACACCATTCTTCCCGTGAGCTAATCTAACTAGGATGAAAGACGAAATAAGATTCACGGTCGAAGAGTTAGGGGAATTGAGCGAGCGGATGTTGACCGGAGGCGAACCGGGATGGAGGCCCACGCCACGAAAAATTCGCTACTACACCACCCTCGGCTTGATCGACCGGCCGTCGGGGCCTCGGGGAAAGAAGAAATCGTATATCCCCCGTCACCTGCTCCAACTTCTCAGCATCAAGATGCTAAAATCGGAAGGCCGTTCCCTGGAGGAGATAGCCGAAAAGATCGATGGGCTTTGCGAGGAGGAACTCCGCCATCTCATCCAGCTCCCGACCGACTGGCTTGAGCGAGTTCTTCCCTTGGAAGGTCCCTCGGAGAGGAGAGCGCGACGGAGGCAGTTCTGGGACCAGATTCCGACTCGAAGCTCTCCGTCGGAGTTCGACCTAGTGGGCATCACCCTGGTCGACGGCCTCACCCTCCTGGTGGAGAGACGCCTTCATCCCCAGTTGAGCAAAGACTCGCTGAAGGATAGACTTCCCCAACTCCTTCGCCTGCTGCAAGTCGAGGAACGGGAAGTGGCTCGCCGTGTCTGATCCGCTACCTATGGGTACCGCCTCCACACCGCTCGGCTACCTACCCCTGGTGGCGATGTCGTGGCAAGTGCAAATCAGAGGTCCCCTTTACACAGCGGCTGTCAGCCAGCAGTTCGTCAACCATGGAGAGAGTCCGCTGGAAGTCACCTACATTTTCCCCTTGCCGCCCCGGGGAGCCTTGTCGTCTTACCGTATGGTGCTTGGGGAGCGAGAGATCCGGGGAGAGTTGCGTAGGCGTGAAGCGGCCCAGCAGGAGTACGAGCAGGCCAAGGCGGAGGGAAGAACAGCTTCCCTGTTAGAGCAAGAGAGGCCCGATCTCTTTACCCTGCAGGTGGGAAATCTGGCGCCCGGCTGTGGCTTGACCATCCACCTCGAACTTGACGGCCCACTTTCTTTTGAGGGATTAGAAGCCTGCTTCCGTATCCCCCTGGTGGCTCCAAAGCGATATCTGCCGGGCCTCCCGTTCGCGGGCGAGCAAACCGGCCACGGGGTCGATCGGGACACGGATTTCGTGCCTGACGGTAGCCGTCTGAATCCGCCAGTTCTGTTGCCCGGCTCGCCTAACCCTGTACACCTTCAGATAGAAGTCGAGATCGCAGCCGAGGGTCTAGCCATGGGTGAAGTGAGCTGCAGCCTCCACGAGGTAAAAAGCGAGAAGTTGCCCGGAGGGGACTACAGGGTCGTTCTAGGTCCAGCCGAACGCCTCAATCGCGATTTTGTGCTGCGTATACCCTTGGAGCGTTCGCTCTTGAACTCTCATTTGATGGTAAGACCGGAAGAGGAGAACGCCTCCTTCCTGTTAACCGTGATGGCCCCGCCTGACCCAGGCTGTTCAGAGGGACGAGATGTGGTGGTGCTGCTGGACCGTTCGGGCTCCATGCAGGGGTGGAACATGATTGCAGCGCGCAACGCCGCCGCGCGCATTGTGGAAGGTCTGCTTCCGCAAGATCGCTTCGCCCTTGTGGTTTTTGACGACCGGGTGGAGTGTTCCCCACCCTATCTCCAAGCTGCCAACGCGGTGAGCAAGTTTTTGGTCACGACCTATCTAAGAGGCATCGAGAGCAGAGGCGGCACCGCCATGTTTGGCGCGTTTTTGGCCGCCGGCACTCTGTTGCGCGACTCTGAGCGGGAGCGATGCCTGGTGCTACTCACCGATGGGGCCGTCGGAGACCAAGACCGCTTAACGGCCTGGGCCGAAGCTCATCCCGATCTGCTTATTCACGCCCTGGCGATCGGCGAGGCATGCTCTCAAGGGATCTTGGACCGGCTCGCTACCCTGAGCGGCGGAACTTGCCACCTGGTGGAGAACGGACTTCCTGAGCGTCTCCACCAGGCCACTCGAGAACTGCAGAGGTCGCTCTCCGGTCCGGTGCTGAGAGATGTGCGCCTGAAGGGGGCCAAACTCCAACGAGTTTCGCCCGAGGCTTGGGACGTCTATGCCGGCCAGCCAACTCTTTTCCACGGGCG
Organism: Vulcanimicrobiota bacterium; assembly: GCA_050486105.1. Taxonomy (GTDB): domain Bacteria; phylum Vulcanimicrobiota; class Xenobia; order Xenobiales; family JADMJV01; genus JAEXNA01. The sequence goes on from JBJHCR010000452.1 coordinate 3,238, forward strand.
CTTCGGCGAGCTTCCGTCGGGCCCGTTAAAGCTTGAGGGGAGTCTACCGGACGGCAGCCCTTACACAGAGGAGATCCCAATCCAGCTCGTCGACACCCCCGCCGTGACGAGGGTTTGGGCTCGTGCGCACCTTTTGGACCTGGAGGATCGCTGGGCCGCCGATCCGGTGAGCCTCTACCAACTTCCAGCTTTCCCCAATCGCTTGGCCGAGGTGCCTTCGGCGGTGTCCGGTCTGCTGAATACCGGAGCGCAAAACTGCAGCGGTTGGATGAAACGAACCCGCCACTACTGGCGTCAGAAAGGCTGGCCACTGCTTGGGCTGGCGGCCACTGTTCCTGCGCTCCCTCTGGTCGTTTCCTTGGAAGGCACCGCTCAGATGGCCTCTCTCGGTGAGCGGTGGTGGAGCGGATCGAACCTCGAAGATGTCAAGCAAGAACTCTCCGAGGATGCTCTGTCTCTGCTTCGTCTGGAGGAACAGATCGAGCAGATCTCTCTGTCCTACGGTGTCTTGTGCCGGTTTACGGCCTTCGTTTCCGTGGACCGATCGGGGGAAAGGGTCAGTGGACCTCTCTACCGGGTGACGCAGCCCGTGGAGCAGGTGGCCTGCGGTAAGCCGGAGTCGGTGGTGCAGTTGATGCAGTTCGACCAGCTAGCGGTGGAGGTTGGTGAAGACTTACTGGCCTTACTCGACCCCCAGAAGCCTTCCGGACTCCTAGAACGAGTGCAGGCCGTTCGTGAAGCCCTGGCGGGAGAACTGGGGTTCTACTTTCCCGCGGTTCGATTCAGAGACACGATCCCCAGCGCCCCAAAGGGCAGCTTTCTAAAGACCAACTTTCTGAGGGTGGGCGATTCGCTTGTGCCCGTTTCGCCGACCTCCCCGAGTTCCTACCTGATCAAGGTGAAAGAGGAGGTGGTAGCCCAGGGCAGTCTGATGCTGGGACATCTTCTTGCGGTGGGTCCGGAAGAAGCCCTGCCCGAGCTCGAAGGTGTCGAGGTTGAGGAGCCCGTTTATGGTCTGCCGAGCTGTTGGGTAGAGGAGAGTC
>JBJHCR010000453.1:0-4265 GCA_050486105.1 Vulcanimicrobiota bacterium
GGTTAGAACTCAATGATGTTCAGATGCGAGAGTACGAGCGGTTGATCTTGGAGCGCCCCGAGGATCTCTATCTTCGAATCATGGTCTCCGCTCGCGGTGACGGAGTGGTGAGACCGGTTGCCCTGGAGAGGATGCTCTGGTTTATCGACCGCTATCCTGAGTATGCGGAGTATTGTCGAGTAGGAGCAGCACTACAGGATCCTAACTCCCGGCAGGCTGTACTTGAGGGCTGGTGCCACTCTGTACGAGTGCAGCCAGATCGGGTAGGCGCGTTGACGGCAGCGGCTTCGTTCTTTTCCTACGAGCAGCCATTGCTCACCTTGGAGCTTTATCTCCGTGCCGCGGCATTGGAGCCCGTCGAGTCCAGTCACCCTTTTTGGGTTGCCAGCTGGTACAAGCGGTTGTCCGAGAATTCTATGGAAGCCGGAGCTTCGCGGGCCTTGCTGGAGGAGGCCATCGTATGGAAGGAGCGCGCCACAGGTTATATCGTTGACCGGGACGAGCGATGTGAGTCGATTTACGAGGCCTTGGGCTGGGCTTTCACGGCCGAAGCCTGGGACAGAGTCGAGCGCCTCGCAACAGAACTGCTGGCCACCTCTTTGGATGACGATGGATCAGAGGACGAAGTGTGGACCCACCAGGGCGAGATCGCACTCGGGCATGTTGCGTTCGAGCGCGGAGACCTCGACGCCGCTAAGCGGCACCTGATCAGATCGCTGGGTGTCGATTGGTGCCCTGAGGAGAACAGTTACACGCCGAGCACCGCGCTCGCTCAGAAGTTGTTGGACCGAGGTGAGCAAGATGTCGTGCTTGAGTACTTCAGCTCGTGCGCCCAGTTCTGGTTGGCCGGGTCCTCGTATTTAAGAGAATGGACGGAGCAAGTTGAGGCCGGGAAAGTCCCGGACTTTGTGTTACCCTCTGAGGTGCTGTGCAGCACGGGAGGCTACGGGAATTTCGACCGGCTCGAGACCCAGAAATCCCCCGTCTGAAAGATGGTCTTGGCTCGTCCAGTTACTCTCCCTCTCACGAGGGAGTCGGGGTCTGGGGGAGTACATAGGTCTCCATCTGTGATCGGTTAAGCTCCCCTTGTCTGACGTCATCGCGTGGGCCGAATCCCCGCACTGGCGCGCCCATGTCCTCGAGACAATTTTTCGGCCAAGTTCTCGATGGTTGAGTCGATTTGCAAAGTCCCCGACCTTTAAGAGGTGGCTTGAAGACGAGAGCAAGGCCGACTCTGCAGTTGGCATTCTACATTCCCTGGCATCGACTGAGCCTCACTTCGTCAGTGAGGTCATCGAGCCATATATTGATGCGGGTGAACCATGGGGTGCACAGGTACTTCAATGCCTTTGCTGGCGAGTGTATGAAGACTCCGAAAGGATGTTCAGACTCAGACTACGTTTATCCTCGGCCGGTTTGAATGCAAGTTTTGTAGACTGGCAGCATCTGTGTAATTTGTTTCCACGCCGGGCTCTGTTGCTTTTGGAAGCCATGTTTGTGGGTGCTCGACGTTCTAATTCAGATCAAGAAAATGCACCGCCGGGGCGAGGTGCTAAGCTCGAGGATTACGATCTTAAGGCGCTCCTGGAAGCTGCAATGGCGGAGCCGGAGTTTACGTGGCTTACGCTGGTCGACCACGTTGTTCTCGGCACAACGGACATTGTTGACATCGAAGACCTGCGGCTCAAGCTTTTGCGCCGCCTGATCGATCACGAATGGATAGTCTCTATTTTGGCCAGCCTCTCTTTTGCACCTCGAGTGCGTTATTTTACTTGGGAGTCTTACGACATCCCGTGAGGGGTTGGCCTTCTCGTTCCATCTAGCTCGCGGGGTGCCGTGGGAATCCACAGTCCATACTGCTGGTTTGCAGCACTCTCACTGCCGTCATTGGGCACAGAGGGCAGGCCTCCCCTCTACCTCTTGGGAATTGCCTGTCTAGTCACTCATGTCGGCGATGGATCGCTCCTCGAGACTTTTCTTACGGAAATAGGTACGTTCATCGTCGGGTGGGCCATCAGGCCAAGCCCTTGAGCTGTAGAATGCATCGGAGAGTGAGCCGAACCAGCAGTGTGCCGAGGCCAAGTCAGCAGGACGGTCGCCTTCCAGGTCAATTACACCCCACTGCTCGTGAGTCGCAATTCCCTGGTGGCAGTACACTATGTGCTGTTGCTCACCTGTTCGGGCTAAGACAGTAAAGAGGACCGGCTCAGAGGCCTCAGGAGCTTAGACTTCCACGTTTCGCCAGTCGCCAAAAAGAGCGCGGCACTTCTCAGCAGAGCCACTGACGCGGAAATCGCAGAACTCCCTTTCAATTATCTCGGCCAGTCCGATCGGTTTTCCCCCGATGGTAGCGTCCCAGCCGCGGGTATAGTCCATCGCCAGAAGGACGATTTCGAGGGCCTCCTCCACACCAGTAACTTCTTGCCGAAGAGTGGGGTACAGCCACGGAGACAGCGTTACCGGCATCGTGCACTCGATAATGTATTTGTCAGGCATATGGCCTATTGGCGGGTGTGCGAAGATCGTAACCCATCGCGGCGTCGTGTAGCCATCTTGGCTCAGCAAACACAGGCGTCCTACTGAGATCAGGCCATAGGCGGTCCGCTTCGAGGGGTGTTCCCTAATAAGCTTGATCAACCGAATCATGGCCGTGTTGATATCGCACCCGAATTCCTTATCGGAGTAGCCTTCCTCTAAGGTGCTTGTCCCCGACTGGCACGCACATTCTCTTAGTTCCATTTAGCATCCTTAGGTACAGGCAATCGTTCCAGCCAGTCGGGAGAAAACCAGGTACCGGGGCAATGACGCGTCTCGTAGGTTTCACCTAGACGACATTCCCCAAGTCGAGGCGCTGGCCACCGGGTGAACCCTAGCGCCAAGTGCGAGCAAACTGACGTAATGACCGCGGGACTCAAAAGATCAGCCCTACCTGCCAATGCAGCGTGGCGTCGTCAGGTAGGGCACCCCAGGTCAAACTCATTTGATCGCCCCCCTCGTAGAGACACACTGTAATTTCTTCGAACTCCAAGGTGATTCCCATCACTCTCGGCTTTGAGTCCTCGTAGCTGGCCTCAATGGCTCGCACACTCTGCAGAGGGTGTTGTAGGACCGGCTGAAGTTCCGCCCAGGGGTTCGCTCTCCAGATGACATAGGTTTCATCTTCAGGTTCGCCGATGGTGTCTTCGACGTCGAGGTCATAAGCGTCCATCGCCACGGAGAAGCCCCCTTTTGAGGCAAACAGCTCAAGTTGTGCGTTTTCGAAGGTGAAGATGACGGGACCGTTGTTCCACCAGCCGCTGTCGCTGAAATTTCTGTCCTCCCATTGTGCGTGGACGGCGCGAAGCCGCTGACCACGAAGTTTTCTCAGCGCGGCCCCTTGTTCCGCAACAAGTGAAGCCGTGTCATAGAAAAGCTTGACTTGTCGAAAGTGCTCATAGTTGTAGTCTTTGGTCAGGGGGTCGCCTCCCAGCTGCAAATCCTGGAACGGTCTAAATCCTCCAGCCTCTCGAGAAAGTCAAGGTCATTGGAGGCGTCGTCCGGCCAGCTCGCGCTAAGGATCCAACCACTGGCCGCCAGGGACTCAGTACACAACTGAGCTCGCACCTCGTGGCACAATCTGAGAGCGGCGGTGGAAGACGTCGTTGGGAGCTTTTCTTCGACCTCGTAGACGCCTATCCCGACTTCGGGGTGGAGGAGTACAAAGTGGGGACAAAGTCCGTTCAGATAAGGGTGAACGGAGATCTCCCACCGAGGTCCGAGTGAACCCTGGAAAACCTGTAGGACCAGCATTTCTTCAGGGGTAAGATGTTTTGTATTGTCGAAGACCTGTGCCACAGTAGCCTATACACATCCCCCAGCCGTCGATGCCCGATCAAAGGGGCTGTGCAGGGTTTCTAGCGACCTTTGGGTTGGGGATTCTGCGCACACCAGCCGACAGGTCACCATGTTGCATGTTGTCCTACATGTCGCTCGCCAAAAACTTACTGCTGGGATCTTCTGTCGTGTGCTCGTCGCCGTCCATCGATTCTTGGCTTTCCCTAATTTACTCAGTTGCCTTCTCGCTAAGCTGAAAGAGACGGATCTTTCCGTCGTCGGCTCCCACGGCAATAAGACTTCCATCGCGACTGACAGCGACCGACCAAACGTTGGAATATTTTGGCTCAAGTTGACCCAACATGTTTCCGTTTCGAAGATCGATCACGGTAGCTCCGGTCATTCCGTCTCCGCAACCGATAACCAGGGTCTCTCCTTTGGAGTCCATAGCC
>JBJHCR010000454.1:0-4177 GCA_050486105.1 Vulcanimicrobiota bacterium
ATCCGGGATTATAGTGAGAGGCTTTTTCATGAGAGGCCGTCAGAAATCATGCCACCGTGCGGATTTGGCGAAGGATGAATTTTGACCACACCCTAATGATTTCACCAGGTGCTGATACCTGAACAGTTTCTAAGGTTCTAATTAGGCTCATGACCCCTCCTACCCTAAAACGGACCAAAGCCCTTCGAAACCCGTAAGCCCAGCCCTTCCCGAACACCCACAAACCCCCCGCTTATCCTCACCCCCCCCTGGACGCCTCCCTACCCATCAAAGGAAACTGCTTGAGGGGAAAACCAGGGAGGTCTCGAATTTTGGAAGAACCGTTCTAGAAGGCGAGATCGGCCTGTATCGGAACAAACTCCATGACGATGAAGCGCCATAATAACCGGGATAATGCCTTCGGGATCGGAGAGGCGATTTTTGCTCTCGCCCTCACGGCTATCGTGGTTTTGGGAATCCTTAACATGGTGGGGATGGCTATCGCCTCTTCAGATCATACCGAGCAAACTTTCCTGGCTCAAGACTTGGCCAGTTCTCAGCTCGCCGAGATCTTGGCCTCCCCAATTCCGTGGAGCCAACCTCGGGAAGAACACCAAGTTGTCACTGTGAGGGGGCGTGATTTTTCCGTGAGTCGGCAGGCGCGAGCTCATCCCGATGAGCCATACTGCGCTGAAGTCACCATCACCGTCACCTGGCGCCAGGGGCGACTGCAGCGACAGGTGCAACGGAAAGCCCTCATCCCCTTAAGAGAGGTATTCGGAGGATGAGCAGGCAAGCTGGGCTCTCGATTCCCGGGTTGATGGTGGGTAGCTTCTTGTTTGCCTTGCTCGGAGTCGTCATTTTCCAATTGGGTCAGGTGTACAGAATTCAAGCCCACGCCCAGAATGCTCGTCTATTAGGGCAAGAACAGATCGATTTTCTGTTTCATCGCCTGGACCGACACCTGGAGGTGACCTCGGTCGAAGGACTTCATGTGTCAACCTCGGGACAAACGCTCTCGGCCCAACCAATTCAAAGCGTGAATCTCAATGGGGTACGCAGCTGGGATTCGCGCCTTCACATTTTTCATTATCAGGAAGACCTCAGTCTAGTCGGGCATGGAGTTCTCGAAATCTCGAATCTCGGTCTGACTGCCCAAACAAGCGTCCCCACCCCACTCACCAACGAGCAACTCGAGGATGCAGTAGAACAACTGCGGCAAACCAACCGCTTGAAGCCGGTGGCTCGATCGATCTCCGGGTTCCTGGTCGAGAGTTCGCCTCCGCTGTCGGTTCATATAGCCATTGCCTTCGAACGCGAGAATGGTCAATTCAAGACCGAGCAACTCGAGCGTGAGAGAACCTTCTATTTTGCCTCCTCGGCAGAGCTGTGACCAAGCGTAACGAAACACGTTCAGATTATCTGTTGGGCACAACTTTCGCGCTCTCGATCGGCCTCTTCGTGCTAGCCATTTTTTGGACCAATTTTTCCACCTTCGACGAGCGCCCTCAGCTCGATCTCCCGAGTGGAGGGGGCTTCTTCCTTTTGATCACCGACCCCCCGGAGGCAAAAATCGTCCTGGTCAACGAAACAGGCACCGCGGACCACGTGTTGGGGCTTTCGAATCGGCAAAGGCTCTCCGCCCACGACTTCCCCAGACCCGAAGACTTTGTTTCCCAGAAGTGGCCACTCGAAGTACGCTTTGAAAAAGATGGATTTACGACCGAGGTCGCTCAGTTCACCAGCGATCAAGTTCGAAGCGGAGTCTGGCCATCAGAAGGTGACATGCCCGTGAAGCTCCGCCCCACCCGAATTTCAAGTTATCTGGATTACCTTTGGACCGTTCGCCGTCCTTGGGCTTATCTTATGCTTGGTGGTCTTTTGGGGGGAGTTGTCTTCGGAACTCTCTTCTTAAGAAGAATCCGATATCGAGCCGTTGAGCAACGACACGCAACAAGTTCCTCCCAAGAAACCTTCCTCGGGTCTACCTTTCAGGGTCATTTGGTCGTCGACGAACTCGACGAGGGGGGCAGTGGAAAAGTCTACCGGGTTCTTGATTCTCGGACTCTCGACGAGAACCGGCCCAGAGCCCTTAAGATTATCAAGTACAGCAAGTACGAAAGTAACCTGGCCCATTTGAAAGCAAGTCGGGAACGCTTCGACCGAGAAATGGCTCTGTTACGAACTATGGAGCATCCCAACATCTATAAAATCGTCGATTTCGGACGAGAAGAGAGCTACGATTGGGTGATCATGCCCATGTATTCCAAGAGCCTGAAGCAGGTTATCGCCGAAGGCGGTCTGACTCGAGAGCAAATCCTATCTTATGCCAAGCAAATCGCGCTAGGCTTGACTGAAGCCCACGATCGAAACGTGACTCACCGAGACCTTAAGCCCGGAAACATTATGCTCGAAGGCGAGAATCTGGTGATCATCGACTTCGGTATGGCCAAGATGCACGACGCCCAGACCCTCACCCATCAAGGGGCCGTTCCAGGCACCCCCATGTATATGGCTTCCGAGCAACTCCACGGGGTGATTTCACCTAAGGTGGACCAATTCGCCTACGGACTGATCCTTTTTGAGATGTTGACCGGCAAGTTGCCCTATCGAGTTCACGAAGACGTCATCGTGATCTTTAGCGACCGCTTAACGAAGTCACCCATGAAGCTCACCGAACTCGATCCCAATCAAAGCAAGGAACTCGAATTGGTCCTCGGCAAGATGACCGATCCCGACCCGAATGAGCGATATTTCACCGTGCTGGAGGCCTATCGAGCGTTCGAAGCTGCCTTTTAAGGCAGCGAATGTGAGCGAGATCACGAACCTGCACCCAGCAGTTAGGTCATGATAGTCGCTGAAGTGTCACAGAGTTTCGGAATAACGCGAGTGAGTGATCAGCCAACTTTCGCCAGGAAGAGTCCGGTCTTGTCGAAATCTTGGCCGGTCTTCTATCGGAGCTTGGCGACTATGCTCAATTCCGGCATCGAGATCTCGACCTGTTTTAACATGCTTGCTCGGCAGGTCGACGACAAAACTCTGGCTGAAGTCTGCAATCGCATATACGACAAGCTGCTTAAGGGCTTTTCCATGAGCGCGGCGATGAAGGAAGAACCGGAACACTTCCCCACCTTCAATCTGGAGATGATCGCCCTGGCGGAACGCTCGGGAAAGATTGCTAGCATTCTCGACCAATTGGCCCGTTTTGAAGAAGAAAAGTATAAGAGCACCCGACGTCTCAAGTCGACCTTGGTTTATCCTTGCTTTCTGGGGATAGCCACTCTTGGCATCTTGATTTTTGCGCCCGCTTTCTTCGTTGAGAGCTTCGAACAAACCTTGGCAGCCGTCGACCGTCAGATGCCGGCTTTTGCTCAAGCGGTCTTCGGCTTATCCAAGCTGGCCTGGTCGTTTCAGGTTTGGGCATTGGGGCTGCTCTTGGTCTTCCTCGGTCGAAAAAGCCTACTCAGAGTCGTCAAGAACCGAAGATTCCAGAATCGTTTTTGGCGCGCAGCTTGGAAAGTGCCTGGCCTGCATCTGGTCTTGGCCTCGATCGCCCGGGAGCGCTTCGCGAGAGCGCTGGCCATCCAACTCGAATCGGGGAGTACCTTGACGGATTCGCTCAAGAGCGCAGGCCAGGCGACGGCCAATCCGATTTTTGCAATCAGGCTCAAGGACACCGTGCTGTCCTTGATCCAAGGAAAAGATGTCTGCTCAGCTCTGGAAGAGACGGAACTCTTTGATCGAATCCTGCTGTCCATGGTCGAGGTTGGGGTCTCGTCAGGTTCCTTGCCCGTCTTGATGCAAAGATATGCAGACATGCAGGCCGAGAGCCTCGATGCAGCCCTGGAAACCGCCAATTCGACCCTGGAACCCCTGCTGATGACTCTAGCAGGATTGGTGGTCGGAGGGCTGGTGCTCTCATTGATGCTTCCCATGCTGGAACTCTTCAAGTCGCTTTGACCGCTGCCCGTTGCAAACGCAAGGAGACCAACTCTGCGGAACAGACTTTTCGAGACTTGGTGTCTGTAACGGTCGCCCGAAGTCGCAACGATCCCTTGATTCCGTTCAGCTGAAATAGCTCGCATTTCAAGAGCTAGGAGTGCTTAAACCCAATGCAAATGAATTAGCGAAATCTACGCAGGTTTTTTCGTAAAGCGAGCCTTATCTTTGAAGTAGCTTACACCCAAAGAAAGGCTCC
>JBJHCR010000455.1:0-4172 GCA_050486105.1 Vulcanimicrobiota bacterium
ATCCAAGTCGTCCTTGGCCAGGTCCGGAACATCGATCCTTGGAGAACCGACTTCAAAAGAGCCTTTTGCCGCCTGTTCTGATTCTGCATGAAACTCCTGATCGGAACTGATGCTGGAACCACCCAAGAGAATGTCGCCGGAAGCCATGGCCACTCCCCCTCTTGGAGGATCACTAAAAATGAATTCCCCCATCGTTGCACTAGGCGCCAGAATCCTCGCGTTGCTCCTAATCTGGTTTACGTAGGGATCCTTGCTGCGAATTCTCAGTTGACCCGAACTCAAACTCGACAGGGTTATCTCTGTGTCATCCCTCGACAGTAGGGAAGTGTCCACGAACGGCTGCTTCCTCAAGATCGCTTGCAGTTCCCGGCTCACCCCTCGCTCAGTTCCCATGACCCTTAGGCGCACTGATCTGCCAGGAACCGGACCGATAGGGGTCGCCGGATTCGCATCCCGACTTTGCAGATTGTTCCACAGCACGATACGAAACATCGCCTCCCCAGAGAGCATCCGGCCTTCGACAAAATTCTTCTCCACATCATCGGGAGCCCCCGAGTCCCCGGTCACAGTTATCTCAATTTTGGGGTCCTCAATGGGATAGCGAAACTTGTGAGCTCCGTCTGGAAATCCGTTCGCTCCCCAAGCCTGGTTCAGTTCCAACTCTGCCCAGGCAAAGTGCAGACCTGACAGGCATGCATTGTAGGCTGCCTCCCGCCCTTGAGAGCGGCCAAGCAGGGCGCTCTGGCTGTTCTGGATGACCATCAGTGAAGCGACCAATACGACCAGAATCCCCAACACTATAAGCGAGAGAACTAAGGCTATTCCTTGGGAACTCAACTTTCCAATCTTGCCGCTCACGACGAACCTCCTGGCTTAGGCCAACTGTTCTGAGGAGAAATTCTCAGCTCGAATTCTGCCGTTTCAGGCGACCTCGCTCTTGCTTCCTGCAGCTTGAGTCGCACCAACACGGAATTCTCTGCGACCCTTTTCTCCACTACGAAATCCTTGATCTGAACGCTCAAGACCGAGAATCCGAACTGAGGCGAGCGGTTGGAGGAGGGCTCGTCATTTAGGTAGTCTTCGGCCACGAGATCAGGGAATGGCACCGGCGAATAGTCCGGATTGGGTGGGTCGAGGTGACAGCGCACCAACTTCCCATCGAAAGTCCCGTAGAAGAGAACGTACCGATCCCATTTTGGAAGCCCGTTCACCTGGTCGAAACTCTCTAACGACCGCCAATCCTTGACCCCGGCAAGGCAAAGGCCATCCCGTCTGTGAACCTCTCCATCAAAGTTCAATTCGCGCACCAGACAGGAAACGGTCCTAATGTGCGAGTGCCTGAGCGTATCCATCATTGCACTGCTGATACGGAGAAGCTCTCCCTGAACTCCTTGTCGGGTCTGAGACAGAGTGAAGGCCTTGGCTCCATATTCGAATGCCCAGAAAATTGAAAGAACAAGGCCGCTCAAGATGGTCACGCAAAGGATCATCTCAAGGAGTGAGAATCCCGACCGACGAGACCTCATCGCCCGATGTACACCACGCGGCTGTGATTGGATGAAAGCTGGCCGTAGCCCGCCCTCGCAGGACGCGACGAGCCCGGATCATCCTGCCACCAGTGAACTTCGAGTTCCAACAACCAACGTTCCCCTGGAGAGACAGCAGGGGTGAGTCGAGTCGCATTCAGCCTGTAGGCAAATCTGGTGGGATGGTCCTGGTCGTGGAGAACCAACGCCTCTTCACCGACTATCACCGCTGCGAATGCCGGGGGGTTCGCAGCGGCGTTTCGAAGGGCATTTTCAAAAGTTCTGTCCGCATAGAGAAGCCCAGCCCCTACCTGGCTCGATTTGGTCGAAGCTGCGATCAACTGAGCGAAAAGGACCAAGAGAGAGACCAATATCATCGAGAGAAGGAGCATGGAAACCAGCAGTTCGCTGAGGGTGAAGCCGGACTTTCTGGAGATTATGACGGACATGATACATAATCTAGCATAGATCCCGGGTGGGAACCATATTGCCTGACGAATTTCGTGAGGGTCGGCTTACTTGCCCTGACCGATCGGAAGTTTGAGTTCCACTACCAACCCCTCACCTTTGACTCGATTTCGGAGAGTGCATTCTCCTCCCACCTCGAGAATCAGTGAGGCGACCATAGATAGTCCCAATCCCATCCCTCGAATCTGGCCGGTGAAGTACTTCTCACCCTGATAATAGGGTAAGAATGCTCTGCTCAGTTGCTCGGGAGTGAGCCTTGCTCCGTCGTCTTCAAACTCGAAGACAACCTTGCTCCCAAGTTCTTGACGAACACATAAGCTGATTCTTGGAAGTCGCCGCGGATGAAACTTCTTGCTGTTTTGGAAAAGCTCCCAAAGGACAAGTTCGAACGCCCTTGGAGAAAGATGAACGCTTTCCGGAAGGTGGTCGTCGAAGGAAATGGTGCAAGGCGGCAACTCCAACCTCCCTGCTAGCTCCAGAAGCAAGGCCTCCAACTGGGCCAGAGGGAAGCCTCCTCCCTCGGGAATGGCCGATGGGGCGTTCAAGTACCTCATCACCTCATCGAGTTCTCGCTGGAGTTCGACCACTCCCTGGGAGGCCATCTCGGCAAATTCGACCACCTCGGCAGTCGAAAGCTTATGGGCCTTCTTCGACAAGAAGGCTAGGCCCCAGGTGATCTTGGTCACCGGAGTGCGCAATTTATGGCCTATGAACGACTCGAAAGTCCATACGCTGCGTTGAGAGAGGACTTCGGAAGTTATGTCCCTCAATTGCAGGAGGCTCTCTTGCCCGGATCCCAACGACTGCTTGAGAACCTTGACTCCGAGCCAAACAGCTGGAGCGACCTCCGACTCTGCTCGCAAGAGTTGCAATGGCTGGTCTTCAGGTAGATTAGGCCATAGTTCCCAGCATTCCGAGGGTTGTAGGCTGAAGTCTCGTCGCAAACACTCCAACACATCCTCTCCCCGGGCTTCGCTGCAGAACCCAAGCAAGGCCCGGGCCTTGCAGTTTGCATACAGAAGCCTGCCACGTTCATCAACGAGCAGATAACCCTCTTCAGCACTCTCAACCACCCAGGCGAATCGAGCGCGCTCGGCACGAATGCGACGAAAGCGATTCAAGCCGGTCACCGTTTTGACTTTTGCTCTGAGAACGTCAGGACGATAGGGCTTAGAAATGAAGTCATCGGCTCCCACTTCCAGCCCTCGCACCCGAGATTCGTGGTCTCCCAAGGAAGTCAACATGAAGACCGGAACCTCGGCGAGAACAGGGTCCTGGCGCAACTCCTCACAAACCCCAAAGCCGTCGACACCCGGCATAACGACGTCCAAAAGGACCAGGTCCGGCTGTCGCTGCCGGGCTTTAGCCAAACCCTGAATTCCGTCCTCAGCCTCTTCTACCGAGAACCCCTGATCTGTCAGCAGCCTACGCAGAGTCATTCGACTCAGGCGGTCGTCATCGATGACTAGGACCAGTATGTCGGATGGTGAATCCATAAGCCGCGAAACCTTGACCCTATGTAGAGTTCTTACAACAATCGGTCGTGGAATGCCAACCGAAACTTGATCACGGACGACCTTCCTCAGTCTCTTCTGTAACCATGATCGGTTGAATTCTCTCGAGAGCCCGTGCGGCTTGCACCGCAAAAGGGTCCGTTTCGCCTTGGGCCATCACTTCCCGATATTCTCCGGCGGCCTGCTTTGTTCGACCGAGACGATGCAAAGCCCGAGCATAACTCAAGCGTGCTCCGCGATCCCCAGGAACCTCTTCGAGCCAGATCCGACCCCAGCTTGGGTCCAAGAGAATAGCCTTTCTAATCTCTGCCGAAGCTGATTCTGACTCACCTCGTAATCGGTCGATAACCGCTAGCTGGTAGCGTGCCAAAGCAAAATCGGGCCGCTCGGCGCTCCCTCTACGAAGCAGCGGTTCGGCTTTCTCCAGGTCACCGGCCTCGAAGTAGAGTCTCCCGAGGTTCAAGGCCGCTGCGTTGGCCGTGCGCTCGAATTTGAGGGCTCGCTGATACTGTTGTGCTGCCTCCACGGTGTCTCCGCGAAAATAGGCCGTGTTTCCATGAGCCAGATAGGATTCAGGGCTAGAGCAAGCCGCACAGGTCAAGCTCAAGAAGACACTCACCACAAGGCGAACACCAAATTGTATCGAGTTCTTCATCGGCTATAC
>JBJHCR010000456.1:0-4139 GCA_050486105.1 Vulcanimicrobiota bacterium
CTGGTGATCATGGAGGCCCCAAAAATGCAACGGCGTACGAACTCAAGGGTGCTTCTTTTGTTCGTCGGTAAAATCATCCGGCCAGGAGCCAGACCCTCTTGTCCTCGAAGTATTGCTGTTTTCGGTCTCTTCTGCGCTTACTCCAGCATTGGGCCCACTTCAGGCTGGCATCGTGGCAGCGCAGTTGTAGGATTCGCTCAGCACCTGGAATTAGCCAACGCATTCCCGTTCCGTCGAGACGGTCTTTCCCAATTCCTGAGTCCGGAATCCAGCAAAACTTCAACACCCTCAACGGGCCCTCATGCAAGAGAATTTGCGCCAGGGCCTCTTATCATGGCTGGGGGCTTCAAGCCTTCGCACGGTCGAAGACCCCTCCAGAGGGCCTGCGAGACCTATTCAACCCGCAGGTAAGCCACGTCTCCCCCCACCGCCCAGGGTACGGTTTGGGAACGGGCCACGGCTCGGAAGCCGCAATTCTCCATAAAATCCTCCACCTCCGGGGCTAAGGGGCAGCCTTGATAGCGGCGTTTGTAGTTCACTTCCACCACCACCATGCGGGCCTGTTGGAGAAGCCTTGGTGCTCCGCGCAAAGCCTGCAGTTCGGCCCCTTGGATGTCGAGAACCAGAAGGCTGTAGACGGCGGTAGGCTCGACCAGATCGTCGAGGCGGGCGGTGGCCACTTCCACTTCCGAGAGCACCTTGATGCCCGGATCCAATGGGGCCATGAGCGAACTCTGTCCGGGGCATTCCGTGAGGTGCAGTCGAGCCTTGCTTTCGGTGTCGCTGGCGGCGGCTCGCAAGACCTCCAAGTGCGGAGGTCGCGCCTGGTAGTTCCTCTGCATGACGTCCCCCCATTGCCTCCAGAAATTCAGGTGCTCTTCGAGCCGTTCCCAGACCTCGGGGTTGGCCTCGACGTAAGTCACCCGCTCAAAACCGCAGGCCAGATAAGCTTCAAGTTCCAGACCGTAGTGAGCTCCCACGTGCAGAACGCCACGCCGATCCACGGCGTGGTGGTCGAGCAGGGCCAGAATGCCGGAGACACCTGGAACTTTCAGGTGGTGGAGGCCAAAGCCTGGCCAAGCTTGGGTGGTCGACATGGGGAGCAGGAACCTTCCTCTGTCCGTACGTAATCCTGGCAGCCTGCAAAACGATTCCCCAGATGAGGTACACCCGTGAGCGAGACTAGCGTTGTTCGCCCTTTCCATGAGCCGGAAGGCTTCGCCTTCTTGGAGCCCATCGCCCAGGCCACCGCCTCGATTCGAGAGGAAGCCTTAAGAGTGATCAAGGGGTTCCGTGCCGTGACCTGGATGCGACGAACCAGTTTCTCGCGTCACCACGGATTCTGCGAGGGATACCGCGGCCGCTTTCTGCTGCACTACGCAGGCCTCGAATTCGGCCTCAACCAGAGAATGTGCCCCCAGGCTTCGGGTTGGATCGACCAGGTTCCGGGGCTGGTGGCCATGGGATTCTTTCTGCTCGATGCCGCCTCCCACATTAAACCGCACCGCGGGGAATTCGACGGAACTTTGCGTGCCCACTTAGGGCTGGTGGTGCCGGAGGGTTGTCGCCTGAGGGTGACCGACCAAACCCGCCCATGGAGCGAAGGGGCTTGGCTAGTTTTTGACGACTTCTTAGAGCACGAGGCTTGGAACGATTCCCAGCAGACACGTTGTGTTTTGCACCTAGAATACTTCAAGCCTGAGGTCACGGAAGAGCGGCGACGGGAGCGTCTCGCCGAGGTACGGCGAGCCGTAGTGGGGATGGCCCAAAATCATGGAGCCGCCATGGCGGCGGCGGATCTCCGCGGCGATCCGCACTTGGTCGAGGCCCTAGCGCCTTTTCAGAAGGGCCCTGCTCAACCCCTCGTCGAACGTTTCGGACTCTTTTTTGATTAGGCCCTGCCAACAAATGCTTTGAGGGTGTCGGTGAGTCCTCCAGCTCTAGAGCAGAGCCGGGGACACAGGAGTGGGCCAGCCCTGGAAGTCCACGTTGCCAAGGGGAATGCGCGACGGCAGCGAGGGCAAGTCGCCCTGCACCGGCAAGCTCAGCACCTGTCGGCCCTGACACAGCACCAGCCCAAGCTTGTCGAGTTCCTCCAGGGCAGAATCAAACTCTTCAGAAGAGACGTCCAAAGTCCGCAGCAACTGCTCGCGACTGCTGACTCCGTCGCAGCTCAGCAAGATCTGCCGAGCCAACCCCCGATGGCTGGAGCGGCGAGGGAAGCCGCCCTGACGGGTGTCTAGGATGCAAACCTCCTCACCATCGTCACTCATAGACAGGATGGGGCGTCGCTCCCAGAAGCGTCGTTTCCAGTCCAACAAAGGCTCGCTCAAGAGGTCCACCAAACGCTCGGCCTGGGGTGCCTGGCCAGGGTCGGTGAAGAAGTAGGCCAACTGGGCCAACTCTTCGACCCCAAAGGGGTAAGCGTAGGCGTAACCCGGCTCCGGAACCGGGCACACTCCATACTTCTCCGCCTGTTCAAAATAGGGCGAGAAGCGGTGGAATCCCACCTGGATCACCGCCTGGGGAGGTTGCAGGTGAATCAGCCTGGGCACCCACTTCAGCATGTCCTGATACCACTCCACCCTATCTCCGGGGAAGGCAAAGAGCACCAACCAAGTCACATGAATGCCCAATTCGCGGCACCACTTCAAGAGTTGCACGTTGGTCAGGGCGCTGGTGCCCTTGTCCATCAGCTTCAACAAGGGGTCACTGAAGCTCTCCAGGCCCGGTTGAATCCAGCGCACTCCGGCCTGAGCGCAAGCCTCGAGCTGGGCTCGCTTGAGGTTGGCCTTGGTCTCGTAAAAGATGTCGTAGGACCGGGACGAGGCCGCAAGTGCAGGGAGCACGTTCTTGAAGTAGCCCATGTCTAGGATGTTGTCGGCCAGCATGAATTGGCGGCAGTGGTAGCGTTCGGACAGGGTGTGAAACTGCTCCACGGCAAGCTCCGGGCTCTTGGAGCGAAAGCCCATCCCGTGTCCGTTCAGTCCACAGAAAGTGCAGTGGTGCTTGGCCCCCCACCAGCAGCCCCGGGAGGTTTCCACGGCCAGTGAGACCTCCACCACCGAGCTCAGTCCCAGGCGGTCGAGGGTCTCAAAGTAGTCGTCGAAATCAGGAATGGGAACGCAGTCGAGGTCCTTGACGGTGGCTCTCGGAGCCGTCCCACCTAGACGAGGCCCGCTCTGGGAAAGAACACCGTAGGGCAAGGCGCGGGCTTGGCGTCCCTCGTTTATGACGGCAGCGAAAAAGGGAGCCACCAATTCGTCGGCTTCACCGGAGACCACGAAGTCGAGCCAAGGGAACTTTCGCAGCAAGGTTTCTCCCATGACTCCTTCGCAGTTTGCCCCCCCCATCACCGTGATCATTTCGGGTTCCAACTCCCGGACCCGCTTGAGCAGTCCCAGGGAGGCCAGATTCTGCATGAAAGTCGAGGTGCAGCCCACCACCCGGGCCCCGCTTTCCACGATCTCGCTAGCTAACTCCTCGATCAAGATTGGGGCCTGTCGACGCAATTCCCAAGCCGCTTGGTAGAGTTCCTCGCGACTGGCCATCATCCCGCCCTTCAAGGGGTCGAGGGAATCCAGAAAGGCCGCGTGATCGGGCTCAAAGTCGGGGAAGACGGTGGGCGAAAAAACCCATTCTCCCAGGAGCCGGGGAGCCGGGTAGGAGTTGACCACGGCGTAGGACAGCACGCCCACCAGGCGGGCGAACCGCAGGTTGGCGTATTCTACCCTGGCGGCCATACCGTGGCCAGCGAGGATAGCTTTCAGGATCCCTAAACCCAGTGAGGGGCGAGGCAGACTAACGAAAGGCATATTTACCAAGACGATGGCCACATCTTGGGTGTTGTGCTCTTTGATCATTGTCAAACCGGCCTTCGCCTTGCTCGCGAAGTGGCCTTTCGAAGAAAGGTGCTCGTGGTTTTCTTGCGAACGACAAAGGCCAGTCCGAACACGATTGGAGCCCTACCTCAATGGCCGACATTTCTCTCGTCTTTATGCCCTACGGTCCGGTTGAGAGACCCTCCTTGGCACTCGGCCTTCTCAAGCAAGCCTTGATAGCCGACGGGCTCTCCTGCGAAGTGCTCTACCCGAACTTCCAATTCGCCGAGCGTATCGGCCTGGTCCCCTACGCCGAGT
>JBJHCR010000457.1:0-4131 GCA_050486105.1 Vulcanimicrobiota bacterium
CATCGATGTATGTCTCCGAAAGCTGTGTGTGCATCGAACCTCAAGAACATTGGGACTGCGATGGAGTTCTTTAAAGATGAGAACGGGAACTATGCCGAGCAAATGTCAGCGCTGTTGCCAGACCACATTCGAGCATTGCCAACTTGCCCTCTCACCGGAAGCAATTACGAGATGGTGGCTTCTCTGGACGGCTTTCTAATTCGGTGCAGCCCCCATCCTCGATACTATTCAGGTAACGACTGTACATTCTTGGGAAAGCACTATCTGTCGCAGCATGACGGCGGTGAAATCCTGAGTTATTCAAGTGAGGAGGGCATGCTTGGCCTACCCTAAGAGCAATAGGAAAAGGTGACTGGGCAACCGGGAAAACTTGGGCTCATCTTCCTCAGCCCTCATCACTTGAAGGTCTCGTTTTCCGGCCCTCGGAAGCTGAGTGTCACGAGGTCATCTGGGAGATTTCACCCCAGACACAAGTTCCCCAAACTCTGTCCTCAGGGAACAGCTTTGCCATCTCATTGTCATTAAGAAGACCTGAAGGCCATGGCGGACACACTCAAGGGCAAATGACCACACCGCGCCGGGACGAGGTGCGCCATCGTGTGAGCGTGAAGGGACGGGCTATGGAGCTTTCCTATTCTACCGACCCTGATTGGTGCAAGAAGTGCAAACATCTCCCTTGTGTGTGCAAACGGAGCAAGGCTCCATCTTTAACTTCCGGCACTGGCCAAGTTAAGATGCGCCGCGAACGCCGCCGGGGTAAAGATATGATCGTGGTCTTTGAGACCAGGATGAACAAGCCTAATCTGCAGAGCCTGCTCAAAGAGATTAAGAAGACCTGCGGGGCGGGCGGTACGGTCAAAGGCGATACCATCGAGGTTCAAGGAGATCACCGCGACAAGGTGCGCGAAATCTTGGAATCGCGCGGCCTCAAAGTGACCTGGGCTGGTGGTTGAAAGGAGTCGGCGACTGCCTTGAGGACCTGGGCTGGACTGACGTTCATTGGATTCAAGGCGATACGAATTCCTCAAGAGATAACAATGGCTACACCGCGATCGCAAGAATCCTCAACGTTCAGGGTGGCCGTCCGGCCTCTCACTGAGAAAGTCGAGGGATGGACCGATAAAGCCAAACAAGAGCGTCTTCACGCTGAAGCTCTGCCGGAGAACCCACCACTCCTAGATTGCCTGATTGATGAGAGAAATCAAGCTCCATGGGGTCCGATCAGAACAGAACACGATGGCGGAGGACCGAGTCGTGGCGATGGTTTTTCGGGTGTCTCTCGCAAACCATTAGACCCTCGTCCTAGCGCAGCGACGACACTTTCGTTGGAAGATGAGGATGAGTCCCTGTGACCACCAATCCGAAGGAGAATAGGGCAAGTAGGAAGCCCCTTCTTGAGGTTTACACTTTCGAAGAGGTGATCGGCCTTTTTTCCGAGCCTCACGTCTTCTTGCGAGAGCTCGTTCAGAATGCCATCGACGCTCAGGTAGAAGCGGGTTCGAAAGAGCCTATTGAGGTGACAACAGAGTTCAGGCCGTATGATGATCGTGAATCCAAACAATATGGACCTGGGAATGGACTTTTCACGATTCAGGTGGTCGATCACGGAACCGGCATGACTAGACATGATGTCGATACCAAGCTCACGCAGCTCTGCAATATCGCGAAGGAAGACGCTGAACAAATGATTGGGTCCTATGGGGTTGGATTTGTTTCGGTCTTTGCTTTTGACCCAATGGCCGTGATCGTCGATACGGGATGTGGGGGAGAAGGTTGGCGTCTCCTGTTTAAAAGCGATCGACGATTCGACCGCATCTCCCGTGAGTACGAGTTCAAAGGAACCAAGGTGCAGGTCCTAAAGGAAGTCCACGCTTCAGACGTAGAGCAACTTCAACTGGAACTGCGGTCGACCCTAAAGCGCTGGTGTCGGATGAGCACGATGGAGCTTCGGTTTGAAGGTGAACCGATCAACGAACGCTTTTGCTACACAGGAGACTCGGCTTGGTCCCCTGCTGGTTCGGGCGACACCTTCAGGCGGCTATCGGTTAGACCCAGGACAGATGACGATTCCCACTACGAATACTACGTGAACGGTTTCCTTATCGAGAAGGGCAGCGACAAAAAACTCTCCTTGCCGGGCCTTAGCTATCGGGTTGACTCGCCAGTCCTTCGGTACCTGCCTACCCGTGACAAGGTCGAGAGGGACCACGCCTTGATTGCACTCATGCAAGAGATTCGGAAAACAGTCGAATCGCACTATGTTCCCCACCTGATAAGCCTCCTGGCCGCCTCACCCAACGATGTTGCTTGTGGTGTCCTCTCCCACCACTTGCCCAGCGTTTCGAAAAAGGACGCGCTGAAACCAATTCTTCCCGCCTGCGATGGAAGCAAGCTGAGTCTATTACAGCTCGCAAGGCAAGTCCGAGGAAACAAGCTGCATTGGTCTTCGAAAGAGGGAAAGCATGATATCGTATTTTGGGACGGCAAGAGTCCTGGGCTGGGCCAACTGCTTACCATGATCAACCGCATTCAGGGATCGGTTTTACGTCGAATAGCGAACCGCTGTTATCCTCCAGGGGATCTCCTATTGGTGGAGGAGCCTTGAAGGTTCTTCTTCCCAGTTAGCATGGGCACCATGGGTAGGGAGGCCCTAGGAGGCTGCTGAATTGATCTCCGCGTCGCGAGACTCGTCCATTATTGTCCATGCAAAATCGTTTGAAAGCCGAAGGCGTTCCCGTAGGGCCATGTTGGAAATATTTCCGTATATTACTCAAAATCACCCGAAAGCCGTAGGCGTTCCCGAAGGGCCATTCGCCTGACGGGTACCCACGAAGTGGGTGATGTCCTTCGTCTCGGGCACCTTCGGTGAACGCTTCGCTTGCGGTCCGATTAAATCAGCAGCCTCCTAGGACGCAGGGATCGGTTCACGAAACCCAGAACACCCACCCCGGACCGCCCCGCTCCCTGTTGTTCGCGCTGATTTTAGAGGTCTTGGTCGAATTTCTTGGGGGGGGCACAACGGCGAGCCCTGTTCCTTGGGCAGCTAGAAGCCTGAGAGAGATCGATTTCAAGGAGTGCACATGAGCAAGAAAGATTCACCTGAAACCACCGTTGTCGCCGAACGCCCAGCGGCTTCGCAAGAGACAAGAGCCGAAGGCGAACAGGGATGCGGGCCTGCTGCCTCCGTCGACCTCGCCAAGAAGAGAGACCTAGAGGCCAGGGAGGTGATTCGGAACTATATGTTCGGGAATGCCGCTGTCGGGCTGATTCCCCTTCCTCTGGTCGACCTTGTCGCCTTCACCGGACTGCAGCTAAAAATGATTCACTCCATCTCGAACATCTACGACGTTCCGTTCCGCCAAGATCTCGGAAAGTCGATCCTGGCTTCGCTCTTGGGGGGCATGGGAACGTTCGCTGTGGCAGGCGGGATTTGGGGCAGTTTGATGAAGTTCATTCCCGGAGTTGGAATACTGCTGACGGGGGTTACTCTGCCTGCCGTATCGGCTGCGGTCACTTATGCCGTGGGGCGAGTATTTATCATGCATTTCGAGGCCGGCGGAACTCTTCTGGATTTCGATGCCGCCAAATTCCGAGGCTATTTCGAGCAGTGCTATCAAGAGGGGCTCAAGCAGGCTGCTGAAGAAAAATCTGCAGCAAAGAACTGAGCAACTTTTTCCCCAAGGCAAAGAAGGCATAGGTAGCGCGTACCCGGGAATCCCAAGTGGGTTTAGGGTATGCGCTATTGCTCTTCTTCGGGCTCGGGATTCAGGCGGTCTGAGGCCGCCACTAGGATCAGTCCGATGAACGGTGAGAAGAGGAGCGATCCGAAGAAGTAGCCCCAGAACCCAAATTTGTGTTGGCTTCCGTAGGCTCCGATCAGCAAACTTATGATGATGTATCCCGCGATGTACCAGATCATTTAGGTCCTTCTCCCCTTGTTTCTCGTCACGGGCGGGGAACTTCTGGCTGCCACCGCGACCATCCCGCTTGAGGAGATCGCTGGTGGCACCGTCGCGGGAACGGACGTGGCCGGCCAGGAGTCCGCCACCGGTGTCGCAGGGCCCGGCGGATGGGCGGCGTTCGTCCTGACCGTCTTTCTGGCGCCGCTCTACCTGCTGATACCTCTCATTG
>JBJHCR010000458.1:0-4122 GCA_050486105.1 Vulcanimicrobiota bacterium
GGAGAAGTGTTTCCTATGACTGGGACGGTCACGGGGCCGACGGACCGCTCACCGGTGAGGTTGAGTACCGAGTGAAGGCCTCGGCCTGCGATGGCGGAGTACAGCCCCAGTCGGTGAATCCCATAAGTCATAGGGCCCTGTTTCAGTCTGATGGTGGGGTGTGTACGGTGGTGGAGGAAGGTCTTGTGGCGAGCGTCGGGCGGGGCATCAAGATCGTTTTTAAGCAGGATGGTGCGGAGGTCACTCAGGTTAAGCCCTCATATCTTTTCGAAGGCTTCGGGGAGCATCTGGACCCTGCGCCACCACCTGGTCACCAACCCACAGATGGAGAGCATACATATGGGCAAGCATCGGTGGTCACTGTTGAAGTCGAGGTCTTAGACTCTTTTGAGGAAGAAGAAGTCAGCTTAACTCTTGAAGTAATAGGGGTGGAGAGCAACCTTGTGACCGGGCACGTTCACTCTGGAGAGCCACCGGCTGGAACCTTTCAGTCTACGGTAAAAAGCACTGCAAAGGATTCTTCCGACGAATTGCGACGTCTTCTGCAAGCGAACCGAAAACCTACGAGTAACCTGGGAACTCTCAAGAGAGGTGAGTCGGTGCAAAGGGAGTGGACGGCCCCGTTTGCGTCGGGCCTCTATCGTTTTGAGCTTAAAGAGACTGATACGGGCAAGCAACTTGCCGTGAAGAATCTCGGGGTAGGCGTCGACGGGCTGATTGAACTCACTTCCAGGCTTCAGGACCACGAATGGAGCACCAACAACACGGATGTCAACGATGGAATTGTGCTGATGTATGGGCAAACACCAGGGGTCCATCCAAGAAATCATTTTGGAGATCCGATGTTTGTCGTTCGCCTAGCCGATGTGATTCGAGTCTATGCATATGACATGAACTTGAAGGAGGAGAAGGAGGGAGGGCTGCCTACAGTGCCGAGTGTTCCCGGCCGGCCAAGGACTTACGATAAGAGGATCGTGGTCAACGACATGAGCCTTCCAAGAGGTGGACTCTTTGAGATAAGCTCTACCCTAATCGAAAGCTTGCTTCCTCCGGTAGAGAACGTGGCCCAAGGGCATTGGGAGCATAGAACAGGGAAGAACGCCGACCTAACTACCGAACCCATAGACCGGGGATTCAATACAAGTGTGCGAACGCCACGAAGAGACCCCTTACTCGAGAAGCGCCTTCATCAATTCGGCTTCGACATCTACAACGAGATTTCGAGAAGCCCGGACGAACCGCACTACCATATAAGAGTAAGAGAGGGAAACTGAACCCATGAATAGACGAACAATTGTGCTGTTTCTTATGAGTGTGCTCCTGTATTCGGCTCCTACCTATGCTGAAGACAATCCTTATGCACCTTTCGAAGTTGTTCCCTATGTTCCGGCGACCGGGGTTGATGCAACGGTTCGAGCCATGGTGATCTACGAAAGGGAGTCCGGAGCGTTTGAGTATCTATACGAGCTACACAGTGCAGAGACCAGCACTCAGAAAGTCTTCTCTTTTGAAGTCTTAGCGCTCCCCGATGTGACGGATGAGCATCCGGTCGGCTGGGGATGGTCGGGAAGCCAGCCGCCGATATATCCCGATGGAATTCGTACCGTCTCTTGGGGTCCGATGATAGAAGACGATTTCTTGGACCCTGGTACCACAACGGAAATGACTTTTCGCTCTGAAGGGGTGCCTCATATCACCATGACTTACACCCGTGGAGATGTTCCTCCACCTCACGGGGGGCAGGTGATCGATCCCACGGTGAAGCGACCGATGTGGCCGGACGACAGTGTGAAGATTCCGGCAGTGGGCCCGGAGCATCGCCCACCTCTTCCCCTCGATGGTGTGGCCTTTGCCGAACGCCTGCTCGGTTTGGCCGCTGAGGCTCAAGAACTCGAATGGATTGCTGAGGCTAACAGTCACGCCTTGCTCCAGACAGAATTGCAACAGATTCGACAACAACTCGACGAAAACCAAATGAACCAGGCTCGAGAGACCATCGAAGCTTTGTTGCTCAGCTTGGACGATCATCGCGGCTCTGGTCTCGACGACAGCGCTTACTATTTGTTCAAGGCCAACTTGGAGTTCTTCCTACATCACCTGGACACAGAGCCTGGACCACCCATCTCCCTCAATCTCACCCTGCACTCCCAACACGTCATGCCCCACCGCAACCAAAGAGTGGAACTCGAGGTGACCCCGTCAGGTCCGGCCAATCTGGTGTTCACCCTCTATCGGGTGGCCAACCGAAACCTGCCCAATGAGCTGGGAGAGCCGGTTTACAGCCAAACGGCTACTGGAGTGACTTCGAGTTACACGTTCACCTGGGAGGGCCAAACCACCACCGGAGAGCCGGCCCACAACGGCAATTACGAATTGGTGGTGGCCGCCGGGGGTGTCAGCCAGAGCGTGTCGGTGCAGGTCAACCGGCAGCAGGGCAAGCAGTCGTGGCTCAAGGTCGGAACCCAAACCCTGGCCAACCTCGGCCGCCCCACCCTGATGGGCTCGCTGGGCTACGCCTTCCTGCCAGGGGTGACCTGGTTGGCAACCGTCGATGAACCGGTAGTAGGGGAGAAGGTGGCTTTGGGGGGTTAGATCTCCTGCTTGACCCCTCATTCAAGGGTTCTTTGTTTCCATCGAATCGTAGTTTGGCGCGCTGGAAATACGTTCAAAAAGTTTTGAACTCTGCCGTGGAAAAGCCGGGTTAACTGAGTTTATCGATTTCGCAATTCAAGGGGATGGATAATCAGAAGTGAGCGAGTTCGCGCGACCAATCAAGGTGGAAGCTGAAACGGGTCAACCACCTCTACACTGTCAAAGTGCATTCCATGCTGTAAGTCTTCCGTTAACAAATATGTGCAATTTGCCCTTTGAGCTGCGGCCACTATCAAGGCATCCCACCACGAGATTGAATAGCGATCTTCCAAATGCCAAGCCTGTTCTGCTATTGAGGCGTCGAGCAACACCGGATCCCAACTAACCAGCGCCCGAATCTCCTCACGGGCTTTCACGGGGTCCAAGCCAGGTTTGAGTTTGCGCGTGACTACAGCGTAATACTCCTGGAGCACCTGAATACTCAGGCGCCCTGAGCGCTCCTTCCAGAGGCGCTGGATCCACTCTTGAGCCCTGGCGTGCTTCACAAGATCGGTGGGATCTCGCACGTAAACCAAGACGTTCGTGTCCACGAAGAAATTATCGCTCATGAATCTCATCGCGAGTAGGATAGGAGGATGAATGTTCCCGTGCTTCCATCGAGGGAGCGGACAAATAGGCCTGCATGGCAGCCTCGTACCCTTCCTCTTCCTCCATCTTGCGTCTCAACATCTCTCCAACCATTCTGGACATGCTGGTGTCATGTCGAGCCGACCAGATTCGAGCCCAGCGGGCCACTTTTTCGTCTAGAGTGATGGTAACATTCTTCATGGCACGATCTTAGTGGTACACGGTTTTTTTGTCAATGAATCTTGGTCTGGACCTCCCTAATTGAACCTGCTCGGAGACCTCACTCAGATGGATTGAGGGTCGCAAGTCGTCATTCACCCCGAGTAATTCGATCACGAATTAGAGTGCCTCCCCTCTATCGGCCTTGTAATACTCTGTGGCAGTCTAGAGTGACTGGCATGAAAGAACTAGGTCTCTTGCCAGAACAACGCTCGGGGAGGGGCTCATGATCGCACGACGAACCTCGTTTTTCTCTCGTTCTTCTTAGTATCCTACTGACCATTGGTTGTGGTGAGGTGGGACAAGTGTCTGGGGGTGGCTCGGGGCCGGGAGCGGCTCTCTCGGATGAGACCACCATTATCCAAACTCGGATGGTGGACGGCACCTTGTATGCTTTCGCGGCTTCCATTCCCAAGCTCGAGGGTTCCCAGGGAGAGCCGGTTCCTTTTTCTCAAGCCGAAGTGGAGTTTGACTATCTGGCCGAACGCATCGCCGCATACACCTCCGATGGTGTCGACGGTTCAGAAATATCGGCTCGAAACATCAACGGCACTCTTTGGCGACGCCCGATCACTTGGAATCTTTCTACCGGCTCAGGCTCCGTGGGGAACCGAACCCAGCTCGACGGGGGCGTGGGGGTGTATATCACCGATTTTGCCCTGGAGTACGACCGTTTCGTGAACC
>JBJHCR010000459.1:0-1479 GCA_050486105.1 Vulcanimicrobiota bacterium
AAAGGTCGACTCAGCAGCGAGCAAGAGTGGCCCTTGAGCT
The DNA here is from genome assembly GCA_050486105.1 of Vulcanimicrobiota bacterium. Classification (GTDB taxonomy): domain Bacteria; phylum Vulcanimicrobiota; class Xenobia; order Xenobiales; family JADMJV01; genus JAEXNA01. The sequence goes on from JBJHCR010000459.1 coordinate 41, forward strand.
ATAAGATCACCGAGCGCAATCATCGGCATTTTAGGGAGCAGGGCGTCTGCTTTCGGGCCAATGAACTTTGGAGAAGAGTTATCGATCGAAAAACCGGCAACACCTTAGAAGAAGCACTGATAATGAAGAACCGCGCTTTGGTGAAGTATCCTGTATCCGAAGAGATGTTGGAAGATTCCTTTTCCCGAGTCTGAGAGCAAGTCCGGATGCTTCACCGGATTCATGCTTGATGAGCTTTCCAATCCCTTAAGGGGATGAGACCACCCTCGCTGGGTGGCTGGCATCGTCAGCTGGTCGGGCAGTTCGCCGCGACGCAAACCCTTGCCACGAGCGAGCTGCCCATCAGTCCGTCTGCGCTATTGTCGAGGCGCTCCCGCCCCGCTCGATCATCCAACGCCACATCGCACTCACAGTTCCGCAGGAGCTAGCCCCGTCTACCACCAAGCGTACCGAAAGTGCGCGAGAACCCCTTTGAAAACCCGGACCCCACCCGCATTTTCCTCGAAACCGATCTCGTCCTAGGCCTATGGGACGCCTTTCCGGTCTCACCGGGCCACGCTCTCCTCATTCCCCGACGGGTCGTGCCCACCTGGTTCGAGGCCACTCCAGAAGAGCAACAAGCCCTCACCGAGGCCATCACTCTCGCCAAGCTTGAAATCGAAAAAACTCACCAACCCGACGGTTACAACATCGGCATCAACGCCGGTGCCGCTGCGGGACAGACCGTGTTTCATCTGCACGTGCACGTCATACCGCGCTACCTTGGCGACGTTCCCGACCCCCGAGGGGGGGTGCGTCATGTCATCCCAAGCTTGGGCAACTATCTGGCGCCCAAGGCCATTACCTCACAGCCAAGCTCCGTCAAAGAAGCTCCAGCTTCCCTTTACGGCCATCACAACACCCTCGTCACCGGCGGCGACGACCCCTTGCTGCCCCATCTTCTCAAGGATCTCAAGGCGGCCAAACGGGCCGATCTCGCCGTCTCCTTTCTCCAACCCTCCGGCCTCGACAGCATCATCGGGCCCCTCGAAGACCTTCTGCTCCAGCGCCGGGGGCAATGTCGGCTGATCACCGGCGACTACCTCGACATCACCCACCCTGACGCTCTGGAAGCTCTCCTCAACCTCACCCACCAGTACCCAGGCCAGCTTCAGCTCCGAGTCTTCCAATCCACTCAAGCCGGTCGAGGCTTTCACCCCAAAGCCTACATTTTTATAGATGCCAAAGACCGACGCAGCGCCTACGTGGGCAGCTCCAACCTCTCGCTTTCCGCCCTCACTCAGGCCGTGGAGTGGAACTACCGCTTTGTGGACGCTTCCGACCCGCGCGGCTTGGCTCAGGTGCAGCTCAGCTTCGACCAACTCTTCACCAGCCCTCATTCCCTCATCCTCAGTCACGACTGGCTCAATTGCTACCGAAAAAGACGCCGCCCTTTGCCC
>JBJHCR010000459.1:1489-4114 GCA_050486105.1 Vulcanimicrobiota bacterium
CCGCCCGCCCAGCCTCACCCCATCCAGCAAGACGCCCTCCAAGCTCTCCAAGACACCCGGCGCCACGGCAATCGGGCAGGTCTGGTGGTGCTGGCCACCGGCCTCGGCAAGACCTGGCTTTCCGCCTTCGACAGCGAGCACTTCTCCCGAGTTCTGTTCGTGGCCCACCGCGAAGAGATCCTCAAGCAAAGCATGAGCACCTTCCGCCGAATCCGCCCCCAGGCAAGCTTCGGCTTCTACACCGGCCAGGAGAAGACACCCCAGGCCGACATTCTCTTTGCTTCTATTCAGACCCTGAGCCGAAGCCAGCACCTGGAGGCCTTTTCTCCGGAACAGTTCGACTACATTGTCGTCGACGAGTTTCATCACGCCGACGCTCCCACCTATCGCCGAGTGATCGACTACTTCGACCCCCAGTTCCTGCTAGGGCTCACCGCCACTCCCGAGCGCACCGACGGCGGCAACCTCTTGGCTCTCTGCGGGCAAAACTTGGTCTACCGTTGCGATCTAGCCGAGGGCATGGAGCAGGACCTGCTCTGCCCGCTCCACTACTACGGCGTGCCCGACGAGGTGGATTACCGCACCATTCCCTGGCGCAACTCCCGTTTCGACCCCCAGGAACTGACCACCGCGCTGGCCACCGTCAAACGCGCCCAAAACTGCATCGAGCAGTACCGCAAACGTGCCGGTCTTCGCACCGTGGCCTTCTGCTCCACCCAGCGCCACGCCGACTTCATGGCCGAGCAATTTCAGCAGCATCAAATCCGCGCCGTGGCTGTTCACTCCGGCCCCAGCAGCGCCGACCGCAGCGATTCGCTCCAGGCCCTGTCCGAGGGCCAGCTCGACGTCATCTGCAGCGTGGATATGTTCAACGAAGGTCTCGACCTACCCCAGGTGGACACCGTCATGATGCTTCGCCCCACCGAAAGCCGCATCATCTGGCTGCAACAGCTCGGCCGAGGCTTGAGGAGGGCCAAAAACAAAACGCACCTCACCGTGATCGACTATATCGGCAATCATCGCAGCTTCCTGATCAAGTTGGAGACGCTGGTCTTGGAGTTGCTGAAGGGGAAGGGGAGGAGCGATGAAGAGCTGCGGGCGTTTTTGGAGCAGGTCCCGTTTGACAATTTTGTTCTCCCGCCGGGCTGCGAGGTCACCTACGAACTTCGAGCCATCGAGATTCTTCAGACCCTCTTGCGAGCACCCGGCAAGGGTCAGGCGCTCCGAGCTTTTTATCGGGAGTTCCTAGAGTTGAACGGGGAACGACCCACGGCCCTTGAGGTCTATCAGGGCGGAGTCAACCCGCGGGCGACGCGGCAGGGTTTTGGATCCTGGTTTGGCTTTGTTCAGAGCATGGGAGGCCTGAGCGAGGCCGAGCTTGCTGTGTGGCGGGCCAACGAGTCGTTTTTCACGGAGCTGGAGAAGACGCGTATGGTAAAGAGCTATAAGATGGTGGTCTTGCAGGCCTTGCTCAGCAGGGGGGTGTTTCCGGGAGAGCTTGGCATTGAGGAGCTGACGCGGGCCTTTCGCAAGATCGCTCTGCGCTCGGCCAAACTGCAACAGGATGTGGGAGCGCATCTAGAGAGTGAGGGAAAGCTTCTGAATATGCTGAAGGAGAACCCTATTCGAGCCTGGTGCGGGGGCAAAGGGACCGGAGGGAGGTCTTACTTCCAGTATGAGGATGGGATCTTTCGAGGCGTTGGCTTTCAAGGAGACGCTAAGGTCTTGGCGGGTTTAACGCGGGAACTTGTGGAGTGGAGGTTGGGGGATTATTTGGACAAGAGAATTTTTGAGGACGTCAGACACCCACTTCGTCCTTGACACACATTTCAGGTTATCGCATCATTATCGTATGAAAAAACAAGCGATCTCGGTAACCCTTCAGCGCGAGAACCTTTTTTGGCTTCGCAGCCAGGTGGCGATCACCGGTAGCCGCAGCGTTAGCCAAATGCTCGATCAGTTGGTGTCGGAGGCGCGTCAGGCCGAGAAGGTCGCACCCCGGTCCGTGGTAGGAACGGTGCGACTGGACCCTTTGGACCCCGATTTGAAGCAGGCAGACACCATGGTGAGGGCTCTCTTCAGCTCTGACGACCTATGACACCCGTTGTCACGGATACTCATCCGCTGCTTTTTCACGCTGCGGGTGGAAAACAGCTAGGGAAGAAAGCGTCTCGATACTTCGCGGCTTGTGAGCATCAGGATTCGCTTATCTATGTTCCAGCCGCAGTCATCTGGGAAGTCAGCCTGCTGTCTCGCGTGGGCAAAGTGGATCTCGGCACTTCCTCCAGGACGTTCTTTGACACTCTTTTCAGCAACCCGGCCTACCAACCGCTGGATACAACTCCCGAACAGGTTTACCTGGCCGACGAGGAACGCCCCAACAAGGACCCCTTCGACGGCCTGATATGTGCCGCCGCTTTATCGCTGAGACTGCCCTTAATATCCCGCGATTCCGACATTCAAGAGTGGGGACGGGTCAAAGTCGTCTGGTGATACTTGGCCTGAGAGAGTTATCAAATCTCAGAGGTAGATTGGCCAGAAGAGATCTTCGCAGCCCTGTGTGCCAAGATGGGGTTGGACAGATAGACGCTTTCAAATTAGGCTAACGTTCCAGGACTCAAACTA
>JBJHCR010000460.1:0-4108 GCA_050486105.1 Vulcanimicrobiota bacterium
ATGCTAAGGCATCAGATCTCGGGCGGTCTAGGCAGCGAAACAGCGCTTACGGAGATTTGCCAGTATATCGTCCGAAAAAGATCCGATTCCCACAAAACTCGGTTTGCATCGTGAGACGGGCTTCTCGGGAATCTAGCGCCTTGCGTAGCCTGACAAGTTGGTCCTCAACCAATGCGTTCATCGGATAAAGAACAAGCGCTCGAACAGCGGCTGGCCGATTCTCGCCAGATCTGTGCAACCTAAACGGCGACGCATTAGGGGCGCTATTGGTTGGCCGCTGTGTGTTTCTGAACTGTCCCCATCGTTCAAGTGGCTCTCCTGTTCGAGGGTCGTGCCACCAGCGCGACTCTAAATATCCCGCGCTAGGCGGAGCCCATTTTTTGGTAGCTTCCTTTGAAATTGCCGCAAAGACTGGTAGTAAGAATGACTCCGTTTTGCCCGACCCGGTGCCGGATGTCACGATACCAGGAGTCCCGCTTTGAGTCCCCTTTTCTAGCATCTCGATCTGATGCTGGTACGGAGGGTAGGACGGTTTCCTTCTTAACTCGCCACCCGTTTGTTCCTCTGAGTCAAAAAGGCCGCTAAGGACAAGTTCAACAAAAGCCTTCCGACTCGCGGGAGAAAAGCCGCAAAGTGGACCGCCATCTCTTTCGGCTAAAAGGTCGACCAGTGAGATTCTCGAGTGTTTGTATCTTGGTAGTGGCTCAATGTATGGTTCCGTACAGAGTGCACCTGGTCTTGTGAGCAGCGCGCGCCTCTCAGATGCCACTTCGGTATTGCCGATGCGGAACGCGGTATCCAAATATGTTAGATACAAATCCCGTATTCGCAGGTAGCTGCCTATTGGATCTTGCAAGTTCTTTTCCCCGTAGATATCGTTAAAAGGGCATTTTGCAATTGTGCCTCAAACTCTTTCACGCGGAAGAAATTGCTCACCGATGGTTTTTCCCGGGACGGGCTCAGCAGCCGGTGAGCGGTCTATCTCTTCTGCAGCACCGTTGCCGAGCTTAAAACTCTAAAATATCGGTGTGCAAATTTGTGTGCCACCACTGCACGAAAGCCCCTCGCCCCACTCGAATCCAGATCTTTCCAAATCTCAGAAGCCCCATAAAACCGAGCTTTCTCGCGCTCCACCATGCTCCCCTCGAACCACAAAACCCCTTGTCGCGGTTGGCGAATGAGCGGGTCATGGCGCGAGGGGGCATAATTTCTCATGGATAGGATAGGTTCCAGGAAGACTCTCCGAGTAACACCAAAGAAACTCGGCGGATATTGGCTACCCTGAGTATCCTTATCGGTCGAGTATCGGGATCAAAGACTAGGAAATATCTTTGTTTCTAGTTTTTGCGATTGAACTTGATCGGGGGGGTGCTCTCGAAGCAATCTCCAGCCATCTCGGACAACCTCACTGGCGGAACAGTAAAGACCGGAGTCTACGCGGTCTTGAACGCAACGCTCTAACTCCGGGGTCAAGGAAACATTCATCAACGAACTCCCGTAAAAGCAATAACAGGGTCATCACAATGTTTCATACTCCGGTAATAAGTAGGTCTAAGGCGGCCAAGATTTCGGTTCGAAAACGAGACAGATTTTCGACCGGTTCACTCAGTTCCCGAGCTGAGACACCAGCCATCTGGGGAGTGACGGCGACATGACTTTCCCCCTGGACAGGGAGGATCGGCATGAGTTGGGTGAGGATCTTGTCTCCGGCGTCGCTCTCGAAACTGAGGGGAACGACAACGCGAGTTGCCAAGGAGTCGAGAAGGTCCGCTTGGACGTCGAGAAGGTACGGAAATCGTGCCCGGGAAGAGGCATTCGAGTTTCTGTACACATCGAACTGCACTAGAAGCTCCTAGTTCCATCGCTGAAGACGCCGTTCTTATTGACGTCTTGATTGTATCTCGTAATCGCCTCCTTGTTTTCCTCAAGCCAAGCTTGAGCTTTAGCTTCTTGGACCTTTTTGGCTAAGGATTGTTCCAACACAGCTGATAGGTTGATCCCTAACTGCTTGGCTTGAGCGAGGAGATCGCTGTTTATGCTCAAGTTGGCGGACTTCTTGGGGGCACGCAAGTCGTAAGGGTTGTGCATGCGCACATTTTATGCGTATCCAGGCGTTCGGTCAAGTCAGACCCATCCTGTTCTCCCAACCTTGACCGGAGCGCCCTCACTCGGGGGTCAACCACACCTTCATCAGCTGAGATTCGCGATCTTGTGCAAGGCGGTTCCGGTTCCAAAGGCAGGAGCGAACCGGAACGATTGTCCTGCCCCGGGGAAGAGGGTTTCTACATCCAGCCTTTGGTCAAGGCGAACCACAAGAACGGAACAGTCACTGATGCCACGGCAGCCACGTACTTCAAGAGACGGAGAGCGCCCCAGAGGTGTCCACCAAAAGACTCCACGGCTGGGGATAGCAGAAGCGAAGAGCGGCGTGAAGGGGGGAGCCCGGCCCACCTCCGTCGGGCACGTTCGTAAAGTTCGCCAGGATGACAAGCCTTTACGTCACCGTCGATGATCACCACGCACCAATCGGACGCACCACGAAACTGTGGCTCGCCAGGGACCGGCCGGAAGAGGTCTTTGATTCCCCGCCCTTCCGCTTTTTCGTAGCTCCTTTCTAAAAGGGCTCCGTCTGTAGGATTCCATTCCCACACCAGCTTTTTGGTGTAGACGACCAGACGATGATCGGTGGTACCGAGTTGCAGCAGGGCGCTGTTGGGTCCGGGTTCAGAAGCGACGCAGCGGTCGCCCTCCCAGCGTTGAAGTTCCACCAGCCTTCCCTCAACCACCGCCGCCAAGGCCCAAGATTGAGGGCTCGTTGGGGAGTTCAGGACATGTCGTGAGACCGCGTCTTGGGGGTATTCCATAAGCTCTAAATGTAGGACATTCGTCTGGGTTTGTCCTGTCAAGCCAGGAGAACTTCGACCGGGAGATCTCGGGCATGTTAGGTCCAACGGGCGGTCCTTGCCCAAGTGGTCGGAAACACTCTTTGTCTTGAAAGAGCAGAGCTTTGGTGGTGAGGCGATGACCTAAGGAATTCAGGACATGCCCCCGACTTTAGGGGAGGGTTTGACAGAGCTCTGAGGTGGTGGGACAATCCCAGCGTGAGACCCGAAATGAGTCAGCTGGCTTTTGAGGCGCTTGAGTTTGCTTTCACCTGCCATCGAGGCACCTACCGCAAGGGCACCGTCACTCCGTACATCGTCCACCCGGTGTCGGTGGTGCGGATTTTGACCAGACTGGGGGCTTCCGAGGACTTGGTGGCGGCCGGAGCCCTTCATGATGTGGTGGAAGACTCCGAGGCCACCCCCGACGACCTGGAGCGCCGTTTTGGATCTCGAGTGGCAAGCTTGGTCGCAGGGGCGAGCGAGGCCGACAAAAACCTTTCTTGGCGGGCCCGCAAGGAAGCCACCCTCGCCAAGGTCAAAGAGTCGAACGACGAGGAACTCTTGGCTCTTATCTGTGCCGACAAACTCGACAACATCTGCGACATCAGTGAAGACCTGAAAAGACACGGCGATTCCTTGTGGAAGCGCTTCAACGCCGAACAAGACGAGCTGGGCTGGTATTACCAAAGCTTAACTGAGGTCTTGGCGGAAAAGCTCTCGGGCTCCGATTTCGAAACCCTAGCCGAGGACCTGATTCAGGGCTGTCGAGAGGTGTTTGGCACTTCTTGAGGGCGAAGGATTGCCAAGAAGAGAACCAGGCCATCTCTAGGGTGCCCCGAAGGCCCACTTTGTGGAACCCGGCCTGTATGAGCAGCTTCTTACCATAAAGTTGGCAAAAGACCTCGACGCTCTGCATAGCCAATTTCATGCTCAGCTTGAGAAAGTCGAACCTTCTGAGAGCCCCCAGGTGCTCACCTTGCACCTAGCCCAAGCAGTGAGGCTGGCCTTGGAATCGGTGGAGCCTAACCGCCGAGTGGACTTGGTGAACACCTTGCTCAGGCACCTGTCTGAACAACTCGGCGAGGACCCCTTGGTGGATGAGCGCCTTCTTCAGGTTCTGAGCGTGACTCCTTCCAACGTCCGCTTGCTGCGCCCGGCGATTCCCTTGAATTCCACCGATCTTTTGGTGAACGCTCGGGGCGAGCATCGGATCGGGGCTGAAC
>JBJHCR010000461.1:0-4081 GCA_050486105.1 Vulcanimicrobiota bacterium
GGTGTCATGATACCCCATCTGCAGCAATTTGCGATCTTGAGTTCGGATGCGTAATTACACCTCTGGGATCGCATGAAATGGCGGTTCCAGAGATCAAAGAAGCCCCTCTCGGTCATCTCGGAGGCAAGGCCTTCGAGATGCCGTGAGGGGCAGGGATTTCGAGAGCCTCTCTTTCTCGATGAGATCTGCTCTCTTCCGTAGGCTCTGGTTTGACTCCGGATTCCCCCCCCGGCCCCCCGGGCCGGGACCACCAAGGTTTACTGAAGGGGGTTCGCTGTGGGACTTCGTGACTTGAGGGGATCCCTCGCTTGGGAACAGCCTACCCGCGAGCCCCCTTCCAGCTCAAGGTTTCAAGTTTGCACCCAGACCTCCCCAGGTATCTCGTTTCCACCCAATTTTTTCCCCTAAGGGACGTCCTTTCTAGGGAAGGACGGCCCTTAGGGGCCGGCCCAGGCAAAAAAAGGGCCCCGCTAGAGCCACTGGGAGAGTGGGTTAGCGGGGTGGAGGTTGAACTCATTGAGGCCTGGTGTTAAATCAAACTCTAAGGAGAACTTATTTCAAACTCCACTCGCGCTTTAACGAACTTTCGAAAATGTCTAGGTCATTCTCTTCCGTGGTGATTGGTCCGGCGATGATATAGTGCCTCGTCCCGTTACACACAAGGACGAAAACGTTCTCGCCTCTGTATAGGTTTCGCTCTAAACGGGCCGTAAGGTTGTTTTTCTCTTCTTCTGTGGGCTGCTCGATTTGAAGTTCGAATTCAGTACAGGGAATTTCGAGATACTTGACACCAGTAAATCTGACATCAATGTTTTTTACACATCCAATAGATTCTCTCTTTGGACTTCTAATGAGCAGTTGACCATGACTAATCCAATAGTCCCAGACTTGAAATTTTCGATTTCCAAAATCATACATCAATCGATTGGACTCCTGACTCGTTGATAGTTTCCAGACTGCCCTTCGTACCAATGGACATTGTCAGCCTTTGTCCGATAGATCTCGAAAAGCTCATTATCTGTAGGACCGCCTCTACCACTCGCGGCTCTGCTGATCCCTGGCCAAACATCGACGCCTTCAATTAAGAAAAGCTTTCTAACTTCTGGATCAGCAATGTTCTGTACAATAAAGGGCCACCAATTATTAGGATCAGGAGCGTCTTTCCAAGTCATTGCATTTTTTTCGTCTGCAAATTGATCCAGATATTTTGCTAAACCTAACGCGAGTCGCCTTCTCCGTTTCTCTTCATCCGGGCAGGGATCAAAGTCTTCTGGATCGCCAGCAGGTTTAGAGAGAGCAAGCAAAATTGAGAGAATTATGCCAGCAGGATTGAATCCAAACCCGAGAGAGGGTCTTGGTCTGTTTGAGGGTCTATCAATAGTGGCCCCACCACCTTGATTGAAAGGCTGTATAAGTGTTTCAGCAGGAGATGGCGGTGCATAAGGTTGCAACCCCGCCGCATCCACGAACCTCAGTGGATTATTCCCGCTATACCCAAACAGATTGAGTCCTCCGGCAAAGCCAATGGGGTCTCGGTTGAGGAATCGGCCTAGGCTTGGATCGTAGAAACGATGGCCCATGAGCATGAGTCCGGTGTCTGCGACCTCGTCTTGGACTGAGAGCCCACCGACGAAGGTTTTGGGGCTGCTTGCTCCGTTTTCATTCGTCGCGAGCCTTTGGCCGTATTCGTCGAATTCATACGAGGCTAGGACCTCTCCATCGTCGTCGACCAGGTCTCGGACGGTGGAGAGAGCGTCGGTTAGAAAGTAGCTGAAGTTGCCGTTCTTTTCGAACCCCAGGAGCTGATGCCCCTGGATGTAGGAGAAAGTAGGAGCGTTGGATACTGAACTTCCTGGTTTGGACGCTGCCGTGACCAGGCCGGCTGTGTACTCGCGGGAGCTGTTGCCGTTTTTGTCTCTCTTGCGCTTGCGAATGCCGCCGGCGTCATAGCGATTGTCCTGCACCGGCCCGTGGATATCGGAGCTGACCCGGATCAACTTGTCCGAATCATCCCAGTGGTAGGAGATGGTTTCCTCGGTGATTTCGTCCGTGCGAGAACTCATGTTTCCATCGGCATCCCCAGTGAAGGTTTCGACGAGAACCGGCGGATCACTTCCTTCCTGACGGAAGATTTCCACTAGGTTGTCGGCATCGTCCACCACGTAGGTAAAAGTGAGGTTCTCCTGCGGTAAATGGAGTTCGATGCGGTTATCGGACTCATCGTATTCGTAGACCGAGACCGTGGGCAGTGTGCCGGGAAGGTTGGCGACTTCGTCAGCATCCGCCTTCTTCACCAGGTGCAGCCGATCCAGCCAGTCGTAAGCATACTCCCAAGCGATCGCTTTGGTCGGCGTGACATCTTGCTGACTGGTGCGATTTCCGCTGTCGTCATCCTCGTACTCGAAACGACGGATGAGGTCTCCGTCCTTCTCATAGCGCAGGTGCAAGAGCCGGCCGTTGGCATCCCAGCCGGAGCCGGGAGTGTCGGTGCCGTCGTCGAAATTGAGAACTATTTCGGTGTCTTGGGGGTATTCGAGGGCCGGTAATCGACCTACGTCGTCGTACGAATAGGTGAAGACTTGGTCCGGCTCGGAAGGCCGTTTGACGCTCACTTCTTTGAAGAGACTGTCGCGAAAGTAGGTGTACTCGGTGACCTTCCCTCCAGGGACGGTCACCTTGGTGATGGTCCTTTCGTGGTCATGCTCGAAGCTCATCTCCTTGCCGTCCTCGAAGACCATCTCCACCAACCGGTCCAGTTCATCATAGAAGTAACGGCGCTGGTCGTTGCCACCATAGGTGTCGATGCCGTAGATGGATTTATTGTATTGGGACGGTCGCAACTGGTGGACTTGACCACCCGACCGAGCTCGTCGTGCTGCCACTCCTTGGTACGTCTGGGGTCGAGAACCTCCAAGTTGTCGTTAGGGTCAATGTCTCCAGCTTCAAGCTAAGTGGGCAAGCAGCGGTTGTCGAAATTGCGCTTTCGCCGGACACCTCGAGCTGTGGTCCTGGCAAAACCCACACAGAAAGGTTCATAGCTCTGGGTGGTGACTTCTACGTTGGCAAGAATCCCATCCGTTCTCGGGCTGACTCTTCCACGAACAGCAGCTCCAGGGGGTTGCCGAAGGGGTCCCGCACGAAGGTGACTTCCACCGCGCTTGGCACCGAGATCGGGGGAAAGATCACTGGGCAGCCAGTCTCGAGAATTCGACGCTTTAGGTCGTCAAACTGGGGGCGGGTGGCCGCGGTTAAAGCCAGGTGAAGAACGCCTACTTGGCGATCTATGGGGCGATCTATCGGGCGAGCTGTCGGGCTCGACTGCTGGGCGGGGCCTGAGCTCAGTTCCAGGTCCAGCCATCCCAAAGAGCCACCCAAGCGCCGACGGCTTGGCAGTCCTGAGATCTTCTCCATCTCTTTCAGGCCCGCAACAGTGGTGTAGAACTCCAGGCCTTGTTGGAGGTCGGGCACCTCCAGTCCCACTCGGGACACCCGAACCGGTGCCCGATGTGTTCCCGGTTCCAAGGCTGCAGACGAATCCTCCACTACCTCCAAGAGGGTGCCATCGGGATCTACCGCCCGGGCTTTGCGCAGCTCTAAGGCCTCCTGGAATTCTCCTCTCAGGCAGCCGGACTCTTGGAGTCGCTCGATCACCGGGGCAAAATGGTGCACGGCGATTTTCACGGGTCCATAACCTTGAGCCCGACCGGGTCCGTGGGCCTCAAGGCTCTGCGATGGCGCTACGGTCGCTTGGGAATCGGACTCTTCTTGGACCGGGAATTCGAACATTTCGATCTGGAAGCCAGGTTGGGAATCTAACAAACAGTGCACATCAAAAGGGCGCTTACCCCCCCCCAGCATGGGCTCTCCCCTGGGTCGCAAACATCCTCCCGGTAGCATCCCGAAGACCTCGACGTACCAACGATGGGTGCGCCTCAGATTTCGGGTTCCTAGGGCCAGTTGGCACACCCCGATCACTCGGCCGCCTCACTCGGGTAGAGGTCCATGACCTCGGCAAAGCTTTCCGAGAGGCGCCCCCGGAACTCAGGATGAGTGAAAACGTAGGGGGCTCCCCCTTGAATGG
>JBJHCR010000462.1:0-4053 GCA_050486105.1 Vulcanimicrobiota bacterium
CCCAGGGGGAACGAGCCGGGAAAAGGACTGGGGAAGCCGCCACCCAGGGGGAACGAGCCGGGAAAGGGACTTGGGAAGCCTCCACCCAGGGGGAACGAGCCGGGAAAAGGACTGGGGAAGCCGCCACCCAGGGGGAACGAGCCGGGGTTTGAGGGTGCACCGAGCGCTTCTCCGCCGATAAAGCTGCCGAATCCGCCAAAGAGGTTGCCGAGGGCGTTCAACAGTTCTCCCATTTGCTTGAGCATCTGAGCACGCTGAATCTGTTCTTGTCCTGCCGCCGTCAGGGGCCCTTGGGGGCGGGGTATGATCCCAAAACTCAACTGCCCCTGATTGTCATGAGCCGGCGCTGCCGCATAGCTTGTGGCGTTGTTGATTCCAGATGATTTCGAGGAAGACCCTACAGTGGTGGTTCGTGCTACAAAGTTATTGATGGCTAACATGTCTTTCTCCTATCGGTTGCTCGGTGTGCTCTGCACCCGGGCGTCGTGTTCGTTACTCTGAAATCAGTCTATCTCGCTTGGTGCAAGAGAATTGCAAGGAAAGCGCCCCCGCCTCGGTCCGATTGTTAACATTCTTTAACGCCTGGGACGGAATTCACCAGCGTCTGTGGGTTCTTCCCCACAGGGTGGACTGCCGAGAATGGCGTCATGCCTGGGTTCGGGTCCGTGAACCGACAGGTGTTACGAAACTGGAATCGGTTTTCTGGCTAGCCTTGCAGAGCTGCAAGATTAGCCAGGTCTTGAAATGAGAGAGCGGAGCTGCCACGGTTTCCATCAGCCGAGTTGAAATGCTGGAAGGAGAGAAGCTCGTGGTCCGTGATAAAAGAAGCCGCTGTTACGAGGTCGTCGAGTTGGTCGGCTTGCAAAGGGGGGCCTACATTGCTTTGGCCGTCGAGGAGACTCTGAACAATCTCGGAACCCCGAGGACTATCCGAGTTCGCCCAGTCTTCTAGCGAGAAATTTTCGTTTTCGAGAAAGTTGACGAACTGCTCATTGTCGGCCAGACTCGCCAGTTGCTCCAGGTGACTGGCTTGAACTTGATCACCGTTGGTAGGGCTCTGTATGGACACACCATCGAGAGCGGGTTGTCCGAAGTACGAAAGGCTTTCCCGATGATCGTTGAGTACGTTGAATGCTTTGCCTGCTTCTTCACTAAAGAGTTCACCTGCCACAAGGACATCAGGTAGATTAAATCGGCCATCGAAGCGATTGCGACTGTCCCCACCCGCGTCTACAATATTTCGCAGTGTTTCGTCGCCTAGAACACGCTCTGCTCCAGACTGAAAACGGTCGGCTCGCGCTTCGGCCATGGCCGTCGCTTCTTCCGCGCTCAGGTCGGGATTGAGATCGAGATAGCTGCTGCTCCACTCTTCCACAAAACCCTCGCGATTCCAATCTCCATTTGCCACATCGGCGATACCACCGTCGAAACTCGCCGTGTCGTTCACATTGGCGTCCCCGTTTTCGGGGTCCAGCAGATAATCGAAATTGGCGGCGAGTTCGGTCAGTTCGGCGGCGGGGTCGATGTGGAATTCCCCACCGGCAGGGTCTTCCGGAATCTCAACAGGTTCCTCGACTTGCCCTGTCTCGCCGTACTGCGGATCCTGAATAGTCTCCTCGGCAATGCTCTGGATCAAGTCCCGATTCTCATTGTCTTGCTCCTGGGGCACAAGCTCGCCCACACCTGATACCGGACTCACATCGGCCAGAGTTGGGACGGTCAGTTGGTCGCCGCTGTGAATGAGATCGGGATCGACGATGTTGTTCTCGTGAGCTACCTGCTGGATCAGCGTCTGGCCGTTCTCATTCGTGGCGTAGATTTCCGGAGTGCTGAAGCCCTGATCCACGAGGATGGATTCGAGAGTGTCGTTAGGACTACCGCCTGTCCCGTCGTAGGGTGTGACTTCTACTCCGGTGGCGTTGTGATCGAAGGGATTTCCCGCATCGTCGGCGCCGATGACGACCTGGGTGCTGGCTGCGGCTACCGTCTCGTCGAGGCGAGGCCCGGTGAGGGACGCGGCCGTCCGGGCTTGCGTTTGAACAAGCTCTCGAGAAGCCGCGGGATTGGAATCACGGGTGGAACTGCCCTCGAGGTGCCTCGCCGAAGTGGTGGGAGGAGTGCTGGGGCGAGTACTGGGACGGGTCGGAGCGGCCTGTGACTCACGAGTCTCCTTTCCCGATGAGGTTGTCGCTTTCGAGCTGGGTTTCGGTGCGGGTGTGCCAGCGAGGCGGGTTCCTTCTATTCTCACGATGTGTCTCCTTAATCGTTTTCTTCTCTGTACTCTATCGATCGAGTGGCAAAGAAAGTGCAAACGGGTCCAGATCGGAGTGGCCGGATGTAAATTTTTCGTTTACAACCTATGGGAGATCAGAGCGCGGAGTCGTCTTGGAGACGTATCAGCCTTCCGTTCGCCCGATCCCAGTCAGCGCGTACGGTGTGACGGGCGAGTGGAGCGTCGCGCGGTCCCACTAGGCCGGTCGAAACTATGCGAAAGATCTGGTATTCGTTATCGCTAGGCGGGTCAACAAACAGTTCCGGTTCAATGATCTTTCGTGCGTAGTTTAGTTCCACCACGACATTGTACGAGCCATTGGCGAAGTTCTCGGTATAGGCGAAAAAGTTCTGGTCGATTGGCCAGGGGTAGCCCGGGGGAAAATTGATGTCTTGAGCTAGCTTGAGCAGTGCGTCTTCTAGTCCCGCTCGAGCGATGGCATCCGCCTGCACGGAGAGAATCGCCTGAGAGGCCGCTCTGGAACCTCCCACTCTACTAGCCATCAGCCCGAGGCCGCTGACCAAAAGGATGGTGAGCATGAGAAGTGCGACAATGATAACGGACCCTCGCTTAACGGAGGAATGGGTCATGGCACCACCGCCGGAAGATAAACATTGGCTTGATGGGTAAGGACCAGGCCGTCTCTTTCAAGGACGGAGAGCGATATCTCTAGGAGGCCATCACCATCGCTGGAGAGGACCGAGAAATTCCCGACCTCCTCCATCAAGATCCTCTGACTGCCGCCGGCCAGCCTGACCAGGGTGGTACCGGGCTCGAGTTTGATCTCGATCTCGGTCAAGTCCTGACTCGGATAGATGCGCTCACTGTGTTCAAAACTGGAAGGGAATGGAACCGTGGGTGAGACCTTGCTGAATCGCAGGACCTCACCGCTCTCGGGACGGGTCTGAGACTCTCGAACTTCCGATTGGATTCGTCGAAGCGTATGAAGGGCTTCCACCGAGTGATCGCGCGTCTCAGCTTTTTTCATAACTCTGGTGTAGCCTCTAAGCAGTCCTCCGATCAGACCCATGACCAAGGCGAGCAGCGCAAGAGCCACCATCGCCTCTATGAGGCTCAATCCTCGGGTCTTAGTTGGACTCATCAAAGGAGGTCGATCCTCACGGTCTGGACCGCTCGGGCACCTCTATATTGGGCCTCTACGATGACAGTCGCATAGCCGGGGTTGGAGTGGACCACACCCACTCCGGCTATGTTCAATCTGTGGGTAAATTCGGCCTGGCTTAAGCCTGTCCCGGGCACTATCGTAAGGGTTCCGGACCCAGGCGCATTTGTGGCCAAACGCCAGTTGTAGGAAACGTCGTTAAGAGGTACTCCACCGAGGCTTGCTTGCGCGTCCAGGGTGGTGGAGGCTCCCTGATTAAGGGCACCGCCTGCGGAAGAAGTGAGGTCGATCGCGAAGCCGCTGCCGGGAGGGCGGAATCGGTCGGTCAGTAAGGTGGACGCTCGGCATAAAGGCTTGCCTGAGAGAGTCTCCACCGTGACAGTTACCATTTGGGCCGAGTTTGTGAGTTCGAAGTGGTCTGGAAAGTAGCCCGCGTAGGCTGAGCACGGGGTCTGGATTCCCGCAGGTTCAAATTGGACACTGTAGATTAGTCCACCACCGGCAACCGCAGTGGGGGGTACATCGGCAAAAGTCGACGGCTCATCGAAATCGTAGCTACCGTTGGCCGTTAGGGCTCGCTGTTGGTCCAGGAGATTTTGACAGATGAGTGCTGCTCTAGCTCGCGCCTCCCCCTCCTGGGTGAAGCCCAAGGCCTGTC
>JBJHCR010000463.1:0-2579 GCA_050486105.1 Vulcanimicrobiota bacterium
AAGCGGGAGCCTGCGAGCCTCGGTGAAGGCCTCCAAAGACGGTCTCACCTTCTTGAACTCTTTGGATCTCGGTTCTCATCGGGGTCGCACGGCCACCGTGAACCAGGTGAGTCGTCGTTTGCGGTTTCCTAAGACCGATGTGGAGGCCCACTTCATGCGGCTTGTGGAGGAGGCCGAGGGGCGCTGCCTGGTGGACGGCTCGCAAGAAGAGTTCGGGCAATCCATGACCGACATCGTCAAGGACGCTCCCGAACTCAGCGACGAGGAACGGCAAGCGGCCATCGAGTTCTTGAACCGACCGGACCTGGTGGAAACCATCCTTGACGATATGGAGCAGCTCGGTTATGTGGGCGAGGAAAAGGGCAAGCTCTTGGCTTACCTGGTCGGGATTTCGCGAAAGCTCGAGCGCCCTTTGGCCGCTTACGTCAGCAGCCAGTCGAGCGCCGGCAAATCTGGGATGACCGAAGCGGTGGAGGCTCTGACGGCCCCTGAAGACGTGGTGAACTTCGCCCGGCTCTCCACCCACGCCCTCTCTTATATGCCGCCCACCTTCCTCAAGCATAAGCTGGTGATCCTAGAAGAGCGGGTCGGAGGCGAAGCCGCCGACTACTCCATCCGGGTTCTCCAATCCAAGCAGAAGCTCTCTCAAGCGGTGGTGGTGAAGGACCCGGCTACCGGGAGCATGCAAACCAGGTATTGGGAGGTCGAAGGTCCGATAGCCTATCTTGAGACCACCACCAGTGGGCGTCTCAACTACGAGAATGCTACCCGCTGTTTTGAAATAGGCCTCGACGAATCCACTGGGCAGACCGAGCGGATCCACCAGCGCCAGCGGGACAGCCGAACCTTAGAGCGTTTTCGGAGCCAGGCTTATTTGGACCTCGTCAGGAAGCGGCACCACGACTCCCAGCGGGTCCTCAGACCGGTGAAGGTGGTGATCCCTTACGTTCACCGGCTTCGCTTCCCGAGCCACTGGTTGCGGACCCGGCGAGATCACGAGCGTTTTCTGTGCCTCATCGATGTCTCGGCCTTTTTGCACCAGTATCAGCGCAAGAGCGGGGTGACCACGGATGCTATCGGCGAAGAGATCGCTTATGTGGAGGCGAGCTTCGAGGACTATGTTTTGGCCTATGAGCTGGCTCAGGAGGTCTTGAAGGCGTCTTTCCACGAGCTGTCGCGCTCGGGCCGGGATCTGTGGAATATCCTGGTGGAGTCTACGGCCGAAGGCGGGGCTCTCTATGGCTCGAGCTTCACCCGGCGCCAACTGCGTGGTCACACCGGTTGGCCGGACCGAAGGCTTCGGGAGGCCCTGCACGAGCTGACGGATATGGAGTATCTGACCACCGAGTCCGGCTCTCAGGGTCGCGCCTATCGCTATAGCCTGTTGGTGGAGCCCGGGGAGGTGCAGAGCCCTTCGGTGCACATGCTGACCACCCCTGAAGAGCTCAAGAAGGAGCTATCCCGATGCTGAGAGTCCACTTTACCCTGACCCTGGGCACAGCAAAGGCCAACTTTGACACCCTTTGCCAAAGTTTGGCAGCCAAAGTTTGGCCCAGTGTTCACACCGCTGAAGCCCTCTTTTTCGAACTTCTTCCACTTTGCCAAAGTGCTATAGGGAAACACACCTTTTCTTCTTGGCGTAACGGATTCGGCCCACTTCTCCAAACTTCGGCCGTCAAAGTTTGGGCCTGTGGTGGCGCTGTTTCTTGCAGCATTGAGGACTCTTTGTCGCTTTGTCGTCCGTTTCGGGTGATTGGAAGCACATCTTTTTGTCTCTCGAGGCTCCCAGCGGACGGTCCGTTCGGGAGTTCGTCGGTTAAGGGAGGACAGGCCAGAGCTTAGCCTTCCGAGACCATAGCGAGCGACCTTAGGGGGCCTCTTTTTCTAGTCTTGTCTGAATCAGATCCAGACACGATAGCACCGGCTATTCCCAAGAAAGAAAGGTGGACCCTTATGCGACGCTCCTTACCACAGTGGAAACATCGATTCCGGCAACATCTTCTGATGCGAGGCCTCTCTCCGAGGACGGTCGACGACTACAGCGCCGAATTGTCTTCGCTCTTTGCCTTCCTAGACGAGCGTGGCTCCCCGAAGCTTAGCTCGGTGACTCGCGAGGATATGGACGCTTACCGCCGTCATCTCTACACCTAAGAGTTCCGCGGCAAGCGCTTGGGAATGGGGGCTCAGGCCCGCCGTGTCCGCGCAGTCAAGTCTTTCTTCGCCTATCTGACCGAGGGAGCTTTCATCCTCATCAATCCTGCGGCTCATCTTCGCCATCCCAAGGTTCCCCGGACTCTTCCACGCCAACTGCTCTCCGAAGGCGAGACCGAGCGGTTGCTCGCAAGTTCCGACATCACCACGCCGCTTGGAATCAGAAACCGTGCCATCCTAGAGCTTTTGTACGCCACTGCTATCCGCAACACCGAACTTCGTGAACTACAGACCGGCGATGTCGACCTGGAAAGACTAGAGCTTTTCGTGGCCAGAGGCAAAGGAGGAAAGAGCCGCCGCTTACCTTTTGGCGAGGAAGCCGCCGCCTGGCTGGAAGACTACCTGTTGAATGTTCGACCCCTACTGGC
>JBJHCR010000463.1:2589-4012 GCA_050486105.1 Vulcanimicrobiota bacterium
GACCGGGGCCGTCTTTCCATCCTGGTTCGAAAGGCGGCTGCCGCCTGTGGCCTGGACAAGCACGTGACTCCTCATCTGTTGCGCCACTGCTGCGCCACCCACATGCTCCGACGTGGGGCCGGGATCCGCCAACTGCAATCGCTCCTCGGGCATGCCTCGCTTGACAGTACACAGGTTTACACCCGCATTGACATTGGTGATCTTCACCAGGCCCTCTCGCAATATCACCCTCGAGAGCAAGGGTTTGGACTACCTGAGGCCGGGGGTTTGGAGGGGTGACTCTCGAGGAGAGCGTCGAGCTTTACCATCTCGAACTTGAGAGGCAAGGAAAGCTCTGTTTGCGGAGGCACTCCAAGACCTGGCTAAAAAGGTTCGTCGAGTTTTCCCAGGAGCGCGGGGTCAAGCAGATCGTTGAGGTCGATGCCGTCTTGCTGGGCGACTTTCGCCAACACCTCCTTTGGGTGCCGGGTCCCAAGGGGGCTCTGTACAGCCAGAACTCTCTTTTCCAGGCTCAGAGGATGGTGCGAGCATTCGTGGGCTGGCTATTCACCCAAGACCTGATCCTACCCGACTTAACCGCAGGCTGGATCCTGCGCCGACCGCCGCAAACGGTACGAGACATTCCCACGGTGGAAGCCGTTTCCAGGCTGCTCTCGGCCCCAAGCGCCAAACATCGTACCGGACTTCGAGCCAGAGCCCTGGTCGAATTGCTCTACGGAACGGGGATACGCTTGGCCGAATGCCACGCTCTCGACCTCGACAGTTTGGATCTTGAGACCTCGCGCCTTCACGTCCGGGGTAAGGGTGGCAAAGAGCGCGCTCTCCCCATCGCCGGGAACCTGCGCCAAAGTCTTAGGCGCTACCTCGAGATCCGCGACCTCTTCAAGCCTCCAAGCAGTGAGCAGGCCTTGTTCTTGAACACCCGGGGCGGCAGGCTCTGCAAGCAAAGCATCAGAGGGACTCTCTGGCGAGCTTGCGAGAAAGCCGGGATACCGCGCCTCGGTCCTCACACCCTGCGCCACGCCTTCGCCGTTCACCTCATGGAAGCCGGAGCCGAGTTGCCTTATATCCAGAGTCTACTTGGCCACGAGAATCTCAACACCACCGCCGTCTACACCGAAGTTCGGCCTTTAGAGCTGGTCAAAGAGTATCGCCGCACCCACCCTCGAGCCCATCGCCAACCGCAGGTGGACGAGTGGGGGATCGGTAGGACCACTCTCAAAATCGACCTAGAAGCAAACTGTCTGGTTGTCCAGTTGACCCCAACGGCAACCTCACCGCCAAAACCGACGGCACCGACACCTACGAGTACCACTGGGATGAGGAAAACCGCCTCATCGGGGTGGAACACAACTCCGATCCTGTGGTAACTTATGAGTATGATTCGTCCTCGCGGCTCTTGCAGCGGGTCGAGGGAGCAACC
>JBJHCR010000464.1:0-3953 GCA_050486105.1 Vulcanimicrobiota bacterium
TTACCCCACCTCTCATTCGATCCCCCCCCCCCCCGCGCGCGCCGGTCGGGGGTGTTTGGTGGGTTTGACCTGGTCTTTTTGTTCCCCCCCGTGGTCGACGACGGCGCCTTCGTCGACTTAACGATTTTTCTTTGCTGGAGTTAGTAATGGCGGGGCGTTAAAGGTATTGAAAATTTGATTTAATCGCAAACTATGTTGATGATTCTCATAAGAGAATTCAGAGCAGATTGCTCTCTCAACCTATTTGTACGCTTGTTCGAGAGGACATGCCATTTTGGGAGAGGATAAAGTATAGGTAGTCTGACCTTGGGGCATTCGGATGAAGTCCTAACCAATGACTTGAGATTGTGTGATGACGAAATTTTGAATGCGAGAAAAATGAGACAAATCAAGAAATCAGAAATTTATGAAGAGTATTGCAAAATACAGATCGCAGAGGCCTTTAAGATTAAGCCCTCTGCTATCAAAACCCTTGAAGGAAAGGAGCGACTTCCAGGTCGTGCCTTTCAGGGAGGGGATCCGGCTATGCATCAGCTAGATCTGTCTTGGGAGATCGAGAATGACGTTGCTAAGACAAAGTATCTAGCTGATGCCAAATATCACACGAGACCTGTTGAGCAAGGCTATGTAGCCAAGATTGCCGGTGTAATTGAAGATATCGGTTACCATAAAGGCATGTTAATTAGCCCTGTGGGCTTCACTGAGGGGGCAGTGAATTTGGCTAAGGGATGCGGTATATCGCTGCTGGTAATACCTGCTGATGATCAAGTAATGAGTTTAGTAGTCACAGATCGAACGAATGCGCGATTGTCAATCAATAAGATCGTGAGCGAGAGACCAACGCTTCGGACGAACTTTCAGTCAATTCATAAGAACTTTGAACCCGCAGCTAGCAACCCCGAAGTGCGCGGTTCTGGAACATATCAGAATAAAATGTATAGCCCACCGAGCAGTAGTAGCGGAGGTGGTTATACCAATAAATCTATGGGTTCAAGGATTCACGGCTCACCGAGTGGCGGCGGTGCTTCGGGTGGATACAAGGGCGGCAGCGGTTCGGGGGGGAGTGGCGGCGGAGGCTCGAGCGGGAACAGTGGCGGCGGTGGCTCGGGTGGATGCAAGGGCGGCGGCGGTTCGAGGGGGAGTGGCGGCGGAGGCTCGAGCGGGAACAGGGGCGGCGGAGGTTCAGGTGGTTACAGGGGCTAAGAATGGCCAAGTTCAAGAGACGGACAAAGTGTTTTGTGAGGCTAGTAGTTTAGGGCTGTAAAAATCGTCTTGGAAGCGAAATATGGTACCCAGGGCGCTCCTGAAGGATGTGCAGAAGCCAAGATGTAACCTCCCTCAAAGCCCTAATCTGTTCCGACGGTAAAGGAA
The DNA here is from genome assembly GCA_050486105.1 of Vulcanimicrobiota bacterium. GTDB lineage: Bacteria > Vulcanimicrobiota > Xenobia > Xenobiales > JADMJV01 > JAEXNA01. The sequence goes on from JBJHCR010000464.1 coordinate 1,372, forward strand.
GCTAGATACCATTCCCCATTAGCTTTTTTGAATACCACCGAGGGACCGCCGGGAACCTGAATATACCGCCAATAAACGTAGCCTACCTGCCCACCCGGAGTGCGTATCTTGTACCAATCTCCCGCGACCTGTATGTACTCTACAATCTCATAGCTTGAGGAGCCTACAGATGGGTACTCTCTGCCTGGGCCTTTACGAATATTGACAGACTGGCCCACGATTACAGCGTGAGAGTAAGGGTCTCGACCTCTTGAAGTTGCGGAATACGGGAAGATGATTGTATCTAGCGATTTCGCTGTTCCACCCAAATCCAGGGCCCAACCGAGCCACTGCCACCACTCATCCTTAGGGTCTTCCCAGTTTGGCTTCAGATCAATTCCTCGGACTCTTGGACCAACAAAGGAATCAGGACGAAGTACTGAATGGAGATATCCTGCGTCACGGCGATTCACAGCACTGGTCAGACCTCTATAAAAGGCCTTGAAACCGGGCTCCTTCATCGCATCGTTACGTGGAGGAAAGGTGTCGGCTTTGACATCTAGCGTAAGAAGGCAAAGGAGCATGACCCACAATGAAAGCCTAGTTGGCTTGGAATGTGATAACATCTATACACCAGCTTTGGTCCTCAAAAATTAGTAGATAGCTCCACATTGTGAAGAATTCGGTAGCGAGGTTGTCTGCAGACCAAAGATAGCTTTCAGCATTTACTCGAGTTCGCTTTGCTTCGGTATTCTTTGAAAGAACTTGAACTATTCGAGGCGCGAAAGGCTCAATGGCCTTGGTTACAAGGTTCTTTTGGAAACGCGCAATCAAGCCTCGAGAGAAAAATGGGTAACGAGCCTTCAGAGAATCGAGAGACTGGACGCGAGCTTCTCTTTCAAACTCGATAAAGTCCATACTCAAAAACCGTGACAGTGCACTGTAGACTGTGCCCGGTTGAGAGTTTAAGCTTACCTCGAGAGCCGAGCCGAAATCAGAACCATCTGGAGTGTAAACAACTTTGACTGGAATTCCGGCCGCAGGAACGATCCCAAATTTTTGATCGGGACCTTGGGCAAGGTTCACGAACCTAGTATTGGAACGAAGATAGAAGATTTTTGTGCGGCCAGATTCAGCTTTAACCTCGAGTGTCTGTACTCGACTTCCTTGTGAGAGCTGCGTTACTACACCCTCGAAAACACTTTGCGCCAAAGTTGGACCGCTCACAGAGCACAGGAACAGAATGACCACTGTACAACAAAGCAAAGAAAGCAGGATTGGTTTGAGTCTCCACGTCTTTCTCACCGTGGCTCTTTTGACAAGTGCCATGGATGACCCTTCACCATATGACTCTTAACCAAGGGCCTAGCTCCGAAGCTAACGCATCGACGATCGTTATTTTCCAGTCCCCTGTGTGAATCAAGCTGGCCAAGCAGTTCTTTAGAACCTTCACGGAGCACAGAGACCCAGGGGTTCCAAGCCGCTTTTGAAAGGTTAGGGAAATCATCACGAGAGACCCCAAGGAATGAGATGTGAACCACCGGGGGCTGTGCCATATCTACAGCCCTGGGACCTCTAACCCTTGCCACACCTCTGTTCCTTGATGGAGAACAGGGTTTAGAAGGTTTTCTAGGCGGGGACTGCCGTACCTCATGACTAACCAAACCTTTGATTATGAGAAACCTCCTGTGATTTTAGTCGGTTACACGGGCTCCTCTTTGTTTCGTCGCGATCATTCAAGGCGAACATACATTTGCCCCAATCAGCATGCGCAGCCTGGTGAGGTTTCAGGTAGGCAGGGACACTTTTCTATGGTAACGTGTTCTCATGAAATCGAAGTTAATGGAAGAGGCGTGCAACACAGAGCGGTCTCTGCGCGACAAATGTGCAGGCGGTCCCAGTGATGGTGCTTTCGTGGGCCTGAATTTTTGGCGACATTTTGCGGAAGAGATGCCTGAACATAGAGCTTCGAAGCTCTTTTTTGATGCCCATAAAGTATTCCGAAGATCACCCCAGCAGGGAATGGAAGATCTAATACAAGCGATCTATAACTTAGCTCAGGCCGGAGAGAGGTCAAAATCATGGGGTGGGATAACCATTTGAGAGAACTTTGGCTCTCTTTTTTCTTGTTGTGGCTAGTGGGGTGTCAGAACGTCGCTCCGATAAACTCTACACAGCAACAGAATTCTCAGCCTTCTTTAGCTGTAGTTTCGCAAGAAACGGCAGAAGCCCCCTCCGTCCCAGAAGGCTGGCTTTCTTGGACGGACCCTAAAGAAGGTTTCACCTTACATTATCCTACTAGATTCGCGCTCAAGACGGACGAGAAGAGGAAGCGTGAGTCCTTGTCTCAAGTTGAGGGGGTGTCCGAAGTCGGCATAGATGCCGCTTCAGATGCCTTACGTTTTAATCTTTACTCTTCGCCAGGTGATGATGGGAGTATAAACCTAATCGTGCCTCCACAAGTGCTTGACCGCAGTGAATTCAATCCGCCAGAACATTTTCCAATGATTTTTGAGCAGCGGAGCGTGTCAAGGGATCTGAGACAGATTTTTGTGTTAATTTAGAGAGCATTCGGCTCGCTTCTCGGGTGGGTTGATATAGAC
>JBJHCR010000465.1:0-3941 GCA_050486105.1 Vulcanimicrobiota bacterium
GGCGAGCCACGATGCCTACGAAGACAGCTTCAAGGAGCTGAAGCGGGGGGAGTTCATGTCTGGTAGAGTGATCCAAATCAACGAAGATGGGGTCATGGTCGACATCGGTTACAAGACCGAGGGCTTTATCCCGATGAACCAGCTTACTCATCGCAAGGACGTAGATGTCAACGACATCATCGAGGTTGGACAAGAGATCAAAGTGGTTGTTCTTCGTATCAATCACGCCGAAGGTCAGGTCCTCCTGTCCAAGAGGCAAGCCGACGTTGAGGCCGCGTGGATCAAGATCATTGAGGCTCACGAAAAAGGAGAAATCCTTGAGGCCACCTGCGTTGAGCAAGTCAAAGGTGGTCTGATCGTCGATATCGGGCTGCGCGGATTCGTTCCGGCCTCTCACGTAGACCTCCGTCCGGTCAGCGACCTTTCCGATTTCGTCGGCGAAGTCATGAAGCTCAAGATCTTGGAGATCGACCGAAATCGGCGCAAAGTGGTCTTGAGCAAGAAGAAAGCGCTGGAAGAAGAGCGAGAGAAAGACAAAGAGAAGACTCTGGCCGATCTAGCGGAAGGGCAAATTGTTTCCGGTGAAGTCGCCCGACTTACCAACTTCGGAGCCTTTGTGAACCTGGGTGGAGTTGATGGCTTGGTTCATATCTCAGAGATGTCCTGGAAGCGAATTAAGCACCCCAGTGAAATCGTTCGAGTTGGTGAAACTGTGGACGTCCGCATCCTTGGTGTCGACCTGAACAAGGAAAGAATTTCTCTCTCCCTTAAACAGGCCAGACCCGATCCTTGGCAGGAAATCCACAAGACCTTCAGCGTTGGAACCGTAGTCACCGGAAAGGTGACCAAGTTGGCGAAGAACTATGCCTTTGTGGAAGTCGAAGACGGAGTCGAAGGCCTCGTTCCTCTCAGCGAACTGTCCGAGTTTCGAGTGTCCAAATCCTCTGACGTACTCACCGTGGGGCAAGAAGTGAAGGTTCGTGTTATCGATCTCAAGCCTGACCAGCGTCGAATGACCTTGTCGGTTCGTCAGGCAGAGGTTGGCAGTGTTCCCAACGTAACAGCTAAGACTACGGGCCCCGGAAGTGGCTTCACCATTGGAGATCGCCTGCCTGACAGCCTAAAGCATATGCTAAACGACGGCGAAGGGGAATAGATCAACTCCTCGATGCGCTAAGAGCTTGCAGATGTCTTGTGCGAAGGAGGGTCCTCGGGCCCTCCTTTTTGTATTGTTTAGAAGCTTTCTCAAAAAAATTGAACTTGTTTCTTGAACTCAGGAGGGCACCTAGAGGTAGGGCAGAGAAGAGTTCTCAAGCCCATGCCGAAAACCGACCATTTGAAATTAGGTCTCACTGGGGGAATATCTTGCGGAAAATCCCTCGTCGGACGACACCTGGAAAGTCTGGGCTGGCTCCGAGTCGATTCCGATCAGGTGGCTCGGGAGATCGTCAAACCGGGCACCCCTGGCTACACGGCCTTAGTAGAATACTTTGGCCCCGGAGTGCTGGGCCTTGACGGAACGCTGAACCGCAAGGCCCTGGGCCAAATCGTTTTCGCCGATCCTCATGCCAGAAAAACCCTTGAGGGACTGTTGCACCCATTGATTTGGGAACGAATTTCAGAATGCATGGGCCAGGCCGAGATGCTCCGACAGCCAGCCGTTTTTGAAATTCCTCTTCTCATTGAGAACAATCGCCAAAACGATTTCTCGGAAGTCTGGGTTGTAGCCTCAGATCCTACTCTCCAGAGAACTCGACTCATGCGCAGAGACCACCTCGATGAAGAAGAGGTAGACAAGAGAATCCTTTCTCAAATGCCTATAGAAGAAAAGGTCTCCCGGGCAGACCGAGTGTTTTGGAACAACGGAACCCGAGAGGAGTTGCTCGCGCAAGTAGATCTCGCCCTCAAGGATATGGGGAGCAACATCGGGGTAAGGGAGTCGTGTTCATGACTCGGCAGGTGAGGCGATATGTTACGCTGCTTCTGGTCTTAATCTTTTCCGTTTCTTTGGCTTTGCCTCAACTTTGGAAGGTCTATTATCGAGTCGATCATATTCCCAGCATTCTCGAGGCCGCAAGATCTCAACATCTGTCACCTCATCTGGTGGCTTCCGTCATCTTCGTGGAAAGTCGATTTCGAGAAACCGCACTCTCGGATGTGGGCGCCTGTGGCCTCATGCAACTGATGCCCGAAACCGCAGAGGAGGTTGCCGAGAAGCTGGACCTCCTGGACTTCCACCCCACTCATCTTTATGAACCTAATGTCAATATCACCCTGGGAACCGCCTATCTTCGAGAACTCTTTGATCGCTTCGACTCCGAAGAGCAAGCCTTGGCAGCCTACAATGCAGGTCCCTCCTTGGTCTACTACTGGCAGCAGAATCCCAAGGTTCAACCTTATCTAGAGACCCAGGCATTCGTTCGCCTCGTTCAAACCCACCGGTCTCGCTTAGAAAAGCTCTATCCCAACTGGTGAGCAGGTCTCCATCGCTCCCGGTTGAAGAAGTCGTCCTTGAACCAGATTCCTATGATGAAACCGGAGAAGCACCTCTCATGTCCGACCCGAAGAAGCAACCAAAAACCGATATGTCCAAATGTGTTGGAGAGCAGGTCACCGTCTATTTGGAGAATGGAGGCGAGGGACTCGAATCCCTGGGGCTTCCCTTAGACCAGGGGAAGTTGGAAGGACGCCTCGTAGGTGTCGACCGCCCCGGGCTTTGGGTCGAACCGAAGGCTTGGCTGGACGAAGCGTTGGCCAAAGATGACCCCGTACATCACGTCTTCTTGAAGTGGGAAAACGTGCTGGGAGTGAGTCGGCCCATCGCCTCAGAGAAGTTTGAAAGCAAGAAAGAATACCGAGGACTACGCCCGCGCGGCTGATCCTAAAGGGGAAGAACCCTAAAGCTTCGCCCCCAGTCCCATCAGGCCAAATTAGAGACCCTTGCCGACCTCACTTGCTCAAGCAACCCTAACCCACCGACGCGACCTTGAAGTCCGAATTCAGTTCGGAGGGCTCGTTCTCTTTCTTATTTTCTTCGCCCTGACTCAACCAGGATCCACTTGGGAACTTCCCTCGGAACCCCAAATGGTAGGCCAAGAAAGGCTCATCGAAATCTCCCCGGGAGACACTCTCTTTAGCGTAGCTCGGAGAGAGAGACTCGCCATCGAGCATATCGCCGAAGCGAATGGTCTTCCCATCAACCTCGAGCCCATTCCGCTACCTAAACTCCGAATACCAAGCCACCGCATCCTGCCGAAGTCTCGCCCTCAGCGCGGCTTGGTGATAAATCTTCCCGAGCGGGGTTTCTACCTGTTCAGGAAGGAAGCGATTCCTGAATTCTTTCCCATTGCCGTGGGCAAGCCAGGTCGCTTTGCCACTCCAACGGGATCCTATCAGATCATTGAAAAAGTGGTCGACCCTGAGTGGATCGCTCCAGAGTGGGCGGGCCTAGGCGAGGACAACATTGTGCCGGCCGGGCCCGACAATCCCCTCGGCGATCGCTGGATAGGGCTGACCACCAGTGGGATAGGAATTCACGGGACCAACGACCCCGCCTCCATCGGCTCTGCGACCTCCCACGGATGCATGCGCATGTATCCGGAACTGGTCCGTGAGGTGTTCAACAAGGTTGAGATCGGCTGGTCCGTCCGGATCGAATACGAACTGAGTAGGGTAGGGCTTCTCCCAAAAGGAATCGTCGTGGCTCAGTTCCCTGACGTCTATGGTCAAGGAACCCGAGGTCAACGCCTTTATCAGCAGTTTCGAGACTTCGATGTGGCGGGTTTTTATCGAGATTCCTTCCTTCAGCAGGCGTCCGATGGCCTACCTCGGAGCGTCGTCGATCTCAGCGGGAAAGCTGCTGATACCCAAGGAGAGCAACACCCTCTGGCCAGGGTTCGAGGTCAATCATACGTTCAAGACGACACCCTAAAGGGCTTAGG
>JBJHCR010000466.1:0-3926 GCA_050486105.1 Vulcanimicrobiota bacterium
TTGGAAATATTTCCGTATATTACTCAAAATCACCCGAAAGCCGTAGGCGTTCCCGAAGGGCCATCCGCCTGACGGGTACCCGCCGAAGGTGGGTGATGTCCTTCGTCTCGGGCACCTTCGGTGAACGCTTCGCTTGCGGTCCGATTAAATCAGCAGCCTCCCAGGAATCCTCACCAGCGCCTTAGAGCTTGCAAGGTGGCTCGAGAGGCGCCGGCCTGGATCACTTTTGAGGGCGGGAGGCTCTGCCAGAGGCGTGCGAGGTTGTTGATTTCTACTTCGAGTTCTCCCGTGGGTGGTTCCAAGACAATGTCTTGGGCGATTCGGAGTAGCCCATCTCCTAGGCCGGCGATCTCCGGAGGGGCTTCAGCAGTGACCAAGTAGCGAGCCACGAGAAGATAGCATCTCACCAATCTCGGAAGGCTTGAGGCCCCATATTTTTCGTACTCAAGTAGGCAAAATTTGGTTGCTAAACAGGCGTATCCGGTGGCCAGGCGGCGGAACATCCTCTGATTTGCGGTCAAGGTCTCAAGTAGGGACGCTCTGCGCAGAAGTCGTTCGACCAGAGGGGTGTGTCCGGGCTCCATGGACTCGAGCATCACCGACAAGGTCTGTAGGCTCTCGCCCTCGAGTTGAACAAACGAGAGGTCGTCTTCGGGGAGGGGAAGCGCTTGAAAAATCCTGCTCGCTTCCTCCCTCCATTTTCGCTCTCCACCTTTGAGCAAGGCCCGCAGAAGCACCAGAGCCCTCAAGAGGGCGTCGAGTTTCTCGGTGCTGGAGGCGCTCAATCGATAGACGCCCCACTGCAAGGCCAACTCAAGTTCAGGGCTGCGTTCTGGCCAGGATGAGGAGACTTCAAGGGCCTTCTTGTACTCGCTGAGACTCTCACGATGGCGCCCCATGCTCTTGAGAACTGAAGCTTTGAACTCCCACCGGGCCAAGACTTCCGCCTTTTGGTCGATGGAGCGGGCGATCTCGAGGGCGGTATCGATATCATCGAGAGCTTCCTGATATCGTTCTATGCGAGCGAACAGCCGGGCCCGACTGGTGAGGCTGGCCGCACGCTTGGGGGACAGGCCGCTCTCGGGTCGGAGCTTATACGAATCCACCGCGCAGGTGTAAGCGTTGATGGCCTCATCCGCTCGGTCCAGAGAGTCGAGCACGGCCCCCCGTCCAGATTCGACCTCGGCGATGAACTCTAGAGTGTCGGGGTCGCAGTCGGAGTTCGGCTTGGGCAAGGCGCTGGAGACTTGCTGGAAATCTTCCAGGGCCCTTTCATAATCCTCGCTCTTGAAGCTGGTCCAGGCCCGGGATAGTCTGAGTTGGTCTTTGGTGTTGGGAACGGTGAAGTCCCCTTCCATGAACCTTAGGGAGCCTTCTCGCAGGCTATTGAGGACCACCAGAAAATTGTCGATTCTGGTAATTCGATCTGCCGGGTCCAGAGTTTTTCCTTCGTCGAGGTTGGATTTCTTGAGGGTCCGAAAGGCCTCTTGGATCTTGGCCCTCAGCTGAAGTCCTCTCTCTCTGGGCAAAGTGCTCGAACTGAGTCGGCTCAAATGCCGGTCCAGATCGCGGAGCAACAGAGAGGCTCTCGACAGATCCGGATCATTCGGGAGGCACAGAAGGCAGATATGTTCAGCAATCAATTCTGCTCGCTCAATGTCGAGATCGATTTCGGGCAGCAAATGTTCGAAGGAATCCAAGGTTAGCCGAGCTCTGTTGAGATCGATTTCGGCCGCTTGTAGGTCGGATAGCTGACAAAAGAGCCGAGCACGCTCAGCCAAGGCTCGACTGAACTCTATGGCTATCGGCTCATTTCTGGCAAGTTGGGCTGCCCGAATCTCCAGCACCGAGGTGATGTCGTCGAGGGCGGCTCCGGGAGAGTCCAAAGATGAGAAGATCGACGCTCGAAGCGACAAGGCCTTGGCCACTTGCAAGGGATCGCCGGTTGGAGAGTCCGCATCTCTCTTGAGAAAAGCGAGAGCTCTGCTCACCATCTTCAGTTTTCGTTCGGGCGACCTACTGCTCAACTCGGCGAAACGGACCAACGAGGAAGCCAACTCACCGGTGAGGTCCGGACGGCCTTCGTTCTCTATCAAGTCTGTTAGGAGGTCGATGGCTTTTTGAAATTCGGCTTCAGCTCGCTCGTGCTCCCTATCGCAGCTCAGGGATTCGGCAAAATTGTGGTGAGCGATCGCGCGCTCTCGCGTTAAGGCTTTCCGGCGTTCGGGTGAGAGTTGGCGCTCATAGATCTCAAGCACGCGTTCAGAATGTCGTCGCGCTTCCCGAGGATTGGCAACCAGAAGACAGATCTCAGCCAGCGAATTCAGAGTGAGAGCCAATTCTTCTAGGAATTGTCCCCCTTGGGAGACGACCGCCAAGCGGTAGTCGCCGGCGGCTGCAGAATAGTCCTCCCGAGCGGCCTCGATCCGCCCTTGATGTCGATGCAAATGCGCTCGGCAACTCAGGGCAAAGGCTCGCTGGGCATAGAGTTCCTCTCTTCTCTCTTCTTCGATCAGCCTGTCGAGGATCTCGACAGACCGGTCGAAACTCTCTTCGGCGCCCTTATAATCACCGATTTGGACCAGGCAAAGTCCGCGGTTCGCATAGGTCTGGGCCAAATCTGGACGGATGTCGATCCTTCCTTCAGCCACCAGATAAGTTCGAATTGCGATCGCTGACGCATAGTCGCGTTCGGCTTCCTCAATCGAATGGGTGCGCGAAAGGATGGCCCCCCGGTCGTTGTAAACGGCGGCCAATTCGTTGCGAAGATGTTCGAAATTTTCCCTATGGACCAGAGTCTCGTAGAGGTCCAGAGCCTTGGTCGAGTTAGACAAGGCGCGCTCCAACTGTCCCTGGGACAGGGCGAGGGAGGCCACCGCCTGATAGACCGAGGCGAGTTGAGGGCGAAGTTCTCTTCGGTTGTCTCGGTCCACCAATCGGAGATAGCCGTTAAGGCTGTGCTCCAGGTCTCGGGTGGCTTGCTCTGGTTGCTGTAAGTTTCGATAAATGATCCCTCTATTGTGAAGAGAGAGCATCAGGAGAGAGGCCAAATCTTGACGACCGCTGTCGACCACCTTCTGATAGTTTTGCACGGCCCGATCAGCATCGGGCAGAGCGCGTTCCCATACCTCTAAGGCCCGGAGAATTTCACTTCGGCGGTTGAAGGCCGCTGCCAAACCATTTCGTAGACCTTCGTTTCCTTGATCTTCGACCAAGATTTGAAATTGGGCGATGGCGGTTTCAATGTCGATGAGAGCTCGATGATAATGACCTAGGTGATTGTAGGATAGAGCCCGGCTCGAGAGCGACCAAGCGAGTTCTTCACGAAACTCTTCCCTGCGCTCTCCATCGACCAGCACTTTAAGAGCGTTCAGAAAGGTGTCTAGGAGCAGCGTCTTGCGGTGATAGAGACTTCGGTCTTCGAGGGCAGAGAAAATTCGATGCCGAAGCTTGTTGATTTGGGGATCTTGACAAACTTCAGCCAGCAACTCTCTATTTTGGGAGTCGATCGACCAGCGCAACAGCCGACGAACACTCTCGCTCAAGCGGTCCAATTCGTCTCTAACCGGGAGAATCGCCAGTTCGGTTTCGGTGAATCGCTGCAGAGCTCGTTTCGCTAGGCGGCCGCAACTCTGAGCATAGGAGGTCAAAAAGGTGCGTTGCAGATGCAACCGTATGGCTCGATGAGCGAGATTCAGTGACGCTCCCCGCTCGTGATAGCAATGAAACAGGCTCGGCAAGCTGAATACCAACTCTAGGACATCGGTGCGAGGGATTCCCAGGTTGGAGAGTTCCTGGCCACTGACCGGCTCGTCCGAAGTGGCCAGCAGCAAGAAGAGGTCTAAGTAGCGATCTGGGACCCTTTCATAAAGTCGATCAAAGAGACGTTCATAGAGACTTGACGGGGGGGGAAGGTCCTCAGGGCC
>JBJHCR010000467.1:0-3897 GCA_050486105.1 Vulcanimicrobiota bacterium
ACACTGAAGGCACTTCTGTATGACGGTCAGGGATTTTTCTTGGCCGGGTACCCGTTTCTGCGGGTGATAGATTGTCCCAAGGACGCTTCAAGGGGAGCATTGTCTGACGTCAACTATAATTCCCAGGTAGCGACAATTATAATTCCCTATCTGGCTGGGCCCTATGCGGAGGTCCGTAGGACCGTAGCTTAGGGCCCAGCCAGATCGCCGCTCTATGTGCCCTCCTCCTCACTATCACCCTGGGATGACTGCCGCTGGCGAGCACTCTTGGTGCGATAGCTTGGAACCTTAAATTCCAAGATCGTTGCGTGATGGACCACTCTATCAATCGCAGCCGCAGTGGTCATCGGGTTCTTAAAAATTTGCTCCCACTCACTGAAGACTAGGTTGCTTGTGATGATCACGGAGCGACGTTCATAGCGCTCGGCCAAGAGTGTAAAAAGAACCTCAATTTCCTCAGCACTTTGTTGAGTGTAGCCAATGTCGTCGAGAATCAGGACATCGAAGTTGTCGAGCTTGCTTAGCTTCCGAGGAAGTACCAGGTCACGCTTGGAGGCCAGTAGGTCCTGGATTAGGCGGAAGGTTGGGGTATACAGCACCGAACGACCCTGAGATATCAGACTGTGGCCGATAGCAGAAGCCACGTGGCTCTTACCTACTCCCGGAAGCCCGAACAAAATGACATTCTCAGCTCGTTCGGAAAAGTCCCCAAGAGAAAGCTCTTTGAACTTTGCCTGCAGTTTTTTGGGGAAACGATCCCATTCGAGAGTCTCAAATGTCTTTTCCGGTGGAAGCTTGGATGCTCTACGTAGTCTTTCTACGCGCCTCTCGAGACGATCTTCCGACTCCATTTCGAAAACCTCGGCAAGAATTTCGAGTGCCTCGGAATGTCCAGCCGCAAGCAAGCGCTTAGCGGCCTCTTCGGCTATCGTGGGCAGGCGAAAAGATTGTGCCAGGCTGTAAAGCTTCTCAGCTGGCGTAGGGGTACTGAGTCTTGGCAGTCTCTTCATAGCTTGCTCCGTTCAAAAGTTCGTCATACTGCTCGAGATTTGGTCTTAAACTGGGAATTAACTCTACTGGGCCTGAATCTCTTGGCTTCACCAGAGCCTTGGTGTCTGCATAGTCAAAACGATCACCAGAACCGAGCAGAAGCTCAAGCGCAGCCTCAACCTCCTGCTCCATGGTGCAGGCTGCAAGATGTAGGATTCTTACGTATTCGATATCTGCCCGGTCTCCTCGCCATCCAACTAGAGCATCATAGGCACGGCGAAAGATAAGGCTGGGGAAAAGGTCTTCGCGAAACTTATAGCGGGCAAAAGCCCCAGGCTTCCTCACTAAGGAATGGCTTATATGGCGATAGTCAATTCGATGCCGCCCTTCACCCTTGAGTCGAGGAAACTCTTCAATAGACTTTTGAAGGTACAGCAGCTCAATCGTTGTTGGGTGCAACCGGACGGTAATCCTGTGGCCGATGAGCCTAGATGGAACCGAGTAGGTCTGAGTATTGACCCGGATACAGCTATAGCGGCTAACTTTTCGCTGGAGATCGGTGTAGGTCGGCACAGGGGAGTTCGGTAAAGATAGAAGACACCTTCTCTCCTGTGAAAAGGCCTCTTCTCTGCGGCTGTTAAGCCTTGCAACAACTCCTCGGACGAAGTCCCAGTAGGCTTCGACCGTTGAGAACTCAGAACTCATCCTCAAAGCCAGAGCCTGACGCAGAGCCTTCTTGAGAACATCGTGGTGCTTCTCTACGATGCCGTTCTCGTGAGATTCTCCGGGGTTAATCCTTGAGGACTCGGCTTTATAATAGCTAAGGAGCGCTGCATATCGCTCTGTGAGCTCACGACCACCTTCTACTTTGAGTTGATGAGTCGCTGCTGAAAGGTTGTCCGTTCTCCATACTCTGGGAGTCCCTCCAAAACTCCATACCGCATTCTGGATCCCCTCAGACAAGGCCTCAAAATTCTCACTCCTGGCCAAATTAACATAGCGATAACCGCTATGGCTGAGAACAAACTGGAAGATGAGGTGAGAAAAGCGCTCGCCGCTGATAGTTATCCCAAGTTCATCACAATAGGTAAAATCTATCTGGGCTTCTCGACCAGGGGGATGCTCCTGGGGAAAGAATACCTCTCTCGGGGACCCGTGAAGGGCTCTCCAGTCGCGGACTCGCCTTTGAAGCGTGCGTAACTGACTGTCTTTGAAGCGCCCGACAAACTTTCTCTGGAGGAAATCGAAGAGGGTTGTGGCCTCTAAGATTTCCTCTTCGTCGTTCTTGAGCCTCGGAACGACTTCACTTTCCCAAACCTCCTCGAATGGGTCTTTTCGAGTTCTCCAAGACCTGGCTTTCTTACTCATTGATGGTAGCAATTTCGATTTCTCCCACTTTCTTGCTGTTTTGACGGACATGTCTGCTCTGGCCGCAGCAGTCTCTTGGCTCTCTCCAAGGGCGCGCAGCCTTCGCAGCAGTTTTACTTGTTGATCTTTGACCATAAGACCAAATCCCACGAAGCTCACAGACTCTCTGCTTGGCAAAGAAAACGCTCGGGATCGGCTCAGATATCGGGACGACCTAGTGGGGAATTTTAATTGTCGTCCGCCGGTACTTATAATTGTCGCACAACAGAGCATTCCAGTTTTCATGCAAGCGCGAGGTCCCGCCAATCCTTGGGTTGAGCGTCTAGGCCACCTCCCAGTGATCGACTGGTCGAAGGATCTCTTTCATGAATTGGTCCCATCGGCCGCTCAATAATTGAGCTCTCAGTTGGAGCACAGCTTCGGCGGATTCCACCGTCCAGAAGATGCCGTTTCCCTTGAGCCTCAGGTTGACCAGACGCCGAACGCAGCTCTCGACGGCCCCAGACCCCATCGGGAGCCCGCCTCGGCGGAAGAGGTGGTAGCGCATCCTGTCTCGGTTCGTTACGAAATACTCGGCCAACTTGCGGCGCTTTTTTGAGTTGCATCCCCGATAGTGCTCAGAGCACATAGCTAGGAGGGCATCGATTCGACCGCCGTTCAGGAGCTTGGTGGCGTCCTGTAACCACTTATCCCGTTGGCCTTTGGTCCAGGATTTGACCTCGATGGAAAACTCGTGAAGGCGTTGCTTGGCGTGATAGAAGTCCACGATCTCTACGAGGTTGAGCTTGTCGAATCCGACATCTTCGCACAGCTTTTGCACCCGCTCCCAAATCCAGAGGGCGCCATCGCCAACGAACGCCCACCTCGCAGCCTTGTCGGCCCCTATTGTGCGCAGGTGCCCGGCGATGAGCGCGAAAACCGCATCGCAGTTCGCCATGGTGGCGTCGTAGCGTTGGTAGCCGGCCTTCTTCTTTCGACCTTTCGCGTCCACTTCGTAGATGACAAGAACCTTGGGCTCACGCCACTCGGCGTCAAATCCGTGGTGGCCAGACTCTCTTCTTCGCCCCTTCTTACGCTTCCGTGTCCGTAGGCGGCCGCCATCGACGCCTATGACAATGGTGGTTCCTTGGACCAAGCTTTTCTCTGGTCTTAGGCCGGATCCGACAATGGTGTCGCGGAACAGGAGCCCGCGTCGGCCCACGGCCAGAGCAATCGAGTGTAGCCTTTTACGGTCGAGGTGAACGCCTAAGTCGGCGAGATTCTCTTGCGTCTGAGACACCGAGCCAAGGGCTATCTGCCGCGCGACAGAGGAGGCCAGGGCTGGGGTGACGCGCTCCCGGATGCCGAGCAACTCAAGTATCGGATAAAGGCCGTTGCCTGACCTTCCGCGCTTCGTTCTTTTACGACCTCGTTTCTTCTTAGGTCGCTGCAGCATGTATGGCGAGACAATGACGACCTGGGTACCGCCGAGAAGGCTGATGGTGACGTTCTGGCCCCGGTCTTGCATGCGAAGCTGGGGCTTAAGGGCGACAAGCTCCG
>JBJHCR010000468.1:0-3896 GCA_050486105.1 Vulcanimicrobiota bacterium
ATCTATGTCGATCGAGCTCAGCATACCAGCTCGCAGCTTAATGGGGCCCTCAGTTTGAGAGGGTTTCCGGCCAGCCTCCTAGTAACTGATTCGGATCAGGATCTCCCTGAAAGACTCCATTTATGATTAGAACCTAACCCTTCTAAGGAGAACGCCTGTGACCACAGACCAAGAAACACCCTTCGAGTTAACAAGCTGGCTTGAGACCGCATTTCGTAACGAGATACCCCCATCTGTCGAGAGACTTCTGAACGAACGAAAAGTGGCCCAAAACTGCTTCGAGGAACTGATGACCCAACTTCCCACCGATGTTCACCCAGTGATCGAATCCCTTTATGAACTGCAGAAGACGGAAACGTTCATCCAGTACCGGGTGTTCCAGGAGCTTTTCTTGCGACATTTAGAACGGCACCAAGTTGGAACCTGAGCACAAAAGCCTGGTGACCCCTTAGACGTTCAACTTCACGTTGAACTTCTTTTCATTATGGGCCAAGTCCACCAGGTCGCACAGCTTTTGCCACTCCGGCAAGAAAAACCGGTGGACTCTGACTCTCTCCTTCTTCCCGTAGAAGATGGCTTGGTTTTCACCTCTGAGAACCCTCACTTCTTCCCAGGGAAAAAGCCTGGACCCGGTTACCGTACGCACCAGCAGACCTTTAGCCTGAATCTCAAAAGTACGAGAAGCATAAACGAAATAAATCCTCAGCGACAGGCCGAGCATCATCAAGCCCAAAAGCAGTGCTCCATAGCCGATAAGGGTTCGAAGATAGGTGTCAGCCTGAGGTGAGAAAACGGTGAAGGCCCACTGGGACCAGCGCGCTTGGATGACCAGAAAGCCCAGAGAAAGAGGGAGCAAACCACCCCAGAATTTCTCGCTGCGGCACCGAAAAACAGTTTGAGGCTTCGGGTCCATAGAGGGAATTCTCCCATGAGATTGTTCTGAGATCAATGTTTCTCCTATTGCAGAGACCTGGCAAAAACGGTATGTTCAAGCCTGAATCTTTGGGACTTAAGAAGACAGTATGAACCCGGAACTCCTGATTGACCGTTTGGTCGAGAGCGACCGAGTCAGTGCCCTTGAACTCGGCCTCATCAAGACGGACCCTCATTACCAAGAGATCCCCATCGAACAAGCCTTGCTCGAGGAGGGATTGGTCGACGAGGACATTCTCCTTGAAACCATGGCCGAAGTCTACCACTTGCCCGCCACTCGCCTTGAGGCCTCTATGCTCGATCTTGACACCGCTAAGACTCTACCAGGGGTGATGCTGAAGAATTACGACATCTACCCTCTGCTTTCGGCTCCCGGCGTTGAGCCCTCCGAAGGGGAGATCCTGGTGGCTATGTTTGACCCCTTCGATGTCAACGCCACCGATGCCATCCGACCGGTGACCCAAAAGAAGGTTAAGCGGGTTCTGGCCCCCAGGAGCGATATTCGAGCCGCCATCAATGGAGAACTGACCGAAGACCGAACGGGAATTCAGCACATCTTGGAGCAGATCCCCAAGGATTCGGATCTGGAATACATTCAGAAGATCCTGGAAGAACCGGAGGCCGAAGAAGACGAAAGTGCCGCCCCTATCATACAGTTGGTCAATTCCATCATCTCTGATGGAATACGCATGCGGGCTTCGGATATCCACGTGGAGCCGCTGCTCGACCGAGTGCGAGTGCGCTATCGATTGGACGGTCTGCTGCGCTCCATGGTCGAACTTCCCAAGAGGGTCCAAAAGGCCTGTACTTCTCGCTTAAAGCTGATCTCTGGAATCGATATCGCCGAAACCCGACGCCCTCAGGACGGGCGCAGCCGAGTGCGGACTAAGAACCGAGAAGTGGACCTGCGGGTCAGCACCCTGCCCACATTTCACGGCGAAAAAGTGGTGCTCAGAATCCTGGACCGGACCGCTGTGGCCATCGAATTGGAGAACCTGGGACTCCTGCTTGGCGACTTAGAGGTGCTCTCAGGCTATCTGAGGTCCAGTCAAGGGATGATCTTGAACACCGGACCCACCGGTTCGGGAAAGACCTCCACACTGTATGCCGCCCTTCGTCTCCTGAACCGGGAAGAAGTCAACGTGGTTACGGTGGAAGACCCAATCGAATACCAGCTAGAAGGCATCAACCAGGTTCAGGTCCTCAACAAAGCCGGCCTCACTTTTGCTTCGTCGCTTCGCACCATTCTCCGGCAGGACCCCGATGTCATCATGCTGGGGGAGATCCGGGACTTGGAAACGGCTGAGATCGCCATCCAATCGGCTCAGACCGGTCACCTGGTTTTGTCTACCTTGCACACCAACGACGCCCCTTCCACCTTCACCCGTTTGATCCTCATGGGACTTCCTACTTATATGGTGGTCGGCAGTCTGCTCTGCATCGTAGCCCAACGTCTGGTGCGAAGACTTTGCCCTGCCTGCCGAGTAGAAACCGAGCCCACCGAGGCCGACCTGAGATTGCTCAAGATTGCGCCCGAGCAAGTTTTTCCCGAGAAATGCTACACCTCTCAGGGTTGCCCCGAATGCGATCACCGCGGCTATCGAGGACGTTTGGGGCTATTCGAGATCATGTCCACCACCGAGCGCCTGAAGAAATTGATGCTCGAAGGGGTCTCAGACCACGAACTATGGCACGAAGCTCGCAAGGAAGGCATGTCGAGTCTGCTCGAGGACGGGATTAAGAAGGTTAACGCCGGAATGACCTCCTTAGACGAGGTTCTCAGAGTGGTCACTCTGCGAAGAGAAAAAGAGCTTCTGGAAGACGTGATCTCTGAGGCCTCCGATTCTTCTAGCCTTCTCCATCTTGAGTCTCTCACTGAAGAGCTTGGAAGTGAGAATGGACAGCCGGTAAAGACCTGGACATCTCCCCGCAAGGTGGCCGACGTCATGACCGCAAGCGTGGTTTCGGCGCCGCCGGATTTGCCCATCAAAAGGCTCATCGACCTTCTGCTCAAGCATGACGTGAGAGGCGTTCCGGTCATAGACGGTAAGGGGAAGGTTCTCGGCATGGTGTCTTACACCGACTTGGCGGTGGTCGCCAACAGCCCCGAGTCCAAGCGGCCGAAAACCGTCTCCGACATCATGAGCCCCACTCTGGTCACCATCTCGCCTGAAGCCACCGTCGAAGAAGCTCAGTCTCTGTTCCGCCGACACCGTATCCATCGATTACTGGTCTGTGACGAACGGGGGGTCCAGGGGGTCCTCTCGCCTTTGGATTTATGTCAGAAGACTTGAGCCTAAGCAGAGCTGAGATTTCCTGATCTAAATCATACCAGCCCCCTTGATTGAGAGTTAAAGTGAGTGCGTGAGGTGTGCATGACAATACATGAAAGAGGCCTGAGTTTAGCCGACATCCTGGTGGCTCTGGCCATTTTTGCGGTGGCCTTTCTGGCCCTGTTGGGCCTATATCCTATGGGGATGCGTTCGGTAGCCCAGGCTCAGGCCATGGTAGGGGCCACCTTCTTGGCCGAGCAGGTGCTGGAAACCGAGCGCAATCTGGACTTCGAACAGATTGTCAGTCGAGGTCCGGTAAAGGTTGAGCCCGAGCGTCTTCAAGCTCTGAAACGCCAAGGTGGGGAAACCTCTTTGGATTACGAGTATTCCGTTCTCGTGACCGACCTCGACGATGGGATCACCCCGGCCGGAAAAAGCATCCTGGTTCAGGTGGACTGGAATCGTGGAGACGGCCTGAAATCTGTGCAACTCGAAACCGAGGTGTCGCAATGAAGAACAGTCGCGGAGTTACCATCCCGGAAACCCTGGTTTACGCGGTCTTACTTTTGGTTGTTTTAGGCGGCGTTTATGCGAGTTTCAGCGTGGGCCGGAACACCTTTTCTTCGGTCCGAGCAGGCTCCGAAGTCAACCAAGAGGCGATGAAAGGGGTGCTCGGGATGGAGCGTGAAC
>JBJHCR010000469.1:0-3837 GCA_050486105.1 Vulcanimicrobiota bacterium
ACTAGTATCGAGAATACTTAAGCGAGAACCAACGCTGCCAGCACCCAGAGGGTACCCGATGCATCGGCGGCCCAAACCGGGAAGTTATTTCGGACCAGATCCTTAGCAAGCGCGTGCAGGTCGCTAGCGAGCTAGGAATCAGGATGTTCCATGAACTCGCTCACTTCGGCGGCGAACTGACGAATGTCATCAAGATGGTTCCTCAAGATTTCGTAGACCAAGTCTAATTGGACCTCCCAGTATCGATGAACCAGGAGGTTTCGAAATCTGACCATCCCGGGGAGACGTCCGGCCAATTCGGCGTCTCGTAGGACACCTGCCTCGAGGAGTGCTCCCGGAGTGTCCACATTTCTTTCGGGACGGGGCAGATTGAGACCGGCAATAATCTGGTGGGATATCGCAATGACGGCCTCAATGAGGATTTGGAGAGCGTGCTGGACACCTAACGATCGGAGGGGGTCCAGAAAGAGTTGTTCCTTCGGTTGTACCCGAGCTTGCTCCAAGATCACCAGATGCTGTTCTATTTCAGCTAGGAGTCTGATGACGAATCGCCGGTCGATGCCCATACGTTCCCTCCCGGATTCTACGATGCAAAGCCTTGTCGTGAATATCTTCATAGTATTGGTTGTCGAGATATTGGTGCATCAACCGAGCTTCAAAGTGCACGCGGAAGTGATTCTTGGCCTCCCAGTGGAGCCGTCCACGACGGATGGCCCGGTAGCAGAAGGCTGGGGGCGCTTGGTGCAAAAAAACGATATCGAGTTGGTCCAAAGGGACACCGAGTTCGCGCGCCAGGCGGACTTCCAACTCTCCCCGAAGGTCTTCTAGGACCTGCCAATCCTCAGGAAGATTTGCCAGAAGTACCGCCACATCCAAGTCGCTCTCGCTTCCTGCGCGCCCCTCTATTCGAGAGCCGTGCAGATAGATCGCGGCGATTCCGTTTTGCTCGGCCCAGTCGCTGTTCACCCGGTTGGTTTCGGGATATTCAACCGGAGTCCCTACACTCGTCCGGGTAGTTGGCGCTGTCCACAGACACACCCGGAGAAACGACGGCTGCTTCTGCTCGAGAGCTTTGTTCCCAAGGTTCCAGGGCCGGCAGCGTTCCTCAAGGAGACCGGTCGTTCACAACGAAAGATGCCCGGCGGATTTCGTCGATTCATGGAGGCCACACACGAAATCATCCCAAGCCAGCTTCGGTATGTAGGTTGAGATAAAAGTCAGGCCCGAGAATTGCCGAGAAAGCGACCATCACGCCGCCGTACGAAGGGCACGGAGGGGAGAGAGGGAGATTTGGGGGGGATTTCCACAGAGGCACAGAGGGGGGAGCGTTTTTGGGGGATTTACACGGAGACGCGGAGGCGGGGAGAGGAATACTGATTTCGAGCTCTAGAGTAATCCCCCTAGCAGGATCCCTCTAGTCCAACTGAGAATCCCAGTAGTAAGCCACCGTATTATTCCTGGGGGAGGTCCGATGAACGGTTCACGCTTTCACGCTTTCACGCTTTCACGCTTTCACGCTTTCACGCTTTCACGCTTTCACGCTTTCACGCTTTCACGCTATTGCTTTGCCTACTGAGTCTTTTTCTCGCTGGATGTGAGACGGGGGAGGTAAGTTCGGGGGAGTCGGCTGGGGGGCAGGGTGCCGAATCTGCGAGCACTAAGCCGTCGTCTTATGCCCAAGCGGTAGAGATTTCCTGGGAGAAGGTGGAGTCTCTCGAGGAGCTTGGGATATCAGCTCAATCCACCGATCTGGGTTTGGTGCAGTATGTCAACGACTCTCGAGTTCGCATTCCTCTTTTATTTGAGCAGGGGGAAGCCACCGCGCTCACTGCTGGAGGGAACTGGTATCATACGGGAGTCATGGCAACCAGCGCCGTTGGGGTTCTTTTTCCTCAAGGGAGTACGCTGACCTACACCTGGACCTTTCCTCAATCCGAGGGCCAGGGGCCGACCCTGGTGTCATTTAGATTTCAAAGTGGGGGTATGACTTTATCACTCCCTGCATCTCAGAATACGGTCGTTGTACATCACGAGTTTCATGGCTGGTATCACAACATTTACGTTAATGGTGAACTGTTGAGATCCGAGGTGCACAGCGCTCACTTCTTTATTCCCTCGTTCGTATCGTCATCTTCCGGCCCTCACACCCTTCAGGTATCCGCCGTAGGTTCGAGCGCTCCGGCGAGTGGAACTTGGCACTATAATCAAAAAGCTCTCCGATTCAAAGGAGAATTTCCCGACTACGACCTGGAATCGCTGCAGCCGATTCAGATCACTCATGAGTTCGAGTGGGACAATGGGGCACCGGTGGAGAGCCCTACTTGGCAAGTAGTGGTGGACGATAGATTCGTTAAGACCGGATCGGATACGAACATTTCGGCCACCTGGGGCCCTGGATAACTGACGCTGTCGCGCTCCCTGCCCTCATCGACATCTCAAACGTCTTCATCATCGGAGGTGAGGGCTCAGGGTGAGCAGGCCAGAATTCCTTATCAGGTTGAGGCCAGTGCCAAGGGGTATCCGGCTTCATCGGGGTACCCGGAGACTCGCTACGAGATAAGCAGTGTCGGCCAAGTGCCCGGCAAACGAGCTGAGCTCAGAATCATTGACGCCCAGGTGTTACCCCAACCGGCCTTCGAGGAACCGGGGGACACGGTGACTCTCACCGCCCAGGCGGTGCTGATCGCAAGCGATGCCAACCCCGAAGACATCGAATGGACGGTGAACCTCCTAGACCGTTTTGAGAATCTGGTGCAAGAGGAGCTGGCCTCAGGCACGGGGCCTCACATTTCGGTAGAGTGGGATGGAACTGTTGCCGGACAGGTTTTGGAACACCCGGCTTGGCATCAGTTTGAGATCCAAGCAACCTTGTGTGATAGCGAACCTCCCATCGCCCTTCGGGGGAGAAGCGCTGGCATTTTGGCCCAGGACACCGGAGGGGAGTGCTTGGAGGATAGGGAGTTGGTGGCGTTTGAGAACCTGGGTGTGCTAAAGGTCTTCGCGTCAGAAGTAGAGATTGCGAACTCCAAAGATAGGGCGAAGCGAGGTGGTCCAGACAACGATGCAGGGTTTAAGCGCCTGGGAACGGTTCACGCCGCCGAGACCTGGAAGCTTGAACTAAGTGGCCTCGACTTTGGAGCGGAAAGTTCCCCGGAGACCTTGTCAGGTTTCGCCATTTCAAGTGTGAGTTCGCCTTCGGCTCAAGAGCCTGTGACTTTGACTAAAGACCCTAATAGGGAGAGTGTTTATATCACAGACTTCGAGCCGAGCACTCTGCTCAAGACGGGTCCCCAACTCGGTAACACGCTCTATTCGGTTGGAGCGGGTGTGGCTTTGAAGGAAGCAGGTGGTACGTTACTCATAAGCCACCTCTACGCGGACCTTCTGGCGGACATCCTAAAGGACACGATGTTTTACCCCGCCGACCGTAAAGAACTAGGTCGTCTGGTATACACGGGCCTGTTGGGAAGAGCAGGTGCCACGGAGCCGGAGATTCACCTAAACGAAGCCGAGTTTGAGCCTTCCAACCTAAAGAAATTCGGCTTTGAGGCTATTCTGATCACCATCTTGACTCCCAATGGGCCGCTCGATGTCACGGTAAAAGTTCAGAATCGGGCTTCGGATTTCGCCACCTTCTCCCACGGCCTATTCGACGGCCGGCTGCTTCTCGGCACATCCGATAGTGGTGTAGTGACCGTTGGGCCCGAGGACCTCGATGACGATGAAGTCTCTCATCTCAAAACTTGGATCTTTAACGCCTGCAATGTGCTCATTTGCTATGACTACAACAACAATCTGGCCGATAGAACAGACTTGGGTCGGCAGGGTCGAGCTGAT
>JBJHCR010000470.1:0-3829 GCA_050486105.1 Vulcanimicrobiota bacterium
ACGGGAGTCTGGTGCAGGAGAGGGTGTTCACTCACAAGGTGAACCGTGGCGGCCAGACAACAGCAGCGCTCGCAAGCTGTGACCTCACCAAGGTCGAACGAGAGCGCCTAGGGAATCTCAACCCGAAAAAAACGAGATACGCCGAGACTCGTATGGGTCCAACGGCCGCCAGAATGAGGGTTGGTGAACCTCCTCGGGCAACGAAAGACGCGCTTCTTCGGAAGGGCGTCTTTTTTTATGCCCGAGGGAGCTTGGGGGTCGCTGTGTTTTGTGGGAGCGTGATCCTTGATTCTATGGGGCAGAGGCTGGGTCACAGCTTTTCGTGGGATCAGGCCGCGGCAGAATCAGGGTTCAGCGTGGTGGGGATGGGCAAACGGTTCTCTGTCGGTAGAACGTTCAGCTTCGAACGCCTATTCCTGATGGGCCAATTGGAGCAGGAGGTCGCGCAGAGGAAACCACCATTCCTGCTTAGGACGACCACGATCGGGATCGAGCAAATGGCCAAGCTGCCTGATGTCCGTGAATGTGATCCGACCACCTTGGAGACCCACGGCCAAGGACAGCGACTGCAGTGAACGGCATAGCTCCAGCAATTTTTCACTGGCCTGCACAGACAGTTGCACTGCTAAGGTGCGATCGAAAGGTGTGGGGTCGCCACCTTGCTGCAGGTGACCCAAGATCGATTGGCGGACGTCGAACTCTCCCTTGCCCTCCTCCTCGAAGAGAGTGGCGATGAAATCGGTGCTGTAGAGCGAATTCGCACACTCGTTGCGGATTGCCAAACCTACTCGACGTCCCTTTCGAAAACTCGCCGCAAAGCTGCGTAGGTCTCTGAGTAGGCGTTCTATGTCGATGCCTTCCTCGGGCAAGTAAACCCTCTCTGCACCGGTGGCCAGAGCTGAAGTCAACGCCAAATATCCACATTTATGACCCATGACCTCCACCACAAAGCAACGGTGTGAAGCCACGGCCGACTGCTTGATCTTGTCAACCACCTCCACAATATTGTTGAGAGCAGTGTCGGCGCCGATGGAAAAATCACTACCTGGCAAATTGTTGTCGATGGTTGCCGGCACGCAGATCACCGGAATCGAGAACGACGGGTAGTTAGACTCCTGGGCCCTCAGGGTCTCGGCGGTCTCATAGGCAGCCAATCCTCCAATGAGCAGCAGGCCTTGGATCTCGGAGTGCTCCAGGTGGCGGGCCACGGCATAGAGGTTATGGCCGGTCAACAACTTGCGGTTGGTACCCAACTCAGCTCCGCCCAGAGAGGACCATCCACTTACATCCATCCAATTGAGTTCTGAGATATCGCCTTCGATCAGGCCCTTCAGGCCTCGGCGGATCCCCATCACTTGGTGTCCCTGATCGAGCAGCATACGCACGGAGGCCCTCACCGCCATGTTCATGCCAGGAGAAGGAGCGCCGACGTGCATAATGGCCAACCGAAAGCTCTCGCCGCTCCCTCCTTTAGGATGAACGCGGCCTAGAATTCTGCGTGCTTTCAAGGCCTTGGCGAAATTGGGTCCGCGCAAATCGATGGCCTTCTCTTCATGGCCCGCCTTCAGAGCTTCATCAATAGCTAAGGAGTGGGCTAGGCATTGCCTAAGAGGGACAGGGATGGCTCGATTGCCCTTCAATCCTACCACGACTGGCTCCCTTTCTTTTTCAATCTCTTCCACTGCTGCTGCTCCCAGAATGGTGCTCTGATTGCGATCGAAGGCTGTGGGGGCGCCACCCCGCTGGACGTGACCCAAAATCGTGACCCGCACTTCCTCGGCCAGGCGCTCTTCGAGCAGGGTTCTAACCTGCTCGGCGGTGATGGGAAGACCGTTGGTGTCGTGGGATCCTTCGGACAGCAGTACGATGCCGGCTCGACGTCCGGCCAAGCGAGCAGATTTCAGCTTGGCACACATCACCTCTTCCCAGCCCGGCCCAGGAGGCGATTCGGGCAAGATGGCTACCTCCACGCCGGTAGCCAACGCGGCCATGAGGGCTAGGTAGCCGCAGCGCCGTCCCATGGCCTCGACCACAAAAATCCGCTGGTGGCTGGCGGCGGTGCTGAAGATGCGGTCGACGGCTTCCACTATGCGATGCAGGGCGGTATTGGAGCCAATGCTCACGTCGACGCCGGGCAAGTCGTTGTCGATGGAGCCGGGCAGGCCAACCACGGTCAGGTGAGGATGACGGGCGGCGACATCCACAGATAAGTCTCCTCTAGCCACCAGTTCGTCCAGCAAGCTCCTCCACTCGTCATGAAGCAACTGAGCTCCGGTGAGACTGCCGTCGCCGCCGATGACGATCAGTCGGTCGATATCACAAGCTAGCAGATTGCGCACTGCTTGGAGGCGTCCGGAGCGCTGACGAAACTCATGGCAGCGAGCGCTGCCCAGAACCGTGCCCCCTCGCTGCAGTATGCCGCTGACGTCATTCCAGCTCAAAGCTTGAATCGAGTCGCCACCTTCGATGAGGCCCCGATAGCCTTGCCGGATCCCAAAAATGTTGTGGCCATTCCGCAAAGCGGTGCGAACTACGGCGCGCAGAGCCGCGTTCATGCCGGGAGAGTCGCCCCCGCTGGTCAGGACACCGATGTTCATAGTAAACCTTTCACCTCTCTACGCTGGCTTTCCCATCAAGACAAGAAGCCCTGGAACTGTTGCCTTGCTCAGTAGGCGAGATTTGGCTTGCGCTAGAGGGAGTTCTCTCCGTTTTCACTAAGCCACTTCACAACCCATGAACGCCAACCTCGATCCTTCAATAATTGACTGGGTGTCCTACGCCGTTTTGGCAGGACACGACGACCAAACCATCTTGAACCAACTTAACCTAAACGACGAAGATCGTCGTTCTTGGGGCGAATACCTGAAAGGCCTTCGAGCTAGCCCTCTCCTTCGTACCGGACAGCGGTTCGCGCACGACCTGGCTCAAGCCCGATGGTTGTTGGATTTCATGGCGCAGGTCCGAGAACCCGAAACGGCAGCCCCTGTGGCAAGTATAGACGCCTCTCAGTCGAAGAGGTTTTTTGAGGACTTCGTTGACGTCAGCCGACCGGTCAAGCTCACCAACATGCTCAATTCGGGAAGCCTTGCCCTGTGGTCGGAGGCTTTTCTGCGGGCCCGCTACGGAAACGAGCAGCTTGAGTACAACCGATATATGGAGTCCCCTGAGGGCTATCGTCCCGTGCTTGAGGCCGCCACTTTGGGTGAGTTTCTTGATCGCATTAAAGTAGAGCAGGGCTCGGAAAAAAGCTACTGGACAGCCTACAATAGGTCGGAGAAGAGCATGGAGTTCTATGCTAAATTGGCTCGTCAACTCCAGATATCTCCTGAGTATGTGGATGAAACTGTAGGCGACAGAACCTACTTTTGGATAGGACCGGAAGGCACCCGAACCGGCCTCCACTTCGATCCGTACAATGTCCTTTTCTTGCAACTCGAGGGGCGCAAAAAATTCCTCTTGGCCGGACCTTGGCATATTGTCAATGCTTATCCAGAGCGAGACTTCTTCTCTCCAGTGGAAACCTTGGCTCCAGATCTTCACAAATATCCGCGGTTCGCAAAAATAAAGTTCACCGAAGTCGAACTGAGCCCCGGAGAAGCCCTGCTTCTGCCTGTAGGATGGTTGCATCAAGTCACTTCGCTGTCGTTTAGTGTCTCAGCTTCCATAACCAAGCTCAAAGGGGCGCCAGGAAGGGTGTTCAGCGGTCCTTCTCAATACGGAGATCCGATATGAGGCCTAGGAGGCTGCTGATTTAAACGGGGACGTAACGCTTCGCTTGCGGACCGCAAGCGAAGCGTTCACCGAAGGTGCCCGAGACGAAGGACATCAC
>JBJHCR010000471.1:0-3825 GCA_050486105.1 Vulcanimicrobiota bacterium
GCTTTGGACCAGATCTCGCCTCTTGTTGCTGAGGTCGTGCCCCAAGTCCGGAGCGCTCCGGCGGGCAGAATCCACACTGGCGAGGGTTTCCTCGGCAAAGGTGTCGCTTATTCTGGGGGAAAGCAAGGTCAGTCCAGCCCCGACGGCAGCCCCGACCACAGCGCCCAAAGGCCCCGCGATGGCGGTGCCGACGAGCCCCCCGGCTAGGGCTCCCGAGGTCGCCGTTGCTAGCCGAACCTTGGTTTTGGAGAGGGGCTCGGTGGTCTCGTTCAGAGAATCCAAGGCGCCCAAGGCAAATCCCGCTGGGAGTGCCAGGGTTGCAGTGACCGCGCCGGCAACGGTGGTGGCAGCCATACGGAGAGTGTTTCCTCGAGGAGATAGGGCTTTCTCAAACTCCTTAGGGGCGAAACTCAGACCTTCGATGAGGCCCGACGTGGCAGCTCGGCCTTCCATGTAGCCGGTTCGGGCTCCGCTCTTCAAGGTGCTTCCCATCCCCGCGTAGGCTCCCTTGGCTGCTCCTTTGAAACCGCCTTCCCCCCCGTCAACCTTGCTGTCGACCGCTTCAACGAGTTTTGTGGCCATCTCGTTGGCCGACCCGCCTTTGAGATAGAGGTAGAGCTCTCCCGAAGACTCCCCAATTTCTTTCAAGCCATACAAGGTGGCTCCAGCCGGACCGGCAACTCCGTAACCCAGCAGAAATCCTTTGGCGACCTCCTTGACCCCGTGGCCAACCACCAGTCCCAAAGTAGCGCTCTTTACATCCGGTTGATATTCGGAATCTCGGCCTTTGCGGTAGCCTTGCAAGCCTCCAACTGGTCCTCCAACCAAGAGGGCTGTGGGAATTCTCAAGACTGCGCTGACTGCCCCTCCCGCCTTCTCGAAGGTGTCCCGAAGCAGACCCGGAGCATGAGGATGGCCACTGTGGTAGTCTTTCTTACCAACAGGTTTCTGCTGAGGCTTGCCATTAGAAGCGGAGAGTTGACCCGAGATCTTCATTGGTCTAAAAATAGGCCATACTGCTGAAGAATGTCTGAAAAGGCTGTTACAATTTCTTCACGCTCTCGACTGTAAGCATGGTCTCTCCGCCTTCAACCGACGGCTCGGCTTTGCCGCTGACTTCGACCTTCTTGTTGAGGTAACTGTTGAGGTCCACCGAATCAGAGCCTGCAGACAACAGGGCTACTAGGTTGTCTTGATCGTCGACCAACTGATGTGTCCCCTGCATAAAAATCGACATCCCCAGTTCTTTGATAGTTCCTTTGTAGCTTGCCATGGTCGTTCTCCTTAGTGGATTAAATCTACCGCCTGTTCCTCGCTTCGGTGGCAGTGTACAGTCGGAGCGCCTCGGGCGTGCCGCCGGCTACCCGCCTGCAGAGCTACGTCCTAGACGGTGGACTCAGGTCGGTGTGATAGTGTTGGCTGAGATATTTCCTGGTTGGTCTCGAAGTCCTTTTGAGCATGGAGGCAGGCTGAGGCTAGAACGCTTTTCTTATGGGTTCGAACCTGCTAGACTCGTGCGATGACTGAGCGTAATGATAAGAGTTGGCCTTTTCGTACCATCATTGAGCCGTTCCGAATCAAGGCGGTGGAGGCAATCCCGATCCTCACTCGCCAAGAGCGTGAACAGGCTTTGGATTTGGCTGGTCACAACCTATTCGAGTTGCCAGCGGATAAAGTGACCATCGATCTTCTTACCGATTCGGGCACCGGGGCCATGAGTGCTAAGCAATGGAGTGCCCTCATGCTGGGAGACGAGAGCTACGCCGGCAGCCGCTCATTCTTTAAGTTTCAGGATGTCGTTCGAGAGCTCACCGGGTACCCCCACGTCTTTCCTGTCCATCAAGGGCGCGCGGCCGAGCGGATCCTGGCTCGGACCCTGATCTCTCAAGAGAAAAACGTGGTCTTAAGCAACACCCATTTTGACACCACCCGAGCTCACGTAGAGCAGGCTGGAGCTTTGGCCTTGGACCTGCCTGTGCCAGAGGCTCTGAACCCGATGGAGGAAAGCCAGTTCAAGGGCAATATCGACCTCGGAGCCTTAAAGGAGGCTTTGAATACCTACCGAGGGCGGGTGGCCTTTGTCATCATGACCCTGACCAACAACGCCATGGGTGGGCAACCTGTGAGCATGGAGAACCTGAAAGGTGTAAGCGAGCTCTGCCGAGAGGCAGGAGTGTTATTTTTCGTGGACGCAGCCCGATTCTCCGAGAATGCCTGGTTTATCCACACCCAGGAGCCAGGCTATGCTGAAGTAGCACTGGCGGAGATCGTGCGCCAAACCTTCCAACTGGCTGACGGCTGTTGGATTTCCGCCAAGAAGGACGGGATCGTCCACATCGGAGGGGTGCTGGCCACCCAACGGGCGGACTTGGTGGACGGGTTTCGCAATGAGTTGATCTTGTGCGAGGGGTTTCCCACTTACGGCGGATTGGCGGGTCGGGACCTGGAGGCGCTAGCGGTGGGCTTGAAGGAATCGTTGGATATCGATTATATGCGATACCGTATTCGCAGCGTGGCCTATTTCGCCGAAGGCCTGCAGAAGATCGGCATCCCGGTGGTGCGGCCTCCGGGGGGTCACGCCGTTTTCGTGGATGCCGGAGCACTGTTGTCTCATTTGACGCCTGAGCAGTTTCCAGGACAGGCTCTCGGGGCCGCTTTCTATCTCGAAGGAGGGATTCGAGGGGTAGAGGTGGGGTCGCTCATGTTCCCGGACGCTCGCCTACAACTCTTGAGGTTGGCCGTGCCTCGGCGGGTCTACACCCAGGCCCATATTGACTATGTCCTAGAGGTTGCCGAAGAGGTCAAAGCCAAGGCACCGGGTCTCCCAGGATATCGCATCGTGGAAGAGCCTCCATTCTTGAGGCACTTCACGGCGAAGCTGGCTCCCTTGTAGCCGGCAGCTTACCTGGTCGGATACCCGTAAAGGCACTTACGAGTCAAAAGGTCCCGACGGAAAAGTTGTTTGGAGTTGATGCGAGCCAGTACCGCTTCCAGAACCGTGGCCAAGGGGTGCGGGCTGAGGTCTGCAGCGGGCTTTGGACGAGACACAAGGTTTCGGGGTTGAGGAGGGCTTCCTCCAGGCTTGGAAGGCAGGAGGCTTTACTTCCTCAGGCTAACCAAAGGAGCCCTTATGCTCACCAGGGGGAAGCGGCCAGCGGCATTCTCTGTGCCATCCCTAAGCCGTCACCAAGGGTGAACGCGATGAGTGTTGCCGGCAGAGTTGAGGTCATCAAGGCAGCCAATCTCATAGCCCGAAGGCACCACGAGGTTCGGATTTTTCCCGATTGGGTGCGGAGCCGTTGTCTGAGTTTCTTTGGAATATCGGGGAAGAGGAACTAGGATTCTGTGGTGAGAACTTTCCTTCCATGAGGGGGAAGCACTTAGGGTTCACGTTAATCGAAATAATGATCTGCATTGCCCTTTTGGCGATTTTCATGGCTATCCCGGCCACTGCGGTGTTTCATGTTCAGAGTTTGCAGCGAGAAGCAGACTTTCGACATGCCCTAGTTAACGCTCAAGCGCAACTCCAAATACTGCGCCAAAGGGATTTTGAAAAGCTTCCTCCAGAAGTGGCTACCATCGGGCCAGAGGGCTGGGTGGAGCTCTCTCAAACGGAGGTATTGGCCGAAACTCTTGTTGCCCTGGAACTCGGGAGTTCCGAGACTCTCGAGATTTTAGAAAGGAATCTTGAGCAAGGTCGCTTTCGTCTCGATGCGGCACGGGCAGGGCAGAAGGTCATTGTGGATTACCAGTTCACTCTCAGCGAACGAGGTGAGGCCCACATTCTTCCTGAGACTAAGGACGTTCAACTCGAGAACCTACCAC
>JBJHCR010000472.1:0-3821 GCA_050486105.1 Vulcanimicrobiota bacterium
CCATTGTGGTGGTGGAAGCTGTGGAACATCATATCGAGCACGGACTTACGCCCTTGGAAGCTACAGAGAAGGCCATGGCAGAGGTCTCCGGTCCGGTGATCGCCATCGCCTTGGTGCTCTGCTCAGTGTTCGTTCCGGTGGCCTTCATGGGGGGACTAACGGGGCAACTCTACCAACAATTTGCCGTCACCCTTTCGGTTTCCGTGGTTTTGTCTGCCATAGTGGCTTTGACCCTGACCCCAGCGCTTTGCCAGCTCCTTCTCAAACCCAGAAAGGCCATGCGAGGGCCGCTCGGTTGGTACATCAAGGGATTCAATTGGATTTTTGATCACGTGAGTACGGTGTACGGCAAGATTGTGGCCTTACTGCTGCGCCGTCTGGTCATTGGCCTGGTGGTGGAGGGACTGGTTCTGGCCGGCGCTGCCACCTTGGGTGAGAAAGTGCCTGGAGGCTTTATTCCAGGCGAAGACAACGGCTACATCTTCGTTGGGGCCACTCTCCAGAGTGGGGCATCTTTGGACCGTACTGATGCTTTGTCTAAGAAGGTTGAAGAAATCATGCTTTCCACCGAGGGAGTCCAGAGCGTGATCACCTTAGGTGGGATGAACGTGGTCACCGGCGCTAATGGTCCGAACCAAGCTTCTTTCATCTGCGTCTTCACCGACTGGAAAAAGCGGCAGACCAAAGAGACTAGAGTCCGGGGTATCATCACGCACCTAGCTCAAGAATTTGGGAAACTCCCTGAAGGGCGCGTTTTCCCGGTGAACCCTCCACCTATTCCGGGCCTAGGTACTTCGGGTGGCTTCGTTCTGGAGGTTGAAGATCGCTCTGGACAGACTCCTGAAGCGCTCTTCGAGGCCACTCAAGCCTTGGCCAAGGCCGCTCAAGGCGATCCCACCCTCACGGGAGTGATGAGCCCCTTCACCGTGGACCTACCCAAGATCCGATTGGACCTGGATCGGCTTAAGGCCAAAACCCTCGGTATCCCGCTGACGGACATCTTTGCCTCACTCCAGGTGAATCTTGGAGGTTTATTCGTCAATCAGTTCAACCGCTTTGGCCGAACCTGGAGAGTCTATGTGCAGGCCGAAGCCGAGTACCGCCGCAACCCCGAGGATGTGGGCAACCTGTATGTGCGCTCATCCTCCGGGAATATGGTTCGCCTGGACACTCTTTTGACCGTCCATATGGAGACCGGAGCCGACACCCTGCAGCGCTACAACCTGTATCGTTCGGCGGAGATCTATGGTGGACCGGCCCCAGGGTACAGTTCAGGCCAAGCCTTGGAAACCATGGAGAAGCTGGCAGCACAAGTCCTGCCTTCGGGATTCGGTATCGAGTGGACGGGGTCGGCCTATCAAGAGAAAGAATCTGCAGGTCAACAAGGCATCATCTTGATGATGGCCTTGATCTTCGTGTTCTTGTTTTTGGCTGCTCAATACGAAAGCTGGAGCGTTCCCTTCTCGGTTCTTCTCGGACTGCCGGCTGCGGTCATGGGGGCTCTGTTGGGCACCATGCTGGCCGGTCACGACAACAACGTCTATGTGCAAATTGGCATCGTAGCCCTGATTGGTTTGGCGGCCAAGAACGCTATCCTGATCGTGGAGTTCGCCAAAGAACAGTACGAACAGACCGACATGACCTTGCATGAGGCCACTCTAACTGGAGCCAAATTGCGATTTCGCCCCATCTTGATGACCGCCTTCGCGTTCATCCTGGGGGTGGTGCCTTTGACTATCGCCCACGAAGCCGGTGCTGCCAGCCAACGCTCTTTAGGAACCGCAGTGGCCTCAGGGATGCTGGTAGCCACCGCTCTCGGAGTTTTCCTCATTCCGGTGCTTTACGCCAGCGTTCAGGGGCTAACAGAGTTCGTCACCAGGAGCAGTGGTAAAAAGCTGAAAGTCTTGGATCCCCCGGTTGCCGATGAGAAGCAGACGGAAAACGAGACTCCGGCAAGTTTACAAGAATGCGAGTCCACGGCGACCACAGAAGCAACCTCGCCCACCCCCGAACCTAAGCCGGATCCGGAAACCTCCACCACGATGGAGGCCCAAGGAGAGCAGGCGGAAGCAGAGGCTGATTCGGCCACCGGTCAAGATGACGGGGATAAGAAATCCTAGACTTCGATAGCTTCCGAGGAGTTGATAGAAGAAGAGCCTTCGAACCACCGCTGAAGAACCCAGGGACTCGTGGCGTAGTTCACGAAACTCTCCAAAATGAGAACGGTACAATTGGTGGCGCGAGCCCTGTTGAGCCTGATCGCATTCCTGGTGGTGGTGGCTTCCTCCGCAGTACTGGTCATCGCGCTTTTGGAAAAAAACCTCTTCCAGCTCCTAGCATCCGGTTCGGTCTTTACCGTAGCCCTCTATGGGCTGATGAGCCTTTCTAGTGCCGAATATCGCGAGAGGAAGGGAGCCGATTCCGAAACGCTCTGAGTCTGGACAGACAGTCCCCCACCACAGCCCCCTTTTTGCGGGACGAGAATACCAGGATGGGGCTGATGGCGGGAACCACGAGACCCAAAGCGCCCAAGGGTAGGAGAGCGGCGGTCCCTAGAGTCACACCAAAGAAAGTCAAAATATCCCTGGCAAAAGGCTTTGGGATGTGGCGAGACAAGGCTCCAATCGTGGCGTCCATTTGTTCGCGAACGTAGGCAAGACTCAAGCTCTGTCGAGTTAACGTAGCCCCATGTTCCAGTAAGGACAAACCCGTGAGGTCGGTGGGCAGATCGCTTGCTTCCAGAAAGAGTTCCACGGAGATAGGGTCCGGCCCACCGGCTAAAACCGCACTCGAACAGATCGCCCCATCGATCAGCCAATGGCATAAGGAGGCCTGGGGCCGGGGTAGGAAGCCCACCGCGTTTCGCTCCTCGATGGTCTGAGGAACCTCGTAGTGATAATTGACCTTCACCAAGCCCCGACAGGTGACCGCGTCAGGGTTGCCCACCAGGGTGTATGGTCGGGGATCGGTGAACCGATCCGAAACCCGCCATTCTGCCTGGCGCTTGACCATCCCCATGGGCAGCGGAAACTCGCGGAGTTCTAGAGGAGCGGGGTTGGGGTCGAACCAACCCAGGCTCAAAAGGGCTGTACTGACCACAGTCTCCGATACTCTGGACGGAACAAGCATGGTGTCAAGTCTGCGCCCATCGAATCGGATCGGGATTGGGCTTGCCTGAGCCGAGTAACGCAATTCCTGGTACTCATAGGCGGCCCGACCAGCTCCCCGGGCCAAGCCTCCGAGCACTCGCCCCTGATCTTCTGGGGGAAAACTCACGCCAAGATGAATGGTGTTCCGATGCTCGCGACCGAGGTCCACCGTTTGCAGAGCCAAATCCTCACCGTTCCAACCAAAGAGATGACGTTCCCGACCACTATCGTGTGCCAAAGTGAACGGGCGAGAGTCGCCGAAGCCGACAGCCCTTAGCCCAGTGGCCAAATGACCTAGGGCGCGACTCCCTCGAAACTCCACATCCAAAAGAGCACTCTTGAGATCACTTAGACAGACAGCCTCCAGGGGCGAAAAGGTGAATCGAGTAGCCTTTCCGCATTGTCTCACCGAAAGCTCTGGAGCTCCAGAGCAAACGGCAGTTTGAAGGATCTTGAGGATCCAG
Source organism: Vulcanimicrobiota bacterium (assembly GCA_050486105.1). Classification (GTDB taxonomy): domain Bacteria; phylum Vulcanimicrobiota; class Xenobia; order Xenobiales; family JADMJV01; genus JAEXNA01. The sequence continues at coordinate 3,614 of JBJHCR010000472.1, forward strand.
GCCGTGGGTCTCGGCAACTGAAAGCTCGCCAACTTTCGTACGGCTTCAGCTCCAGCCAGAGTAAAACTGCCCTCGGAGTCCAACCGACCCATCGAGGCGGCCTCGCCCAAAAAACGCTCCAGGATTGGGTCGGTTTGCTCATCTGCTCGCTTCACTGAGATTATCCTTTTGGTCGCAGCAGAAGAGAATCCTGGATTTAACGTTACTT
>JBJHCR010000473.1:0-3819 GCA_050486105.1 Vulcanimicrobiota bacterium
CTCGACCCTGAACCCGATGGGACTTTGCCGCACTCCACAGACTTCTTCACCCAAGGGTTGCTCACTTGGAATGGCGATCTTTACGAAAGCACCGGCCGACGTGGAGCCTCAGGAGTTTTCCGCATCGATACCGAAACGGGAAAGCCTATTCACGGCGTTGCGCTCTCTGCCCAATTTTTCGGGGAAGGCTTAGCTCTGCACGAAAACACCTTATACCAACTGACCTGGACTTCCGGCGTCTGCCATCTCTTTGAGGTCGAAACTCTCAAGCCCAAGGGGCAACTCTACTATCCTGGGGAAGGCTGGGGCTTAACCACCGAACCGGAAACCGGATTACTGATCAAGTCTGATGGTTCCCACCTACTCCAAGTCCTTTCTCCCAAGAACCTGATCCTCTCTCGAACCTTGGCGGTCCACACTCCTGACGGTCGCGAGCTTCCTTATCTCAATGAGCTCGAGTGGGTGAACGGCGAGATTTGGGCTAATGTTTGGACCACCGACCGAATCGCCCGAATCGACCCCAGCACCGGCACCGTCCTCGGTTGGATTGTCCTCAGAGAGCTAACTCAACAGCACCAAAAAGGGGACGAAGATGTCCTCAATGGGATCGCCTACGACCCCCAGCGAGACCAGCTGTGGATCACTGGGAAACTTTGGTCTAAATACTACCGCTTCGACCGGGTCATCGAGCGATTCTTTCCGGCAGAGCCGGAGCAGCCTCGAGGTCAGCTTATCCTTCCCGATAGTCCTTGAAGCGATAGCCTAGGCCACGCTCATTGAAGATGTAGCGTGGGGTCGAAGGGTTGGACTCCAGCTTTTTTCTCAGATAGGTCACGTAGAGGCGCAAGATTTGGGTGTCGTCTCTATACTCCGGCCCCCACACTCGGGAGAGCAATGTCTCATGAGTGAGCAGACGTCCGGGATGATTGATGAACTGATGGAGAAGCTTAAACTCTGTGGGGCGAAGGTGAACCGACTCTCCGTTCACCACCGCTTCTCGTCGATCGAGGTCCACCGAGAGACGCTCGTCGATCTCCACCAGTCCTCGAGTCACCGGAGCGGGGGTTTCCGTCCTTCTCAGCACGGCTTTGATCCGACTGACCAACTCTCGATGATTGAACGGCTTACCGAGATAGTCGTCGGCTCCCAATTCCAAGCCTAGAACTCGGTCGTCGTCACTGGCCTGAACCGTGACCATGATCACCGGGATCTGAACGGTCTGACGAATCTGACGTAGGACTTCGAATCCCGACATATCAGGCAGATTGAGATCGAGAACGACCAGATCGGGAATTTCCTCTCGGAGGCGATCCAAGCCTTCCCCACCGGTGACGGCGCCTGAGACGATGAACCCGGACCCTTCGAGGGTGATACGAATTAGGTCGAGCATATGCGGTTCATCCTCAACCACCAGAATTCTTCGGTCCTTAAAGTCGTTAGCCAAGTGTTCTCTCTACTCTCTCACAAAAGTTCTCTGAAAGCCTCTCAAGCAACTCGGGTGGGCAGAACAATTCGAAACAGGGCTCCCCCGGTGGGACTTTCCGACACCGATAACGTTCCTTCGTGGGCTTCTACGATTGCCTTAGCAATGTAGAGCCCTAGACCCGAGCCGCTCACCCCTGCCGGAGCACGACCTCGAACGAAGGGTTCAAAAAGTCGCTCCCGTTCCTCATCGGGAACACCGGGCCCGTCATCGCCAACCGAGATCACGATTTCCTTTTCATCAAACTCACCGCTCACATCGATGGTGCCATTTGGACTGTATTTCGAGGCGTTCTCCAGCAAGTTGATGACCACTTGTTGGAGGCGACTGCCATCCACCTGGGCCAAAAAGCTTTCTGGCTGGAATCGCATTCGCACCGTACAGCCTGCGGCCTGCAGAAGAGGTTCGCTCTTCTGCACTCCCCGAGCAATGAGCAAGGCCAAGTCTTCCACAGTGAACTGAAGCTTCAGACCTCCGGCTTGAATCCTGGTGGCCTCCAGCATCTGTCCTACCATCTTCTCGAGACGTATGCTCTCTTCAACAATGATGCCGGCCTTTTCTCGAATCACCTGTTCGGAAAGAGAGACCTCCGGGTCGGACATCAAGCCTGCAAATCCTTTGATGATGGCGATGGGGGTGTGCAACTCGTGAGACACGGCTGAAAGGAACACTTTCTGCAGTCGCTCCATCTCTTTGCGCCGACTGATATCTCGGAGCATCATCACCCACCCCAGCGGTCGGTTCTCCTCGTCGAAGAGGGGGGCTCCTCTCACTTCGACGTCCAGAGTCGCTCCTGTTCGGGTCTCCAACTGGGCCTCTACCGGTTCGGTCCGCTCTCCAAAATAGCGTCGACCGAGACGCACCAGAGAGGTGGAATCTTCAGGGCGAATTTCGATCCTCAAAGGAAACACTTCGTGCGAGGCCTTGCCCACGGCTTCGCCAATCTTCCAGCCTGAGAGACTGGACATGGTGAGGTTATAGCCTACGACCATGCCGTCCCGGTCGAGGATCACCACCCCGTCTGAAGAGTGCTGCACCACCGCCTCCAACCATCTCCTCTCGGTCAGAAGGCGTTTCAGCAATTGAGCATTCTGGATGGTGACCTCGACCTTGTCGGCCAACAAATGGTAGATCCCGGCTGTATCGTTGAGCAAGTGGTCGTCTTCCGTGCCGCGAAGAAGACAAAATAATCCCACCGGCCGACCCCCGGCTCGAACGGGAATGGCGAAGGCCGAAGCCGCTCCGGAACGCTGTCGAAGCTTAAGAACGGTCTCCGAAGAGCAAGCCCCATCGCTGGTCAATTCCCGCACCGCCTCCTGCATCAGCGGCTCGAGGAGCTTGGACTGGGCCTCGGGAAAACCGTAGGTCGCAGTGCGCGTCTCGCCTCGGCTGCTGGTCACTAGGACCCCGCCCCCACCTCCTCCAGCCTCTACCACATCACCCAGAAGACTCTCGAGCACTTTCAGCGCATCGGGTTCGTCACCGAGTTCTACCTCGAGATGGAGAGAGTCCAACTTTTCGAAGGTCCCCCCAGTTGGGTCCGGGAAACTCATGCTCACGCCTTTCTTCGGTCGCCTCGACGTCCGCATACACATTTCTAATTTTCTGCCAAGCTGCCTCTAATGAAGCTTACTCTATTCTTAGGCCAAGTAAGCACCAACTTCGAAAAGACCCTGACTGAACAAGGAGGACGAACAATGAGCCTAATGAGATGGCAGCCCGTCAGTGAAATGATGGAACTCAACAACCTACTGCAAAAGACTTTCGACCGCAACGGCTACCCGAAAGCCCGAACCCCCGACCTAGCTCTGGACATCTACGAAACCGAGGACAGCTTGGTTCTGCGCGCTGCCCTTCCCGGTGCCCAGAGAGAAAACATCACGATTGAGTTCGAAGACCACCTATTGACCGTTCGAGGAGAGGTCACTCCCACCGCCCTCCCTGAAGGAGCCAAATTCCTACTGCAAGAGCAAAACAGCGGACAAGTGGCCCGCACTTTGCGGATTCCTCACAATCTCGATGTTGAGAAGAGTCGAGCCACCTTCGTCGATGGGGTTCTGGAAGTGACCCTTCCAAAAGCCGCCGAGTCGCGCAAGAAAACCATCACCATAGAGTGAACTTCACGGCCGCAAGAGGTTTGTAGTCCAAGGACTACGGAACCCTCGACTGGGCTCTTCCAGGCCCCGGGGGCCCTGCCAATCAAGGCAGGGCCCCTCATTTTTGAACAGGTGACGAGGCTGTGCGCCGAATCGCCCCGAGTCCAAACGAAGCAATTTTTTCGTCAGGGGAATTGCAAATTTGAAGCTCATAGTGGACCTATTTGCAAGAAATTGCGG
>JBJHCR010000474.1:0-3816 GCA_050486105.1 Vulcanimicrobiota bacterium
GGTCCCCTGGTAGAGTGTCTAGTGGGCGAATTTCAACCGTACCGACACTGGCCGGCGGAAGTTTCGAGGCGATCTCCAAAGCTTCATCGAGGTGCTCGACATCCAATAGGTAGTATCCTCCGAGTTGCTCTGTGGTCTCAGCGAAAGGACCGTCGGTGATCTCGGTCTTCCCTTGCCGGATACGCAAACACGTCGCATTCGTCACCGACTGCAAAGGGGAGGCGTCCAAGAGCTTCCCTTCGCTCTTGAGTTTCTCGCAAACTTTTTGAGACTCCACCATGCAGGCCTCACGGGATGCTTGAGTCCATTTCGTCTCCGCTCCGTAGATCAACAGTATGTACTTCATTAGGTCCTCCTCGTTCTTTGATCTGTAAAGACGACCGAGGGTTCGGTCGTCCGCTTGCTCATTTGTCGATCAGGGAGGCCTCAGATCGACACGCTTGCAACTTTCTTGTCAGGAAACGTTTCTCAGACTCGGACTGGGTGAGACTCAAAGCCAGTTCCAAAGCCTGTGCCGCCTCTCTATTGCGGTGCAACTGAAGGAGCCACTCCCCTCGCGCCGAGTGAAACAGCGGGTACTCCAACAACTGCCCAGAGTTCGCGATGTCGTCCACCAAGTCAAGTCCGGCCTGAGGCCCTTCGATCTGGGCCACCGCTACCGCACGATTCAAGGCGATCACCGGCCCTGGCTCTAACTGCACCAGTAAGTCATAGAGGGCCAAGATCTGCCTCCAATCGGTGTCCTCAGGCCGAGCCGCCTGGGCATGGACAGCAGAAATGGAAGCCTGTAAGGTGTATGTTCCAGCGCGACCTGAGTTCAGGGCCTCGGTGAGCAAGCGGTCTCCTTCGGAGATCAGGTTGCGGTCCCAAACCGAACGGTCCTGGTCTTTAAGTAAGACTATCTCTCCGTCGCGATCGGTGCGCGCCTTTCGTCTCGACTCGTGCAGCAACATGAGAGCGAGCAAACCTTTCACTTCCGGCTCTGGCAGAAGCTCCAAAAGCAGCCGACCTAATCGGATGGCCTCCTGACTCAAGCTCACTCGGACCAAATCTGGTCCTTCTGATGCCGCGTACCCCTCATTGTAGACCAGATAAATGACCTTGAGTACGGCCTCTAAACGATCCGGCAGGTGCTGGGCTTCTGGAACCAAAAACGGTATCCCCGCTTGTCGGATCTTGGCCTTGGCCCGCACCAGGCGCTGAGCCATGGCCTCTTGAGAGATCAAGTAGGCTTTGGCGATCTCCCCGGTGGTCAAGCCGCAGACTTCTCGTAGGGTTAGGGGAATCTGGGCCTTCAACCCCAGGGCTGGATGGCAGCAGGTGAAAATGAGGCGCAGTCGATCATCTTGAAGCTGATGACCAGCTAGGGCGGAGTTCCGCTCCTCGATCTCTTCCCAGCGACGATTCAGCTCAGGCTCGAGCTCCTGAAAGCGCTTCTGTCGGCGCAGGCGGTCGATGGCCTTGAATCGCCCGGTCGAGATCAGCCAGGAGGTGGGATTAGCTGGCAAGCCAGTCTCAGGCCAACGTTCCAGCGCCACAGCGAAAGCCTCATGCATGGCCTCTTCGGCTAGGTCAAAATCGCCCAGCAAGCGGATCAGGGTGGCCAAAACTTTCCGGGAATCCGTCCGATAAAGCTCTTCTAGCAGCAGTTTGGTCTTCAATCGTCCCCTCGAAGACAGGTTTCAGTCACCATCTTAGTCTCATCAGGTTGAAAACCCTGGTTTCCCAAGCTGGACTCTACCCTATGTCGGCCAACCGTTCCTGGCGCAATTCTTCAAGCTCCTCGGAACCCACCCCCAAGGCGGTTGCCAAGTCTTCGACGTAGGCGATCTCTGCGGGATCCTCCCGATTATCAAAGTTCGCTACTACCAGTAGGAATCGAAGAAAATCAAGTCGTTGCTCTTCGCTCTGGAGTTCCCGCTTCAAGGCCGACCGGTTGGTGGAAGGGGCAGGTTCGCTCCGGGCCGGGGTTTCAGCGCCCTGTCCCACTCGCTCCAAGGCAATCCTCAAGCGTCGCTCCTCCGATCTCGAGTAGTCGCCGTCAGCAAACAGCAATTGGGTTATCTCAGCCAATTGCGACTTGCTGTACTTTTCCAAGCCGGGAGCCTCCTTGCGCTTGACAAGTTTGCCCAAGGTTTTTTCCCAAGCCCTCACCACAGGCTTAGTGAGGCGTTCGCTCTTGGTCACGAAACTCTCCAATTGGGGCTCGTAGCGCTCCAGCAAAGGATCGATCTTGCCTCGCACCTTAGGACTCACCTGGTAGGCGGCCCGAGTGAGGTTGGCGGCAACAGCCAGGGCCACCCCGGGAATAATGGCAACTCCACTGGCAAAAGCCATAGCCGTTCCCACGGCAGTAGCGATATCGACTAATCCTTTGATCTTCTTGTTATTGTCGTCGTTCTTCAATCCGGTGGACAGATCGTGCACTCCTCGGCCCGCCTGAATGGTGCCGGCAATGGGGGCCAAGGCGATCCCCGCCACCTTGAAGACTGGAGCCACACCTTTGAGCAAGCGACCCACGGTCCCAGCCGAGCGCACTGCATCCAAGGCTCCTTGAAGTTGCTTGCGACCATCGTGAGTCTTGAATCCGTGCCCGGCGTTGTAGCCTCCTCGAAAGATGTTGAATCCAGCCGCCAACGGAGCCAACACCAACCTGGCACCGGTCATACCCGCCACCGTTGCACCGAGGGTCGCAGCCGTGGCCATATCCATAATCCCATCGAGCTTACGACTCGTGTCTTTCTGCTGCTGCCCTGAGGCTACCTTGAGGGCCCCACCCAAGCCGTGACCACCCACCGCTACGAAGCCTGCCACCAACCCCAGAGTCTCACCGAGTTGGACCAGTTCCTTTTGTTTCTCGTCGTCGATGCGATTCGACAAGACCGGAAGATCAAAGATCTTGCCGGGGGCCTCTCTTATCTGTCTCCAAGCACCTCTAAGACCACTCCCCAGGCCGTTGACGATACGGCCCGCGTCTTCGAGCTTCTCTTGGTCCACATAGAGAAGCATCTCTCGAAGCTCCTGACTGCGCTCCCTCCAGAAGCCCTCGCTATCACGGCCGTCCTTATTCGCTTGCGCCTGGCCTGGTTCAGAGTTGCAGCCTGTGGGGCGGCGAACAGCCTTGACTCCCGGAGCATCGACTTTTGAGGATCTGATAAGCACCCTCTTAGTATCAAGTTCGGTGGTGGTCAGAAGATGGAACCGGCAGGTCCAACGATGAACAGCTCGTTAAGGGATGGTCAAGTTGCCAAGCTTACTGGTAGGAAAGCGTTCCGTGAGATTTTTCTAGGATTTATGAAATGTTCGACACCCTAACTGAAAGGCCCAATTCAAAGAGCGAAGAAAGGCTCCGATATTCACCGGGAAAGGATCGAACCCTCGTGCCAACTTCAACCAATCAAATCGAACAAGCCTTCCAGGAATGGCGCCAAATCGTAGGAGAAGACCACCTCGATCTCAGCCACGATCAACTCGACTTGGCTTCCACTGCTACCTTCCCTACCGAAGGCAAGGTCACCGCCATAGTGTCCGCCGCCAACACCGAGGAGGTGAGCGCCTGCCTAAAGGTGGCCCAGAAGCTTTCGGTTCCGGTCTATCCCATCAGCACCGGCAAGAACTGGGGTTACGGCTCGCGGGTACCCCCGGTGGGAGAAGCCGCCATCCTGGATTTGGGCCGCATGAATAGGATCCTCGACTACGACCACGAGATGGGGACCGTCACCGTAGAGCCTGGAGTAACCTTTCGCCAATTGGAAGCCCTCTTAGAAGAGAACGGCCGAAAGTTCTTTATGTCGGCCCCTGGTACCACTCCAGACG
>JBJHCR010000475.1:0-3814 GCA_050486105.1 Vulcanimicrobiota bacterium
TCATTCGAAATACAACTAGGTATTACGGGCTTCGGAGCACTGCACCTTACTGCAAGTAGGAACAATTTCATTGTCAAGGGGGTTTCCGGCCAGCCTCCTAGTTGCTGTCTGTTGAAGCTTCGCGACAAAGGCGAGCTTCGACCTCCAAGACCGCGTCCATGTGGCCATCGAGGAATTGAAAACGGTAGAGTCCATCCGAGCTAGGTGCATATCGAAATCCGGATAGAGATTGGGTAACGAGATCCGACTCCAAGCGGTCTTTGACCCGTTTCAGCCCCCCAAAAACGAATTCTTGACTTCTCAAGGAAGCACCGCCTCCTCGAAGACGTACCTTGAAGGATTGTCCCTCGCGCAGGTAGCCAAAGAGAGTAGCGTTTTCGATGATGGAAACTTGCTTCCAGCTGAAGTCGTCGATTGCCGGAACTTCGGCAGATGGCTCGACAGAGCTTTCCATTTGCTCCAGCAAAGACGAATCGCCTCGTACGGACCTAGATTGAACGTCCATCCTCTGACGCTTCTCAACCAACTGATGATACAAGGAAATAATCTCTTTCGAGCGTTCGTCGATCGAGCGGAACTGGAGCCCAATGCGATACTTTCCGCGTTCCACTTGAGAACACCAGGCCACCGACGCACTCGCTTCCACTGGGGGAAGACGGTCTGTATCGAACTCGATGCGAAGAAGCACCGAAGCTCCAACGCTCACTTCCGCTGGAGTTTCCACCTGGATACCACCTTCGGATAGGTCGACGGTCATCACTCGGTACCCAGGTAGGTCTCGAGAGAGGACACACAAATGGCACTCAACCCTTGGGGCCGCTCTGAGGCTAGCATCGGTGATAACGCTTTCGGGGATTTCAAAACCGGTCAGGTCCGGGTGATCGACCAAGAATTTCCCAGAGATGAGATATCCGCCGGTCTCGCAACTTCGGCAAGAGATGACGACCATCGGAACAGATGGCGTTCTCTTTCCGTTGGCCCCGCTGACCCTGACGGGAATCTGAGTCCCTACTGCTACTGCCGAGTCGCCTCTCACCAGAGTATACTCCGAAGAGTGCTCCACCAGCTCAACCTTATAACCAAAGATTTTCTGTAACATATTTACCCCTGAACCGAAGATTTCTAGGTCAAGCATGCCACTACAGGGCTCTAGGTTCGTATCCAACCTGTTAACAATTCCTCAATTCTGAAAACTTCATCGAACAGGATGCCGACCCTCAAGGTTCTTGCTTTCTGCGGCATCAGAAATCTCGGCACCCGAAAACCGAGAGGAGAATTTTGGTCCCAAGGGAAGCGTGCGCCATGAGCCTTCGTGACAATTATCATTTCTTTCAACAACTTGGTACCGGTTTCCAGGAGATCGGCGCCATTTTTCCCACTGGCACTCCGGCAGCTCGAGCCCTATGTGCGGAGCTTCGACGACGACGTGGTACGAAGCGTATTTTGGAGGTCGGCTGCGGAACCGGCCCGGTGACCGAAGCCATCCTTGGAGACATGGGTCCTGGCGACCATCTTACGGTCTGCGACCTCAACGAAAGCTTTCTCAACTACGTCAAGAAACGCTTCCAGAGTGATGACAAATTTAAGGAGAAGGCTACTCAGGTGGACTTCTATCAGGGAGACATCGCTGAATTTGGAGAAGAGAACGAGTTTGATGTCATCATCAGTTCAATTCCGTTCACCACCTTGACTGGGCCCATCCTTAAGAAATTGCTCGCTCACTACAAGAAGATCCTCAAGCCGGACGGCACCCTCACCTACATTGAGTATGCCTACTTCCGTGATGTTAGAGATGCCCTTCTGAATGTCAACAAGGATCAGCAGTACGAAGAGGTCAGCGACATTATTCGAGAATTCTTGGACACCCACGAATATCGGAGTGAGTTGATCCGCTCAAACTTCCCTCCGGCGTTCGTCCGCTCACTTAGATTCGAAGCTCCCCCCCTCGAAGCGGCCCTCAATACCAGAGTCGATCCCAAAAGGCGAAGAGCAAGCTTTGGTCCGTTTTCCGTAGCGACCGACGGCATACCCTTGATCGGAAGTTTTCTTGGAGCTGGACTCCTTTGGAAACTTACGGGCAAACGTGGCTGGCAGCTACCCCTAGCTTTGGCCGGTTTCGCTGCCTGGTTTCACCGAGACCCTATGCGCTTGGTGGTCCCAGACCCAACCTTGTGCTTGGCTGCAGCCGACGGAAAGATCATTGGAGTCCGGGATTCTCGTCATCCCAGACTCGGTGACGAAACTTGGACTAGGATCGAGATATTTCTTTCGGTAGCAGATGTTCACCTTAATCGGTCGCCTGTCGCCGGTCGAGTTATCGACCGCTGGGATGAGCCTGGTGGATTTTCGCCGGCCTTCTTAGGCAAGGCCGAAGACAACGATTCTTCCTACATCGTCTTGGAAAACGGACGAGGTCGTTGCGCTATCGCTCAGCGGAGCGGTGTTCTAGCGAGGAAGATCTTCACCTGGTGCAACCGAGGGGAGCTACTCAGTCAAGGGGAGCGCTACGGACTCATCAGGTTCGGCTCTCGCACTGATATCTATCTGCCAAAAAGTCGAGTAGAAGTCTTAGTGCAAGAGGGAGACCGAGTTATCGCCGGTAAGACTCCCGTTGCTCGTTTCATCGACGACTGACTCACGGACTCACGGCGAGTGGACCGAGTGGACATTCACCTAACGGCAATGGCCTCAACTCACCTCGAGGCCTTTTTGAATTGCGTGGGTTCTCTACTAAAGAGGATGGACCACCTTTCGATTATTGTGGTCCCAGTACCACATGTGGCTCTGCTTTCTAGAAAGTAACCCAGGTATCATTGGTTGGTTGGTCCGTCCATCCTAACTAGGCGGCTTGAGAACTCTTGAACTTTTGTACTGCACTGACAATGGGTCCTGAGCAGACGTAAGCCAGACAGCAGGCTGCCGTGGTTGTCGAGAGATAAAAGATACCTACCAGACCAAGCCCCACAAACAGGGTTTTAGGCAAAGTGGTCAGCGAAGTGATTTTGGGATAGGAAAAATTGCTGACCATCAATAGCCCAAGGAGAGTCTGCCAAACAAGACCAACTAGAGGATCCAGATTTGGATTAGTCAGGTAGATCGCGGCGATCATGATGGCAACACCGGTGGTTGGCATACCTTGAAAAAGATTTCCGGTCGTTGGTGTCACATTAAAGCGCGCCAATCGAAAAGCGCCACAGAGGGTGAAGACTGCTGCTGCAAGGATCTGGTAGCCCAACCAAACCTGCCCGTGGAACCAGAAGAACAGCAGTACGGAATTGGCCACCACGAACGAGGTCAGGTCGGCGAGCGAATCCAATTCCGCCCCAAAATCCGAGAAGACTTCCCAGCGTCGGGCCAAGAGTCCATCCAGGGCATCGAGCACCATACTGAAGAACAGGCAAAGAACCGCCAGGCGTCCAAAACCCATGGAGGCCAAGATAATAGCAGTGAGGCCGAGGAAGAGGTTTCCCCCGGTCACCAAGGTTACGACTGCCGCTTTAACACGTTTCTGAGCGATCACTGGACCACGGTTCCCGAACGAAGTCCGACTCCCCTTCTCAAGGGAGCCAACCGGAAGCTCCCGCAATATCTTGCTCGTGCATCCCCCGCCTAAGGCTTTTAGGTTTTCAGTGACCCAATCCCAAAATCTTGAATGACAGAAAGTGCACAGGTCTGAAGACAGAAACCATGTAGGAGAGCAGGTAAGCCCTCAATCCTCGGAATAGACTCTGAAACTAAGGTCTTGCAGTCCTTAGGATCTGGCCAGGAAGTACTTCCTAGTTTCGAGTGCGGAGGCGCCGGGGCCGCCCACGCA
>JBJHCR010000476.1:0-3800 GCA_050486105.1 Vulcanimicrobiota bacterium
GTCTGATGACCTTCAAAGCGAAAGGCTTTGGTGGGAGCCCGGTGCGGGAAATCCGCACGCCGGGTTCTGTGGGGGGCCAGGGAGGGCGACCTCCCTGGTCTACCTACCTCCCTTAGGGGAAGAAGTTGGGTGGAAACGAGATACCTGAGGAGGTCTGGGTGCAAACTTGAAACCTTGAGCTGGAAGGGGGCTCGCGGATAGGCTGTTCCCGAGCGAGGGATCCCGTCAAGTCGTGAAGTCCCACAGCGGCCACCCACAAAGTGGGTCCCCGGCTTCAGTAAACCTGGGTGGTCCCGGCCCGGGGGGCCGGGGGGAATCCGGAGTCAAACCAGAGCCCACGGAAGAGAGCATATCTCATCGAGTGAGAGAAGCTCTCGAAATCCCTGCCCCCTCTCGGTCATCTCGAAGGCCTTGCCTGCGAGATGACCGAGAGGGGCTCAATTGAGCCCCGAAGCCGAGGTTTCACGTGACCCTAGTGCTCTGTCAAACCTAAGAATTGGGGTTGGGCCGGAGATCCATCAATTCTGATTTCATCAATTCTCGGTTACGTACAACCCGGCACCCGCTCGCGGGTCCCCGGCCCTCGAATTGATTTTCTCAGACACCCACTGCGTGGGTACCCGGCCTCTCCATCCCAACCCGCAAACTTAAGCTTGACAGAGCACTAGAGTGTAGTGACACTATTGATCTCAAGATCTCAAATTGCGGTGGCCAGGATATCTTCACCGTTGAGGGTTGGCCATCGAGTCTGTTGAGTCGTTTGACACTTGCAAAGGCAAACCCCAAAACATCACTCTTGACGGCTCCAGCGTTGAGCAGCAGCAACTGGATCTTCAGACTCCCCAATTCCGGACCCCAGATTTCGCCCGCTACAGCCGTGTCTTTAGTCTAAACCACTCGGCTTGGCCTCGTGAGCCAACTTATAGCACGCCGACCAAAGCTCCTTAGCAAAATCGGGGCGCTCGAGATAATTGGTGTGTCCCCCTCCAGGGACCACGCGGAACCAGTGCGGTATCCCCAGCGAGAAAAGAGTTTTGCTGAAGGCTTGGGTGGTTTCGAGTAAGCCGAACTCATCTCGTTCTCCTACATAGAGTATCAAACGATCGGCGAAGGATTCCAGAGCCTGTTCGGAGTGGCTTTGGGTCCAAGAGGTCAGGTCGTTGTCCTGCCAGAGCTGCCAAACATCACTATTGAGGGCCCCACTCTCGAGGTCGAATGGACTGAGGAATGGCAGGGGCTTGCGGGTTTCATCATAGGGCGAGAAGGCCGCCATGAAGGCAGTGTATTGCCCGTAAGACTCGGTCTGCAATTCCCGCTCCACAAAGGTTTGCATGGACAACTTTAGGTCTGGGGCAAACATGCGCTGTGATCCATCTGGGTTGGTGTAGAGATTCTTGTTTTCCGCCATCCACCAAGGATTCAAAATGAGCGGATCCGGTCCGGTGGCTACGGCGCCTGCGAAGATCTCGGGGGCTCGGCGAAGAAGAGACACCGCTGTCCAGCCCCCACTGGATTGACCGTAAACCACCCGTCGTCCATTGTTTCGATAGGCGCGATCGATATAGGGCACGATCTCTTGGAGCAGCACCTGTAAACGTGGGCCGTTGCCTTCGGAGTCAAGAAAGAGGTGGTGACCAAACCTTCCGGCTGAATCCAAGCTCACCAAAATCATGGGTTCTTTGGTCATCTGCTCGCGCCACATTCGATAGCGGTTGAGGTAACTCCAGCGGTCGCCGCTAAAACCGTGAATAACGAAGAGGACAGGATACCTGGTGTCCAGTTGCCAGTAATTCGGGGGAAGTGCTACTAGGAATTTTACGGTGGATTCTTCCCGAGCGAAGCCGGCATCTAGTAAAAGAGAGTTCACAAAACTGTGCTCCTGAATCCAGGGCGGCACTTTGCGTTGACGTTCTTCTTTAGGTCGATTTAGGCGTAGTATTGACTTGCTTGAACTTGGTATTACAAGCAGTTGGGAGCTGAAGTATTCTCCAGGCTCGGGGAGACCGCTCCCCATGAAGTTGCGATTCTCATCCAAATAGGCACCAATATATTTCGGATGTGAGCCAATTTCTCCAAGCTCAACCTCTAGGCGGTCCCCAGCCTTGAGGCTAACGTCACTTACCACTCGCATATCGGCCAAATAGGACCGCAGCAAGCCGGGATGGGAAGGTTCGAACTCTTCGTTTGAGATGAGGACAACTAAGTTTCCTGAGACTTGGTGTTGAGCTTCTTGAGGTGTGAACTCCACTATGATGGTCTCCGCTCCACCTAGGCGACAGAGCAGAAGGAAGACCAATAAGAGCCATCTTTTCGTCAGACCGACATCCATTGAAAACCTCCGCGTGATTGACTGGCAAAAGTCTAAGACCAGAGTGTTAAGGTTGCATCAAGGATGCCGTCCAGACGGTATGGTTGCTCAATCAGCTCGAGGACGACTCCGTCGAACTGTGGTCGGACCAATCCTACTGTCCCAACAAGAGTTCGTAGGCCTCGAGGGCTTTCTCAAATTCCTTCCTTCCAAACCCAAACCGTACGTACCGATCCTCCACCCCCAGAAAGGATGAAGGCAACAGCACCACCCCCTCCTCGGCAGCCAGTTGCCGACAGTACTTTTCAGCCTGCCACCCCGCGGGCAGTTCAACTAGAGCCACCGACCCACCCATTGGCGGTCGCCAGCCAAACTGAGGGTGACGGGCAAAGAATTCTTCGGCAAGAGTGACATTGCGCTCCACGATGTCTCGGCTTCGCTCAAGCAATCGTGACTCTACGCTCAGAGCGACTTCAGCCAGAAATTCAACCGGAGAAGCTGTGCAGATCGAGGTGTAATATCTCAAATGAAGGAGCTTCTCCAAGACTTCGGCGTCTCGCGAAACCAGCCAACCCGCCCGCAAACCCGGGAGTCCTTGGGGTTTGGAAAGGCCAGACAGGGTGAGACCCTTTTCATACCTATCGACTACCGAGGGTAAGGTGGGTCTCGAAAGCGGCAACCCACGATACATCTCGTCACAGAAAAGCCAAGTGTCGTTCCGACGAGCCCAACTTATCAACCTTTCCCAATCCTCCGGTGTAGGCTGAAATCCCGTGGGGTTGTGCGGAAAATTCACCACCAAAAGTTCCACTCCGTCTTGTCCCAAGCGCTCTAGTTCGTCCCAGTCTAACTCCCAAGTGTCGATTTCTGGTCGAAGCTTCCAACCCACGGCGTTCTGGGGAAGGTTCTTTAAGGCGTCGTAAGCCGGCAACAACACCACTGTTCGACCCGTGAAAACCTGCGACAGGAGATACAGCCCTTCGATGGGAGAGTTCAGCAAAAGGACTTGAGCAGGATCCACGGACTCGTAGCGCGCGGCGATTCTCCTTCGCAACGAGAGCCGACCTTGACTGTCCGTGTATCCCAAGGCCTCAGCCAGGAGTCGCTCCGGCTGCACATCCGCCATTTCCAGCAAGTCTCCGATAGACATCGATTCGCAATCCGACACTGACAGCAAATAGGGAGCGGTAAACTCGTGCTCAGCGTAATAGATTTCCGTTTCAAAGTTCGGCAGTGACATGGAGTGAACTTGGTCACTCCAGCCGGTTGAACCTACCGGAGAACAGAGCGATTCCGCACCCCGAAAAACGAAAAATTCGCTATTGGACTACCTTGCCGGTAGGTTGAGTGGAACCTTGACCCACTGGGATCGAAGTTTCTCAAGCCCTGAGCAGTGATCTAGGAGGCTGGCCGGAAACCCCCTTGACAATGAAATTGTTCCTGCTTGCAGCAAGGTGCAGTGCTCCGAAGCCCGTAATACCTAGTTGTATTT
>JBJHCR010000477.1:0-3798 GCA_050486105.1 Vulcanimicrobiota bacterium
GGCTCTGAGTCCGGAAGTTGATCAAGAAGGCGGCGACTTTCTGACACCCTTTGCCGGGGACTTCGAGTTCGATAGTCCCCTATCGCCAGATCTTCCTGACAACGATGAACTCCTGCCGGCAAATGATGAACCGGGCTTAGGTGCAGAATCTCTGTCTAGCCCTACTCCGATGGAGCAAGGCTTTGAAACTGAACCGGAACTAGTGCCTATGCAGACCCTGGAGCCTCTCCCGGAGTCTCTAGATGCTGGACCAGGGGAGCTTTCCGGACTTTCGGAGGAGATTGCTGCTGTTGAAGCCCAGACGACTGTCGAGCCGGAATCCGAACGGGCAGCAGCGGAACCCTCTCCTGAAGTGTCGAATGCTTCAGCTCTTCCGGTGGAAGCCGTTTCAGTTACAGAAGACTCGGGTCTACCGTCCGAAGCCAGACTGACCTTTTATTCCGAGAATAGAGACGCCTTGAATGCTCTCATGGCCTCCAGTTTGTCCCGAACTCGGGGGGTGACATCCATGTTCTTGATCACCCGAGATGGCTTGTGTGTAGATGCCGTAGTCAATGACAATATTGCCGGAGAAACTTTGGCAGATTTAGTGCAGCAGAGCTTTGAGTTTCTCGAGACCTTCGCCTCTTCTCCATCGTACTGGGTGCTCGAGTGCGAGGGCGGAATCTTCGTTATGCAGCGTCTGGACACTCGACATGTGCTGATCGCCATCGGTCAGGCAGGCGCCAACTTCGGAGCTCTTCGCTACACCATGGACAAGATGAAGGAAAAATTTGAGCTACTGCTAGCCAAGGTTCCGGATTAGGGCCCATAGGCCGTTCCATGGACGGAGCTCGAGCCTCTCCGGATTTCGTGGAGAGGGTGGGGGCGTGCCTCAAAGTCGTGCAACTTTGCCTGTCAGCTCTTGGCTTGGCCGGCTTGATGCTCTTTCCTTTGTATCCCAGTCTTGGGGCTCTTCTCGCTCACGGTCTCGAGGTTCTAGGTACGGCAAGTGGAGGTCTTCGAGTCCTATTTGAGGCGGTGGACTCTTCTGGTCAGAGTGGCTTTTCGCGTTCACTTCTTCGCTGTCTCCTGGCCTTATGCCTTACAGTGCTCTTGCTCCTCCCGCTACCGGACTGGAGGAGCAATCTGTGGAGCGGTTTAACCTTGACGGCCTTTTTTGGATTGCTGTCGAGTATGTTCTGTGGCCACGCCTTCCTTGCCTTAGCTGAGTGGGAGACTTGGTGTTTGCTCTTTTTCTTGGCCCAGATAGTGGCCTTGCAGTGGAGAAGGGCTTATGCCATCGGGTTCCTGAGCTGCCTGTATGTGCTGCTGGCGGGAGTTTTTTTCGAAGCGGTCTGCTCTGGCTTCCTGATGTCTAGTGGTCGATACGGAGGGATTTTCTCTCACCCAAACGCCTTGAGCACCTTTTGCTTGATGATGCTACCAAGCGTGCTTTGGCGAGCTCATCGACTAGAGCGTGATGCTAGCCTGGCTTGCTTTTTTTCGGGTTTTCTCTTGGCTTGCCTATGGCTCACGGGGTCACTCACCGGGTTCTATCTGCTGGCTGGAGCGGCTGTCTATTGGTCTCTAGCTGAGTTCGGATTTGGGAGCAGGCTGGCTGCTGGACTAGGTTCAGGAGGTCTCCTTATTGCCTTGAATCTCTGGAAAGGATGGTGGTCTCAGGCTCTATTCTTGGGGATTCTCCTGGGAGTGTGGCTTCTACGAGGGCGCAGAGAGACCCCAACATTCCGTCGACGGGGCTTGACCATCTTGCTTTGGACCGCCGTCTCCCTCGGGCTCGCGAGCGCTCTGGCGTCCGCTCCGTTCAGTGAAAGTCCAGTGAAGTTCAGGTCGGGGGAGGCGAGGTGGGACTTTTATCAGGCTGCCTGGGTCATGTTTTGCGATTCCCCGCTCCTGGGGACTGGGCCGGTCGGTTTTTCCCGGTATTTTCCGGCTTACCAAGGTTCTCTCGACTACTATTCCAGATTTGTCCATTGCTTACCATTGGAGTTCTTGAGCGAGTGGGGACTGCTAGCCTTTTGCTGTCTTGTGGGCGTGGCACTTGCGTTCGTAAGAAGGCTTAAAATCGGGGCACTGACTCCTCTTCAACGCGTCACTGCCTGGTCTCTAGTTTTGGGGGGACTGCATACCCTCACCGGAGTTCAGAGTCAGTTCCCCTACCTGGTGGTGATGTGGATGATGTTCTTCGCTTTGTTTTGGGGAGAGGAGGAGAACGCAAGATCGGCAGGCCGAGAGTCTGGAGTGACTCGAACAACACGAATGCTGCTAGTTGCGTTGAGCTTGGGAATTTTTGTCGGCAACAGTCTGAGGGCCGTGGCTGCATTGGAGCGCCATCTGGCTCTGATCCCCTTGTCGAATCTCGTTGACGGGAAATCGTGGCCCAAGGGAGAGTTGCTCAGATCAAGTTTTGAGCGCTTTCCTTTAGACAGTGAGTCGGCCCGGCTTTGGGGCGCCCATCTCTTGTTCATGGGCGATCGTCGGGGCGCAAGAGAAGTTGCAGACCTTTGCCTGAGTCTCGACCCCCGGAGAGCCAGTTGTATCCTATTGGCTCTCCAGGCCACCCCGTACCACCTTCGAACAGAGCTCTTGCAGCGGGCCTTGGAGAGCGATCCCGTCAATTTTCCCTGGTTTTATGTGCAACTGGCACGACAGAGGTTCGATGAGGACGGATTTGAGGCTTTCTCGGTGCAATCGAGGATCATCGAAGAGCGTTTTGGCCAGGAATCGCTGCAATCGATTCCCGCCTATCGACGAGAGGACCTCGAAGACCAACTCGTGGTATGGTGGACGGTCAAGAGTCTGGTTCAAGATTACAGTGGTCGCCCCGAAGAGAGTCTCGCATCTTTGCGTAAAGCGGTCGTCTTGGCCGAGCGAAAGCCGTCGAGGTGGTGGACTCTGTTGACGGCACCCACCGATTTCTCCTTGGCGTCAAGCAAGCATTTAGAGCACCTCGCCGAGCAGCTTAGAGACCAGATCCCATTGGACCAAATCCCAGCCTCCGTTTTGCCCTCGCTGAACCAAGCCAGAGATCTCCAACCAGGCTAAGGTTTCTGCTGTGTCCGCGATAGGGAGTTGCAAGGTTCGAGCGATTTGGTTGGGCTCTGTCTCGTTGCTCAGCAAGCACTTTAAGACTTGCTTTTGGGTGGAGTCAAGTTGAAAAAGGTTGGACTCGGGGGACGCGGAGCTGAGGGTGGGACGGCCTGTTACTGCTTCTAAGAAGCGTTTGGGACAGCATAGTGGAGAAGCTCCCTCTTCGAGCAGTTTCAAGACACCTTCACTGTTCGGCTGTCCAGGACGATGGGGAACGACATGCAAGGTGCGACCCAAGTCGAGGGCAAAATCTGCAGTGTGCAGGGAGCCGCTCTTGGCTCCTGCTTCGACCACCACCACGTGGTTGGCGAGGGCCGCAATGATTCTGTTCCGGGCTACGAAGCTCCAGCGATTTGGTGCTTGCTCAGGGGGGAACTCCGAGAGCAGAACCCCTTCGAGTTCCAATCGTCGACGAAGGTCACGGTGTCGCCAAGGGTAGGAGAAGTTCCACCCGTGACCCAAAACTCCCAGAGGCGGTGCGTCTCCCGTCTTTGAGTCCATAGCTTCGAGGGCGCCCCAGTGGGCTGCCCCGTCTATCCCTTCTGCTAGACCACTGCAGACGCAGACCCCATTTTGGGTGAGCATCTTGCCTAGACGTCGAGCGAAGTCTTTTCCAAAAGTCGTTGCCTTTCGACTTCCCACAATGGCTACGCAGACCGAGCCTTTCTTAAACTTGGAGTAGCCTTTATGGAAGAGGCGCAAAGG
>JBJHCR010000478.1:0-3790 GCA_050486105.1 Vulcanimicrobiota bacterium
CCTCCGTTTCCACCGCTCCCTCCAGCCCCGCCGGTGGCGGTGAAGTAGTTTTCGAACCCGATGTCAAAAACAAGAAGCTTGCTCTCTTAGAAGCCATCGATCAGGTGCGGGCCGGTGGAAGTACCAACGGGGCTTCAGGCATCCAGCTTGCTTACCAAGTGGCCGAGGAGAACAAGTCGAAGAACTCGGTGAATCGAGTCATTCTGGCCACTGACGGAGATTTCAACGTTGGCATCTCTTCTCAAGATGAACCTAAGACCTTCATAGAGTAAAAGTGAAAGTCCGGCTTGTTCTTAAGCGTCTTGGGCTTCGGGCGCTTCGGCAACGACTCTCTTATGGAAACCGGCAACCTTTGCCAGCCCTCCGAACATTGCTACGACGAGCTTCGGAGGCCCGCCAAGCAAGGTCTAGACAACGGACAAGTCGAATTATGGATGTAATCGGACAGCTATAGGGGGCGAATTTGTCGGCTTCGCGTGAGAGTGAGAAGCATTTACGACTAGCACTAGATGCCGTGCAAGTGGGGACCTTCGAATGGGATTTGCCCACCCGGAGGCTTGTCTTGTCGCGGAAGCTCGAGAGCTTGTGGGGCTTCCAGCAAGACGAGTTTTGTGGTTCTTACGAAGAGTTCGCTGCCCGCATTCATCCCCCTGATCGGTCCACGCTCGAGACGGAACTTGCGCGCTGCATCGCAGAAAAGGAGCCCTTGACCACTCAACTTCGGGTGGTCTGGCCGGATGGTGGACTTCACGTCCTGGAAATTCGAGGCGAGCTTTCCCTCGAACCGAGCGGCCAAGCCCACAAGCTCACTGGCGCCGTCCTCGGGGTCGATACGACTGCGCTTCGAGAACGCGATGAAGAGATCGAGCGACTAAACCAGCTGTACCGGGCGCTCAGCAACATCAACCAAGCCATCGTCTGGACCAAAACACGGCCCGAGCTCTTCGAAAAGATCTGCCACACCTTAACTCATGAGGGCGGCTTCAGCCTGGCCTGGATAGGTGCTCACTTGCCCGATACCGGAGAAATCGTTCCCGTGGCGATCAGCGGCGATAATCTTGAAGTCTCCAAGATCGAGATCGACCACACGGCGGAGAGCCGTGGGGATTTGGCCACGGCCTTGCTGCAGGGTCGTCCCTATATCTGCAACGATATCGCCACCTTACCTTGGCGAGCCAAACTACCATCCGGCGACTTTCAGGCGATGGCCTGTTTCCCTATTCGAGAACTGGGCGCCATCGTAGGCCTCCTAAATGTGTACGACAAAAAAGTGGGAGCTTTCGGAGCACGTAGGATCGCGCTGTTGGCAGAAGCGACTGACGACATCTCCTTTGCCCTCGACAATCTCGGCCACGAAGAGAGGCGCCTGCAGGCCGAGCGGCGACTGCGTCAAGAACGTGACTTTTCGGACGCCGTTTTAGAAAGTCTGCCCGGCGTCTTGTATCTCTACGACGAGAGCGGCAAATTCTTACGATGGAACAAAAACTTTGAAAAGGTGACGGGCTATAGCGCCGCCGAGATAGAGACCATGCAGCCTCTGGACTTTTTCTCCGGACCCGAGAAAAAAAGGGTGGCCGACCGCATCGCTGATGTCTTTGCCTCCGGATACTCTAACGTCGAAGCCGAATTTTCCGTAAAGAACGGTAAGGGCGCCCCTCATCATTTCACGGGAGTGAAGACCGTCATCGATGGGAAGCCCTGCCTTGTAGGCGTGGGCATCGACATCTCCGAGCGCCTGCAAGCCGAAGCGGCGAGTCGTGCCAGCGAGACGCGCTATCGCGCTCTTTTTGAATACGCTCCCGACGGTATCCTCATCGCAGACGCCGGAGGCACCTATCTCGACGCCAATCCCAGCATGTGCCGAACGTTGGGATATAGCCTGGAGGACTTGGTCGGTTCCAATGCCTCTCATATACTTGCCGAGGGCGAGTTCCACCGGGTGTCCAAGGCTCTCGAAACCATAAGAGCGGGGATGGAGTTTCACCAGGAGTGGATTTTCCGGCGCAAGGACGGCTCCGTCTTTCCGGCCGAGGTGCTGGCCACCATGATGCCTGACGGCAGTCTCTTAGCTATGGTTCGCGACATCACCGAGCGCAGAAAAGCCGAAGCCAGGCTTCGAGACAGTGAAGCGCTGCTCCGACTAGCAGGCCGAGCCGCCAAGCTCGGAGGATGGAGTATCGAGCTGCCGAGCTACCAAGGGACATGGTCGGAAGAAGTCTGCGCCATCCATGAGGTCCCGTTCGGCACCAACCCCTCTGCTGAAGAGGCCATCGCTTATTGCGCGCCTCAGTTCCAAGAGACCGTTCGACGCAAGGTGCAGCGCTGCGCGGATCGGGGAGAGCCTTTCGACCTAGAGCTTCAAATCATCACCGCCAATAATCGCAGAGTTTGGGTTCGAGGGATTGGTCACCCCGAATACGACGCCGACGGAGCCGTCACTCGCCTGGTGGGAGCCTTTCAGGACATTGACGAGCAACGCAAACTCGAAGAGCAGCTTCGCCAATCCCAAAAAATGGAAGCTGTAGGCCATCTTGCCGGTGGTGTGGCCCACGATTTCAACAACATCCTCTGCGTCATCTTGGGCTATACCGAGCTGATTCTGGGGGATCTCGACGGCCAAGACGCTCTGCGACCAGACATTGAGGAAGTCCATCAGGCCGGCAAGAGAGCCAAAGACCTTACCGGCAAACTTCTCGTCTTCTCTCGCCGAAAATTAGTCGAGCCAGAAGTGCTGGACATCGGAGAGGTCGTGAAGGGAATGGAGGTCATGGTTCGGCGCCTTTTAGGGGCCCAGATCGAGTTGTCGGTAGCCACTGATTTTTCGGTGGGCAAGGTGCTGGCCGATTCAGGTCAGATCGAGCAGGTCATCATGAATCTTGCCATCAACGCTCGCGACGCTATGCCCGAAGGAGGGAAACTGAGTATTGAGACAATCGATACGACCCTGGATGCCGCCTACTGTGCCGACCACTTGGATCTCGCGCCCGGACCCTACGTGATGCTCGCTGTGACCGATAGCGGGTTCGGTATGGACGCCGCTACGCTCGAGCGTATCTTCGAGCCCTTCTTCACCACCAAAGAGCAGGGTAAAGGGACCGGACTGGGCCTGGCCACCGTGTTTGGAATCGTCAAGCAAAGCCGGGGCCACATCGCCGTTTACAGCGAGCCCGACCGAGGGACCACATTCACACTTTATTTTCCAAGGACGGACAGAGTGGCCAGAGGGGCCCCCGCGGCACCACCTCCGACCGTGACGCTTCGTGGAAGCGAATCAATCTTGCTGGTCGAAGATGACCAGCCTGTGCGAAACATTATGGCAACTATTCTGAGGCGGCAGGGCTACTCGGTGCTGGAAGCCGGCGATGGGGAGGAGGCTCTCAAGGTCTGCGAAGAGCTCACCAGCGATCTTCACCTTCTCGTGACGGACCTTGTCATGCCACGAATGGGCGGCCACAAGCTCGCCGAGCAGCTCGGCCGCTTGAGACCGAAACTCTCTGTTCTCTATGTTTCGGGCTGCACCGAGCCTCCGGTTCTCCCACCAGACGAGCTGGAAAGGCCGCCGGCGTTTTTGGCCAAACCGATTAGCCCGACCGTCCTTTTGAGCAAAGTGCGTGAGGTTCTGAACTCTCAGGTTGACATTCACTAAGGATCTGGTCCGAAATAACTTCCCGGTTTGGGCCGCCGATGCATCGGGTACCCTCTGGGTGCTGGCAGCGTTGGTTCTCGCTTAAGTATTCTCGATACTAGTCGCTCGAACCGCCTTGCCAGGGGGGCGCCTTGCGTATTCCAG
>JBJHCR010000479.1:0-3762 GCA_050486105.1 Vulcanimicrobiota bacterium
TCCCCAGCGGTTCTTTACTTGTGGGGGGGGGGGGGTTTTCTTGGGGGGGGCGCCCTTTTAATTTCACCGGGGGCCCCGGGGGGGCCGCCGCTCCCGTCCAATGAAGCGCATGATCCCCGAAAGGATCGTAGGCAAGCTAACTGGATTGAATCGATTCTGCGACAGGTTTTTGACTGCGATACGAAAACCCTGTGGGAAACTTTTTGTGAAAAGCCCGGACGGGGACCGCTTGCCGTTCTCCGGGGTGCCGGCGGTGGTTCTCGAGCCAACCAACGGCGAGGTTCAGGTGGGCTGTGTGGGCTCTTTTCATCTCGAGGTCACTTTCCGAGGGGTCCGAGCCCACTCCGCCCGTCCTTGGCAGGGAGAAAACGCCATCTACCAAGCTCTGCCCTTGCTGCAGCATCTGTCTGGACGTGAACCCGAGGAGTTTTTGGTAGAGGGCCGGGTGTTCCGTCAGGTGATCACCCCCACCGTGGTCAGCAGCCCCACCTTGAAAAACGCGGTGCCCGGAGAGCTTTATCTGAACCTGAACGTGCGCTTTGCCCCGAGTCAAGACCATAAAGCTCTGCTCGAAGAAATACAGGCGCATCTCCCGGAGAGCGCCCAGACTCACTTGGCCGATCTGGCTCCGGCGGGCGATGTCTGCCACCAGCATCCTTTGTGGGCCGAGTGGATCGTTGACCAAGGTCTGAAGATCACCCCAAAACAGGCCTGGACCGATGTGGCCCAACTGACTCAACGCGGTTTTCCAGCCATCAATTTTGGTCCTGGAGATCCCGCCCAGGCCCACCAACCCGACGAATGGTGTGAAGAGGTTCAGCTGCAGAATTGTTTTGAGCACTTGTCCATTCTGGTGCAAAACCTTCCGGCAAGCCGGTGAGGTGAACTACAAAGCGGATAGACCCTAAGAAGATAGGCCACTCGATGTCTGCAGACGAAGTAGCGTCCATGTTCAAAAATATTGAAATTGTAGATCTGAGCATTCCCTTGGCTCACCTTGCCGCGCACGAGCCGCTCCCTCCTTCGATTCGGTATGTGGAGCATGCAGAGGGAGCTGAGATGATGCGCTCCATGCTCGGGGTGCAAGCCGAAGACTTGGTGTACTCAAACGGGCTCGGTTGGGCCATAGAAGAGGTGAACGCCATTACCCACACCGGCACTCACGTCGACGCCCCCTACCATTACCATCCCACCTCCGAGGGGGTCCCGGCCAAGCGCATCGATGAGATTCCCCTGGAATGGTGCTATGCACCGGGAGTGGTGCTCGACGTAAGGCACATCCCCAACGGGAAAGAGATCACCGTAGACCATTTGCAGCAGGCTTTGCAGCAGATCGAATATCAGTTGAAACCTCTAGACATTGTGATGCTCTTCACCGGCTGCGACCAGAAACTTGATAGCTCGGCCTACTTTGAGCAACCCGGTCTGGGACGTGAGGGAACTCTTTGGCTGACCGATCAAGGAATCAAGATGATCGGTATCGATGCCTACACCCTGGATCGACCCTTCGCTGACATGAGCAAGGATTTCCAAAAGACGCAGGATGGCCACTACATCTGGCCGGCCCACTTTGCCGGAATCGACAAAGAGTACTGCCAGATTGAGAAACTGGCCAATCTCCATCTTCTGCCGAGCCACGGATTCACGGTGAGCTGCCTGCCCGTCAAGATAGCCCAAGCCAGTGCCGGTTGGTGTCGAGCGGTGGCGATTCTGGGGCCATGAATCGAGTCCACCAAAAATCTTGGTGGTCATGGCGGTCTAAGGACAAAGGCTGGAACTCTAAAGTGTCCGCTCGAAGATGCTGGGGTCGGTAGGCAGGGGTGGAGCTTTGGAAGGAGGTTTCTCAACCTCTTTCGCGTAGAAATGACCTCAAAGGGAGGGCTGCTGGCCGTGAGAACGAGCCTTGGTTATTTATTTCTTGCTATAGTTTTTTTCACTTTGGGCTGCGGAGCCGGCTCTGGCCTAGATGGGCCGCCTTCGGCTACATCGACCGTCGTTGCTTCCCCAAACAGTGATGCGGCAACCCCCCACCGCTTTGTCACCTTTCGAAACGTTGCCCTTTACGTCAGCGATGAAAATGGGGTGCTACCAGCCGGCGTTTCTGCCCAAAGTACCTTGTTCTTCGAGGCAAAGTCTCAGCAAGGGGGAATGGTCCGAGGATACTCGGAGGGCTCTTTTTTCTACACTCCCCCACAGGATTTTGTGGGGACCGACTCCTTTCGTTTCACCATCTCTCACCACCAAGACCAGACCGAAGGACGAGTGGAGATTCAGGTTCGAGAGGGCGCCTCGGGACTTTCCATCGATCTCTATGGGGGAGCCTGGCAATTCTCTCTGGTCCCCCCCACCGACCCTCAGGAGTTCGACTCTTATCTCCAGGCCCAGATCGCCGGTGGGGCCCTGGAAGGTCGAACCGACATTTTTCAAGCCGATGCCATTCCGTTCACCCGGTTCGCCTTGGTGGAAGCAGCCGACCTTTTTCATGCCGCCGTGGCTCGAAACTATGCTACCCAATTGGCAGCCGAGAGCCTCGGCTACGACCCTTTGGACGAGACCAGCCTTCGACAGGCAGCCCAAGAGTATGCCCAAATGAATCCCGAGGCCCAACTGTTTCTTCAGGTCGCGGCCGTCTTTAAGGGAAAACTCTTGGATGGCCCCGATGAGTACGACAATGCTGGCTTGAGGGACTTGCTGGTGTCCAAAGGGCTGGGCCACTTCATCGAGGATCCTCAGATAGGAGACCGAGATATCCCAACCCTCGGAGCTATCGGCGCCGCCATGAATGCAGGTCAACTCACCATAGCAGATGTCTTGAACAGCGGGACCTTCGAGGATGTGGAGCGCTACGATCTGGTGGTCGAATTTGTCTTCGACGGCCGGTTCAAGAAGCTGGTGGACGAGTACGAATCCGTACCCTTTGCAAACGGTCAGTGAGAGTTAGAGGATGTGCGCCGAATCAACCCGCATCGCCAAACTCGCCCTTTTTCCGTCATGGGAACCGCATATTCTTGCAAATAGGTCCACTATGAGCTTCGAATTTGCAATTCCTCTGACGAAAAAATTGCGTCGTTTGGACTCGAGGCGATTCGGCGCACAGCCTCGTTAGCAATAGCAAAAGAAAGGCGGGAGAAAAACCCATGATTTCCAATTCCAAGAGCCCTTGGGCTCTCTCTATCCTGATGTTCTGCTTAGTGGCACTTATGTCGGTAGGCTGCGGAAGCAAAGATGACACAGTCTTCCACGGCAGCGGCCCTGGCGCCGTCGTTAGCCCTGATACGGGGGTCCTCAACTTTCGGTTCGAAAGAACGGAATTCCAAACGGTCACTCCGGTATCTCTTGATACCCATCTGTTGAGATTCGATTTTTTCAGTTCGGTAATCCCAGGCGAGTCCAACCTTGCATTCACCGAGGTTCGACCTTTCGGCGAGTTGGTCACCTTCATAGTCAGTCCCAATATTCGTTCTGTCTTGGTGACCGCCATTGACGCCGATGGGCAACCCCTGGCGGTTTACCAAGGTCAGTTCACCGTGAACGTGGGGAACACCGTAGAGGTGAGCTTGACTTCTGTGGGCGTAATCTCGTTCTTCGTTTCGGCCGACCCGACACTGCTGCAGGTGGGTGAGAACACCATCACTTACTCGGCAATCTTCGTCTCTGCTGCTTCCGATATCGAGTTCAACGTTCCCCAAGAGGAGCTAAGTTTCGAACTTCTCGACGCCCCAGCTGGAGTAGCACTTTCCGCTGATGGGGACATCAGCGTTC
>JBJHCR010000480.1:0-3760 GCA_050486105.1 Vulcanimicrobiota bacterium
AAACTGCACCACTCGAGTCACCGATTCTCCCTGGCCTATCCTTCCGAGATCAAGGGTGGGTTCAAGAAAAACGAAGGGCTCACCCACCAGAGTCTGGATTTGAGGCACAACCTCAGACGGTGGTGAAGACTGACTTAGCCCCCACTGATATGAGAGTGTGTTAGTGTTGAGGAACACCAGAATTAAGAGGAAAAGCCAACTCTTTTCGTCGATCAGTTTTGCAGCTTCGATGGAAAGCCATCTCTTGCTTAGGCTCCAGTGGCCTCGATCCTTAAGGCCTATGAAAAGGGCGCTTGCGGCCATACCTCCATTGAGTAGCACGTGGCTCCAATTGGCCTTCGCATCACCTGAAAAACAGCCGCAGGAAATATCGATCCCCCTTACCATCAGGCTTACAATGGCCAGTCCGAAAACAGTGGACATCAAGGCTGCTGCCAGAGACGCAGCCCGAGTGTAAACTCCGGCGAGGATCGATAAGCCGACCACGATTTCAAACCAAGGCAAAAAGAATGCCACTCCAAGGATGAGTGACGAAGGCAACAAACGGTAGTTAGAAACGACTTCGGAAAAATTCAGAGGGTCGGCAATCTTAAAAGCCCCAGCCCAAAACAACAGGGTCCCGAGAACTACCCTCAGGAGGATGACCAGATGGTCCTGGGTCATGGGAGCCTTCATTCTTTCCGGTTTTTTTGTCAAATGAATGTAGCCTTCTCAGCTATCCCTCGGTGAGCAAGCCCTCCTCAGCAGCTTCCTCCATGACATCTTGGAGCATCTCGTTATAGCTCGACAGAGACAAGTAGCCTCGATGCACTGAGCCCAGACCTTCCCAAACCATCCGCACCCCATCGATGAGGCACTGCTCGTTCCGGTCTTGGAAATATAACTCCATACTGCGCAGGCCCTCCTCGGCTTCGGAGATTCCCTGGGTGAATGCCAGGGCCACGTCTTCGAGGTAGGGCAAGTGCTGGGATTTCCAAACCGCCAATTGCTCCTCGGTGAAATTGGTCTCATCCATAGCGGTGGCTGCGATTTCGTCGAGTTCCTGAGCGTATTCTTTGAGTCCCGTGGCGGCCAATTTAAGTTCTTCTGCGAACTGCTGATCCGAGATTTGGCCCAAGTAGATGGCATCGCAGGCTTCAAACAGACGCGCCACATTCTCGGTCATGACCAACTGTTGGGATTCTTCTAAGGCCGGACCACTGACCATGGAGAACGTTGAGGAGGCCAGCGCCGAAGGGTCTTCGGCTCGAGGGAGTTGCTCTCCGCAGGCTTCGCAGACCCGGTTCTCGGGGGGATTCGAGCGTCCGCAGGAGGGGCACAGGACATGATTTTGATGCTGGGCCGCCGCTTCGTAAACCTGTCGCGATTCATCGAGCTGTTTGGCGGTCTCGACCAGTTTCTCGAGTTGCTCCCTAGCTTTATCGGCGAGGTTCTCCTCCAAGGCGGCGATGAGATCTTCGAGTGCCTGATAGTGGGCATCAATGATGTCGAGAGTCTTCGGAATTTCCTCCTGAACCAAAGCTGAATCCACCGGTCGACTCAGAGACCCCTCAAAGCCTTCCGAGAACTGCTCCATCACCTCGCTGTAGTCGTCGAAACAGGTTTCGGCAACCCGGTCCGAGAGCTCCCCGGCCAAGAGCTTTTCAGCCAGAGCGATCAGCACGTTGGCTGCCGGGATCTTGGTGGGAGCTTCCAGAGACGAGCCAATAAGCGTTTCGAGCATTTCTGCCTGTCCCAAGCGGTCATCGAGAGCCTTAAGGGCCGCTGCTACCGCTCCTTCACTCTGCGGCTCTACTCCCTTAAGGGACTCTAGGGTATCGAGAGCTTCGCGGTAGGTCTCAGACAAGGCCGTGCGGCCAGGCAAGGGGACCGCCGCCGAACTCGAACTTTTCTCCGTTAAACCGGTGCGGGACTGCACGATCACTTCGCGCCAAGCCCGAGAGGGCACGTCTCCGGCTCGGATCGCTTCAGCGATGCGATCGATAGTGTTGGCCCAGGGAGAGCGGTAAGAGCCATAGGAGGCGAAGACCTTGCCGTAAGCATCCATGGCCGAGTTGAGCCGGGGCAAGGTTTCATGCGAACTCTCGTAGGAGCTAACCAAAACGGAAGTATCCGAAGTGCGCAAGCCCTCAGCCACCGCTTCAAGCCAATCCCGATACTCACGAAGAGCCCCCAAAAGCCCCTCCATGGAAACCTTCGCCAATTCTACGAACTCGTCTCCACGATTCTGGGCTCGCTCGGGGATCTGTTCGATCTCCCGCTTAGCGATGGTCATTTGCCGCTCTACTAAATTTGAGAGTTCCGTCGAATCCTCACCACCGATGGCGGCCATCAGGCCGGCCCGAATCTGATCGATCGGATGATCCGATGCGCTGGTCACAAACATAATTTTCTCCTCACCTCACAGGTCAGTAATTTCTCTGAGCTTCATTCCATACCTGCGAGAAGGGATGAGCAGGATTTCGAGAATGTCTTGAGCGATATGAAAAGCTCTTGGCTCTCACCACACTTAGACGCGCGTTACGGCTACAACCCTAACGAGATTCTCTTCCAGAATCTGGCCTTCGGGACCAGAATTCTGGCCCAAGACGACAGCTGGAACAAACTCGAGCGATGGACCGAGAGCCACAATGGCGAGGATCCATGGCTTGCTCGAGCCCGGAAAGCTCTCCTGATTCTGGAGCAAGGAGATCCCCAACGCCCCGATTTCGTGCTCCGCTTGGAACTGGCCTTGCGCACTTTTCTCAGGAACTCTGGAGTTGAGCCCGAGCAATTCGATAGCACTAAGCACGGACTTCTGGACCTACTGGCTGCCGCCGAGACCCTGTACTATCGAGACTGCTTGCCGCACCCATATCAGGGCCCTGCCGAATCGGTAGGCCCCTTGATGCACGAACCGGTTCGCCTGGTAGATTTCCTTTTCGATCACGTGCGAGCGTTCTTGACTTATGACCTCGAATCCGAAGACCGAGACCTCAAACCAAGCCTGGTTCGCCTTTTCTTCGACCGTCCGGCGATGAAGTTGCGCTACGAGCAGCAGTTTTGCACCCCTCACACCACCCAAAAACGGGCGGAACGGATGATCGAAGCCCTAGAACCAGGCAGTCGAGTTCTGGTCCTTGGAGACGACGATCTGGTCTCTTTGGCACTCGTAGAACTCGACTCCAAACTGCAGGTAGATGTGCTGGAACTCGACCCGGATCTGGTGGCGTTTCTGAAGGCCAAGGGAGGGGACCGTTTCACCGTACTCGAGCACAACCTCAGGCACGGGGTGCCGGAGAGCATGCGAGAAGCCTACGATGCGGTCACCACCGATCCCCCGTACGCCGACGACGGAATGAGGTTCTTTCTGGAGTGCGCCAAGACTTCTCTTGCACCCAAGGAGAGCAGCCGCCTGTTCCTCACCACTTATCCAGGGCTCTTGGAGACCCCTAAGCAATTTTGGACTGATCTCCAAGACCTGGGGCTCGATATCGCCAATACCAGACATCACTTCAGTCGATATATCTACAACAACGGCTACCGAGTCCAACATCTGGCGGCTCTCAAGGCCCTGGGATCCCCCCTTCACCCCACCACCGAACTCATCGGCTTCCCATTTCTTTATGCCCACTTCTTTGAGTGCTCCCTAGCCTCCTAACCAGGTTAGGATCTGGCCAGGAATAACTTTCTAGTTTCGAGTGCGGAGGCGCCGGGTACCCGCGTCCCCGTGGGTGTGGCAAGGCGCTTTTGACGCGGTTTGTTTGACACAAATAAGGAG
>JBJHCR010000481.1:0-3739 GCA_050486105.1 Vulcanimicrobiota bacterium
GAATTGGACATTTTTGCGTAATATCGAGAATATTTGGCGACAAATGGACGATTTCACAGGGACAATAATGAACGAGCAAGATGTTATGGGTGTTTCCGGTTGGCCCTCTAGAACAGTAGTGAGCACCGAGACTCGGATTTCTGCTAAACCATCATGAATGTTCTCGTGGTTGGCTCCCGCTTTGAGGCCTATTGGGCGATGGTAGCTCTGTCTGAGGTGTCGGAGGTGGAGCGCATTTTCCATCTCAGGCCGAGCGATGCGGTTTCCGTTCCCCCGGAGGTTCTCATCGCCCCAAGAGTTGTCGCGCCCTTGTCCCTCCTGGGGCAGGGGAGGGGCACGGTTGAGGTTTCCAAGTGCGTAGTTCGAGATAGGTGGGGGAAGCAGGTTCTGCAGTTAGACCTCCCGGCACTCGAAGCGCGGGACTTCTCTTCGCAACTCAGAGCAGAAGCAAAGAAGATCCAGACTCTCCCGGA
The DNA here is from genome assembly GCA_050486105.1 of Vulcanimicrobiota bacterium. Taxonomy (GTDB): domain Bacteria; phylum Vulcanimicrobiota; class Xenobia; order Xenobiales; family JADMJV01; genus JAEXNA01. The sequence goes on from JBJHCR010000481.1 coordinate 474, forward strand.
GGGAGTGGACCTCGCCCGAACGAGCGTGGTGGATGACGGCTTAGAACTTGGCCTCAGCGATGGCTCCGAGGTGGTCTGCGCCCTGGCTATTTTCGCCGACGGGCAGAACTCTCGCTGTCGAGCCTTTGTGGGGCCGCCGGAGCACCCCGCTGGGGATCCCGCCACGGTGGGCTGTTGGACCTTCCGGCGCAGCGATCTCTTGAATCTCAGGCAGTGGGACTATCGCTGGTCTCTGGGCAAGACGGTGGAGCAGGTCCCTCTCCCTAACGATCAGGTTCGAGTTAAGTTTCGCTTTCGCTCACCCTACGGGGCACGGCTAAAGATATCCGATCTCAAGAGCACTTTTTCCGAGTTCGGGAGCGACATGGAGGCTCTCTTTGACAATGTCTCTGAAGAGCAGATAGAGTTCACCTACGAACGAGACCCCGAACTTTTGACCTTCTTTCCTGCTCGGAGATGCTTCGCTTTGGGACGCTCGGCTTGGGGTTCGGGAATCCTTGAGACCTTCGATTGGGAAATGGACTTTGTTGGGCGACAACTCAAGATCCTAACTGAAGCCTTAGGCAGGGAAACCTGGGATGAGGCTCGGGTTGCAGAGCAATGCCAGAAAGAGTGGGAGCGCTCGAGTAAGGCCGAACGATTTCTCCGCTCGGCCTTGCATTATGATAATGTGTTGTTGCGACCGTTGAGAGATCTTCTGGTCACGGCGATCCCCAACAATCTTCTTTCAAAGCACCTTCGCCCCCGGTTGCTTCTGTGATCTTGTTGAGGCTCCGCAACAGCTTTCTCTGCCCGTGGAATGCAGAGCATTAGAGCGAAAGGATCAGTATGCGTCGGGGAAGCTCTTTTTCATATCGATGACAAAACGATACTTTACGTCGCTCTTGAGCATTCGCTCGTAGGCATCGTTGATCTGGTCTATGGTGATGAGTTCGATATCGGACACCAGTTTGTGCTCGGAACAAAAGTCCAGCATCTCTTGGGTTTCAGCGATTCCTCCGATCAGGGAACCAGCAAGTTTCTTGGATCCAAAGATGACACTGAAAGCGGCTACGGAGAGGGGATCCTCGGGAGCCCCCACCAGGGTCAGAGTTCCGTGGCGTTTCAGTTGGGCTAGGTAGAGATTGAGATCGTGGTTGGCCGAAACTGTGTCTAAGATGAAGTCCAATGTTCCAGCGTGTTGCTGCATTTGCTCTGGGTCCTTGGAGACCACCACATGCTCGGCACCGAGGCGCTCGCCGTCTGCTTTCTTGGAAGGCGAAGTGGTGTACAAAACGACTTCTGCTCCCAAAGCCTTGGCGATCTTGACTCCCATATGACCCAGACCTCCCAGACCCACAATGCCGACCTTCTGCCCAGGACCAACTTTCCAACGCTTGAGAGGTGAGTAGGTGGTGATCCCTGCGCATAAGAGGGGAGCGGTGGCCGCAAAATCCCCTTCATCCGGCATCTTGAGCACGAAATCCTGGTCTACCACTACGCTGCTGGAGTAGCCCCCGAAAGTGTGCCCTCCCAGGTGCTTGTCGGGTCCGTTGTAAGTGAAGACTGCTCCCTGGTGGCAGAACTGTTCCTCGTGGTCGGTGCAGGCTGGGCAGGTGCGGCAAGAATCCACCATGCAGCCAACTCCGACCTTGTCGCCGACTTGGAACCTCTGAACTTCCGAGCCGACCTCCGTTACCACCCCAACAATTTCGTGCCCGGGGACGCAAGGGTAAACCGTGTTCTTCCAGTCGTTTCGAGCTTGATGAAGATCGGAGTGACATACCCCACAGTAATGGATCTCGATCTTGACGTCTTTCGGGCTGGATTCTCGCCGAGTTATCGTCATCGGTCCTAGGGGGGTGGTGTGAGAGGGGGTTCCGTAAGCTAAGGTTTTCATGTCTTCCCCTTCTCAGTCCTCAGGGAACTCCCTTGCTCTGCGGTTGGCGTTCCCTCTTACCTAAGGATCTGACCAGGAATGACTTACCGATTTGGAGCGCGGATCCATCCCGGCTGGCTTCGTTGCTTTCTCCTGATTTGTGTCAAACAAACCGCGTCAAAAGCGCCTTGCCACACCCACGGTGGCCCCGGGGCTTGCGTGGGTGGCCCGGGCGCTTCCGCACTCGAAACTAGGAAGTACTTCCTGGCCAGACCCTAAGTTTGCCCCAACCCCCGCCTCCCGGGGTTTTCAAGCGGAACTCACTGCCCGCAGCGAGTCTGAGGCTAAAGCAAGCCGGCAGAGGAGTCCAGGCCTCTTGACCCGAGTATCGAACCTCTTGCTCCCCGGCTTGGCCGGACTCCCCATCTTGGAGTCCGTAGGGAGTCGTTTCTCGACGGCTCGACAACAACGAAAGGTGCGCTGCTTGGAGAAATCTCAGGTGCCGGATGGTTCCGTTGCCTCCCGGGTGAAGCCCGCGTCCACCGGAGTCCAGGCGTAAGCCGTGAGTTAGAACGAGAACGGGAAATTCTTCTTCGAGGATTTCACTCGGGGTGCTCAAGGTGTTGGTCATATGAACTTGGAGGCCGGAAGCTCCTGGACCCCGAGGATGTCCCCCGTAGCCTCCCCCTGAGGTTTCATAATGTACTCGGCCGTCGTCGAACCCGAAGCTGAGATTGTTCATGCTGCCGGCAGCGGCCGCCGGAATCCGCTGAGGAAGAAGTTGGGCCAAGGCTCCGAAGAGCAGATCCACGATCCTTTGAGAGGTCTCGACATTTCCCCCGGCTACCGGGTTGGGATAGGCGGCATGCACCAAAGTGCCCGGAGTGGATCGCACTTTCAGGCAGCGCAGAAAGCCCTCGTTTATGGGGTGAGGAGACGAGAGCAAACAGTTTGTCGAGTAGACTAGGGCCGCTTGGGTGACCGCAATGGTAGCATTGAACGATGAGGTCACCGAAGCGGCCGTCCCGCTGAAGTCTGCAACCAGGTTTCCTTGTTCATCGAGGGCCAGGCAGACCTTCAGGGGCAGGTGGCCTTCAGGGGTCTCCAAGAGGTCCTCGAACGCCGCTGACCTCCTTTTGGGTAACAGCTGGGAAAGCTCATTTCGCAGTCGAGCCTCGGAGCTGTCGAGGAGCGCTTTCTGACCCTTTTCCCAGGACTCAACTTTGGCGTTTGACCACTCCTTAAAGACCCTTTGCAGTCCCAATCGACCGATACGACATGCCGATTCTTGAGCCAGCAGGTCCCCTTTTCGGTCATCCGGAGACCTCATGTTGGCGAGGGCTATTGCCAGCAGATCCTCATTCCAACGGTCTCCAGAGCGGAGCTTGACTAGGGGAATGCGGAGGCC
>JBJHCR010000482.1:0-3714 GCA_050486105.1 Vulcanimicrobiota bacterium
AGTCTGCAAGTAGGAACAATTTCATTGTCAAGGGGGTTTCCGGCCAGCCTCCTAGCCCGAACAAAGAGTTGCCCGACACCTTGTCCGCGGTTAGCCGAAACCACCCTTCTTACCAATCAACGGCGAAAGAACGTTCCGGGCCGGAACGCCCGGAGGCGTCTTGCACTCGGAGGGTGGCTTGGGGGGTCAGACGGACCCGAGAAGCTTCCATGGACTTCTCCTTGGCCGAAACCTGCAACGGCCTTGTCGTTCCACGGAATCCCAGCCACTGAGCTGATGAAGAGTTCCTCGGCTGGCTGGTCTCCGAGAGTGACGAAGTGGTCGAACGGGTTGACTCCGTTGAGTTCTCAAGTATGGATGATGCTCAGTTCTAGGTCCCCGAGTTGGGCCAAGAACTTCGGGGGACACTCTCTCGATTTGGAGTGAATGTACGACCCTCATGCAGACCCCAAACCATGTCAATATGCTTCAATTCTCCGGTGTGACTTGTGCCAAAGTGAATGCCCGAGGCCCAGAAATCACACCCTTGGAGATATTCCATCCTTTGATCGTAGACTGAGGGTGACTTTCCCATCTTTAGGGTGGATGGAGAGATCGGAATTCATCTCGATAGGATGCCTAGAGGGTTCGATGTCGAAGGTCTGAGCCATTCGGGTCAGCATCAAACTGCCTTCCAGCAGACCCAAGACTCGTCCGGCGCAGCTTCTCTTGCCGGCTCCGAAGGGAATGAACCGCTCGGGAGGTTTTTCGGAAAACCGATCCGGGTGGAATTCATTGGCAAAAAAACCTGTACTGTCCTTGCCCCAAGTTTCTTCGTGACGATTCATCTCGTAAAGGCTGGATACCAGAGTGGTGCCCTTAGCCACTTGAACTTTGTGGTTCCCTTCCCCGAGAGTCGTGTCTTCCTTGGCTTGCCTCATGAAGAGATAGAAGGGAGGGTAGAGGCGCAAGGTCTCATTTATGATGTTATCAGCACGCTTCACCTCCTTGAGTTGGTCGACTGTGGGAGCGGCGGAACCAACGGTGGTGTCGACCTCGTTTTGCAGGGCTTCGTACTCCTCCGGGTTCTGGGCCATCATCAGCACAGACCAACCGAGCATGGTCGCGGTGGTTTCGTGGCCTGCTTGCAGAAGTGACAGGATCTCGTGCTTGATTCTCTGCTCAGAGAACGGCTTCCCCGTTTCCGGGTCAACGGTGGCGAGAATGGAGTCCAGCATATCGTTCGGCTTGTCGGTGGTTGATTTGCGTTGCTGCAAAATGGTGTCGGCCGCTTGGTCTAATGTTTTGTAGGCGTCGCGGAGCTTCTTGTTGCCCGGCAATTTAGCCAGGGACACCTCGGTGGGATTGATAGTTTCTTCGGGCAACCAACTCATCTGAGTATTGAAGGCTTCTTGCAAGTCGCGCAGGCTGTGCTTAGGAAGTTTGGTAGAGAAAAAAAGTTGCATGGCCACATCCAGCACGGCTGTCTGCATCTCAGACCGGGCGTCTATCTCAAGCCTACCTTCGGGAGCAGTCGACACCCGTTTCTTTAGCTCCGAAATATGGTCGTCAAAGATTCCAGTCAGCTTCTCCAGCATCTCAGGGGACCTGATGTTCTTCGCTCTAAGATGAGGGCTGATGCTATCGTTGATGACCTTCCAGTCTTCGCCGCCACTGGCGAACATGTTCTTCTTACCTATAAGAAACGATGCGCCGTGAGTTTGCAGAGGAGACTTCTCCCAGAGTTCCTCTTTGCCGTCCGTCTGAGCGAGTGCCTCCACCAGGTTGTCGGTACGGGTATCAAAAAGGAAGTTGCCATGGGTCGGGGTACCGACCTCAAAAGCACGACCGTGCTTGGCGTGGAACTCCTTCAAAAAACTGAGCGGGTTGTCGTAGTGACGCACCATTCCACGGGCAAACGACAAGAGTCCGACCCGGTCGGGGTCTTTGCCGAGGGCGGGGCAGGCGGCAAGTCCTACGCCTGCAGGACCCCCAACGACACCTGCGGCCACGTTTTGAGCGACGGCGCGGGTGGAGTCTTGGTCACTGCTGCCCCTACTGATTCGTTTCGCCTCATGAACCAGCATTTGAAGGTCCGCCATATTGTTCAGAGTGGACCATTTCCCCTCGCCTTGCCTGGCCTGCAAGGGCTTGTACTTGGAAACCAACTCCAGGGCCCGCTTGGGAGACACCGGCTTCCACTTCTTACGCCAGACGTCAAGCCCTCGGCCTTCCTTGCGAAATTCTACCCCTAGGCTGTTGGCCAAGGCCAGGGTCGTGGCGCCGGGGGTCGCACTGCTGGCGCATTGCGCAGCGTCGTGGAGGGCGTTCGCGCTGAGGGATGACAAGTTCATCAAAGAGATCGAATTCTCTTCGACGGGACCGGCGAGAGCCGACAGAGCTTTCAACCTCTCTTGAGCTGCGAGAAATGGGCAGGCCGACTCGCCTCTGGAGACGCCCTCCCTTGGACGGGACAAGGAGCCTTCCGAAGCTTCGGCTTGGCCTTGAGAAAAGGGGCAGCTTGAGCGAGTCTGTGGATACCTTTTACTTTGAGTATCGACGAGCACGAACACAGGATACCAGCCTAAGGTGGTAAGGGGGTGGAGCGGTATGAAGGGCTATGACATGGAAGTTAACAAAGGTCAATCACTTGCCTTGGTTGGTACGGTCCAGAGATATATGGGCCTCACACCCACCACTTCCTTATGGTCGGGCTCCCAACCGTCCATGTCAAAGGAATAAGAGACGATGCGAGAGCCCGGTTTGAGTTGGGACAAGAGTCTAGGACGCAATTCGGCGTTGATACTGGGGAGCAAATACATGGTCACCACCGTAGCCTCGGAAAAATCTGTTTCGAAAAGATCTTGTTGGTAAAACTCGGTCAGCTCGGAAACGTCCTTGGCCTCGGCGTTCTTTCTACTTTGGAGGACCAGCGCGGTGTCGAGTTCGACCCCTACCGCTTTGGCCCCACGTTGGGCTGCTGCGATCACGATGCGACCATCTCCTGAACCTAAGTCATAGAGCACGTCGTCACTGCCGACCTGGGCCAGATCCAGCATGCTTTCTACCGCTTCATAGGGTGTAGGGACGTAAGGGACGTCTTTGCCGACAACACCTACTTCGGTGATGTCAGCCTGATGTTGGGGAATCGTCTCCGTCACTGCCGTTTCCGAACCTTGGTGAGCCTCAACGCTGGTTTCGCTCAGTGCTGCTTCGGCGTTCGGGGTTGGCGGTGCCGCTTCGGTGGAATCGGCCCGAATGCTAGAGCACCCCTGCAGCAAGGTTAGGCTCAGGAGCAGACTCCAGATAGTTCTCTTCATCGTCTTTCCTCCGCTGAGACCCTGCTCCACGAGACTGGAGGGGAGGACCAACGTTGAGACTCCACCATCCCAGGAAGCCCCAGCTCTTGCAGTAGAACCCCGCAGAGCGTTGAGGGTCTCCTTTGTGGTGATGCTGAATTCGAGGCCTTGGGCAGGTTGACAACAAAGCCAGCTCGAATTTTGTCCTACTGAATTATCGGAAACTCAGCCACCGGGCAGTCGCAGTTGAGTGTTCACTCGATAAGCGGTCCCGAAAGACAATCTCAGCAAGGGGGTTTTCTAAATTGACATTTGCGTGTCATTTCTGTTTTCTACCCGGAGCGTGTCAAGGGATCTGAGACAGATTTTTGTGTTAATTTAGAGAGCATTCGGCTCGCTTCTCGGGTGGGTTGATATAGACGGCGCGTTCCAGTTT
>JBJHCR010000483.1:0-3684 GCA_050486105.1 Vulcanimicrobiota bacterium
AAAATGACGAGATACCCTAGAAAACGAAGCTCAGACAAAGAGCTACCACCAATATTACGAAACGCTGTTCAGCTCCAAAGGATCGCTTAATTCATGGGCATTGAGGTTAAACCCAGATGATGCGCAGGAAAACCTCGTCTCGCACCATCACCCACCTTCGGCGGGTACCCGGCGGATCGCTACGTCGGCTGCACCGGGTACCCTCTGGGTGCGGTGCTCAAATAGGATCCACTATCACCCAGCTCCGCCGGGTACCCGGCTCCTCGAAGCGCCACCCAACTTCGTTGGGTACCCGGCCTTGCGCTCCATCCCTGTAGAGGCACGATCCTTCGGCCTTCCTGCGCATCATCTGGATTAAAGGGAAAACCTAAGTGGTTAGGAATTTTTGCGATTAGACTTCTGTTGAGGTTAGGTTCTCGAAGTGCTCATACTTTTTTACGTTCTCCTGGTCATCGTTTCCACCGGCATCGTCTGGAAGGGGAGCGAACTTCTCGAGGACTCCAGCGAAAAGCTCTCGGCCTTCTATAAGCTTCCTCCCATCGTCCAGGGGGCGGTGGTGGTGGCCGTGGGGTCGAGTTTCCCGGAACTTGCCACCACGGTGATCGCCACTCTGGTTCACGGTTCCTTTGAACTCGGAGTTGCAGCCATTGTGGGCTCAGCCATCTTCAATATCTTGGTGATCCCCGGTCTCTCTGGACTTGCGGGAAAAGAGCAGCTTCAGTCCAATCGAGATCTCGTCTACAAAGAAGCCCAATTCTATATGATCGCTATTTCGGTGCTGCTTTTGACCTTCTCGTTTGCGGCCATTTATAACCCGGTGGAGAGGTCCGGAAGCGGGGGAGCCATCCTGGGTGAGATGGACCGAACCATTGCCCTTATTCCCCTGCTGATGTACGGGCTCTACATCTTCTTACAGTGGCAAGACACCATGGACTACGAGGCCGAAGAACGCGAGGAGAAGATTTCGGCCCCCAAACAGTGGTTTCGCCTAGGCAGCAGCCTGCTGATCATCCTGGTGGGGGTAGAAGGACTGGTTCGCTCGGCCATCGCCTTTGGCGACATTTTTGGAACTCCGGCCTTCTTATGGGGTATCACCGTGGTGGCCGCCGGAACCAGTGTCCCGGATGCCTTCGTCAGCATTCGGGCAGCTCAGAAGGGGAACGCCGTCACCAGCTTGGCTAACGTGCTGGGCAGCAACATCTTCGATCTTCTGGTCTGCATTCCAGTGGGAGTGCTGATCGCCGGTGTTGCGGTGATCAACTACTCAGTAGCTGCTCCCATGATGGCGGCATTGACTTTCGCCACCCTCATCCTATTCGCCATGATGCGAACGGGCATGCATCTCAGTCGGAATGAAGCCAAGGTCTTGCTGTTACTCTATGTTCTCTTCGTGGCCTGGATCACTCTTGAGTCGTTTCAGGTGATCGACCTGGTCCCCCACCTTCCGCCTCCCGAAGGGGTCAAAGGTTAGGGAGCTTTTCGAAGAAGGAGGACATGATGATACGGGTTGTCGGGGTTGAGGAGGTCAACTTCGGAGAACAGGGACTCCACCATCTTTAGGATTTGTCGCCGGGTGAAACCACCGCAGGTTACGGTGTTCCCGTATCGGTCTAATTTGGGAATATTGCAGACGAATCGACCACCGGGTTTTAGGACCCTGACGACTTCTTTCAAATAGCTTTCCGTGACATAACGTGGTACATGCTGGAAGACTAACTCGCACCAACCGAGATCGGAGCTTTCGTCAGACAGGGGGGCCAGGCTTTCCCCATCGTTTTGAGAGATGGTGACATTAGAGTAGATGGAACATTTCTTTCTGGCAAGGTCTACCATGGTGGAGGAAAAGTCCACCGAGTGAATCGCCTTAACCTTGGGAGCCAAATGAAACTCGACTCTCCCGGCTCCGCACCCTATGTTGAAGCAAGTGTCCTGCTCGCTGGGGTCGGCCAGATAAACGATGGATTCGGTGTTGGCGTAGAATTCGTCTTCTTCGTGGCACCCGGTGCAGATCTTATGATAGACCTCGGGGTCGTCGGACTGCTCCCAGCCGTAGAAGTCCAGGACCTCTTTTTTCCAGTAGGCGCTCTGCTTTTCCGGGCTCAGGGCGATGAGTTTTTCTTTGATGGCGTCTTTCACCCGCACCACCTTAAGATCGGCGACCATATCGGTCAGCCAGGATTCTTGAACTTCATTGTCTGACATACTTTTTTCTCCGCTTGCTTCTTGGCCGACGACCAAGGGATTCCTGGTTGCTCCAGAGTTTCGAAGGAGGTGGCCTTCTAGGCAGTTGTTCTGCCGCTGAAGGATCGTCGGTCCGGGTTCCTAACTTAAGGCGATGGAGCAGCCAGAGAAGAGTCCCGACACAACCCAGGAACGAGCGCCCCGAGATGCCTTCACCAGATTTTTGGATGTGGTGGAGTGGCTCGGAAACTTGCTTCCCCATCCCGTGAGTCTTTTTGCCCTCTTTGCCTTCGCTGTGATCGTGGTCAGCGGCATTGCTGGATGGATGGACCTTCAGGTCCTGGATCCCCGCCCGCCAGGGGCCGCAGGCCGATCTGAGGACGGGGTCATCAAGGCGGTCAGTCTGGTGAACGGGGACGGGTTGCGCCGCATCATGGAAGGTCTGGTCACCAATTTCACCGGCTTTGTCCCTTTGGGCACGGTGCTAGTGGCCTTGCTGGGAGTAGGGGTGGCTGAAGCTTCAGGTTTGCTCACGGCTCTCATTCGCGGGATCGTGCTTAAGGCTCCCAAGCAGCTGATCACCTTCGCCGTGGTTTTTGCCGCGGTGCTCTCCAACACCGCCTCCGAAATGGGCTATGTGGTCTTGATACCCTTAGCGGGTGTGATTTTCTACGCCCTAGGCCGGCATCCCCTGGCAGGCATGGCCGCGGCCTTCGCCGGGGTCTCCGGGGGATACAGCGCAAATCTTTTGATAGGAACTGTAGATCCCTTGCTAGCTGGGATCACCGAAGAGGCGGCTCGGCTCATCGACCCCACCTACACCGTCCACCCGGCGGTGAATTGGTACTTTATGATCGCCAGCACCTTTCTGGTCACCGGAGTAGCCACCTGGGTTACGGTAAAGATCGTGGAGCCAAAACTGGGGCCTTACGACCCGAGCATGGCCGAAGAGGGGGCCTTGGATCAGGGGGACGACCAGATGAAGCCCTTAGATGACAAGGAGAAAAAGGGACTGGTCTTGGCTTTTCTGGCAGTGGTGGTTTTGACCCTATTGGTCCTTTGGGGGGTGGTCCCAGAGGACGGGGTGCTGCGCAATCCGGAAACCGGAGACGTCCTCAATTCACCCTTCCTCAAGGGCATGGTCGTTCTCATTTTCGTCTTCTTCTTCGTGCCCGGAGTGGTCTATGGGTGGGTTACCGGGAGCATGCGTTCAGACAAAGATGTGATTAAAGGTATGTCCAACGCCATGAGTTCGCTGGGGCTCTATATCGTGCTGGTGTTCTTTGCCGCCCAGTTTGTGGCGTTTTTCAACTGGACCAACCTTGGAGCCATCATTGCCGTGGCCGGGGCCGACCTGTTGCGGGCCATCGATCTCACCGGGGCTATCGTCTTTGTGCCTTTCATTCTGATGTGTTGCTTTGTCAATCTGATGCTAGGAAGTGCTTCGGCCCAGTGGGCCGTGACCGCCCCCATTTTCGTTCCCATGCTCATGCTCATCGGGTA